>CAYYUQ010000030.1:0-34067 GCA_964474945.1 uncultured Halopseudomonas sp. | reverse complement strand
ACGGTTCTGTGAGAGGGATGAGGCGGCGACGCCTCACCCTACTCGATTATGGCTGCTGGTTACTGTTGATCGGGCTCGTTCTCGGTCGGGGTGGCCAGGGGATGCTCGGCTACCGTATTCGGTTGCAAGGGCGTATCCGGATCACCATCCCAGGTTTGACCATCCAACGGTTTGACGCGACCCAGTTCGGCTTCATCCAGCCCGCTTCCGCCGCCAATCCGACCGGGACTGACCCTGTTCAGGTCGCTGTCCGCTGGGGTGGTGTCGCCGCCGGCTTCAGCTGCTGAGCGAGCACCGTCATCTGGCAACAGGGTTTCCGGAGCGGCGTCGTCCGCGGTAGGCCCGGAGTCGGGGATGGCTGCTTCTGTCAGGCCGCCCTCTGCCCCCAGTCGCTCGGCCTCTTCACGGGACGGCACGTTGCCTGTCGGCCCCATGGGACGGTTTTCTGTGTTCTCGCGGTTATCTTCTTCGAGTTGGCGTCTGGCGGCTTCGGTGAGTGCTCGCTCATCCGGTTCACGGGGATAGTCTTTCATCTCGTTTACCTCCACGTCTAGGTACTGCGGTTGACGCTGGACGTAGCGGAAAATTCAGGGTATTTCAATTAATATCAAACCCGATGTACTACGGCATGCGGGTCGAAGTCATACCAGCGGCCGTCACGCAGATCGCCCTCTGCCTGTTCCACATCCTCGGCGCCCAGACGGTCGAGAATATCAATGGCGGACTGGCGGGAATGCTCGGTCACGCGTACGGCCACCAGTACACCGGCGGCGCGCTCGGTAACATCAGGTTGAGCGAAGGAAGGCTCCCCGGTCTGCTCATCCACATCAGATTGCTTGTCGGTGCTGCTGACTGCGCCCACCAGAGAGCCGGTATAGGCGCCAATGCCGGCGCCAATGGCGATACCCGCTGGGCCGATAACGGGCGTGGCGGCAATGCCGGCTGCAGCGCCCACGGCGGCCCCCATGCCCCCGCCTTTGGCTGCTCCGGCACCGGAATGACGTGCCCCAGCGGAGCTTTCGTCGTCACCGCCAATCGGGTACAGGTCATGCTGACCATTGGGGTTGAGATAGAATGCGGCCACCGCGTCGCGGGTAAAGCCTTCGCGTTGAAGTGCTGCCAAGGCAGCATCTGCTTCATCCTGTAGCGCGAATCGTCCCGCAATGATGTTATGCATGAGCGTCGCCTCGGGAATGTCTGAGTGTTCAAGCATAGCAACGGAATTTCTGTTAAACCAAGCGGCAGGGTCGGGCGGGAGGCTGGATGAAGTCTGCAAGCCGCTGGCCAGAGCGAACCTGCCGCGGTGACATTTCTCGGTAGCGCGCTGGAGGTGCTGATAGTGCAACGCTTGTTCGTTGGTATTGAATTGCCAGTGTCGATCCGGCAGACACTGGTGGCGATGAGGGTGGATTATCCATCCGCACGATGGCATCCAGCCGAGGCGCTTCACCTGACCCTGAGCTTTATCGGTCAGGTCGATCAGCAGACCGGCGCGAACATGGCGGCGGCGCTGGTGGATTTGCCGGCCACGGAATTGATGCTGACCATTCGCGGTGCAGGCTTTTTTGGTAGTGAGCAGAAGCCTGCAGTGCTCTGGGCCGGGGTTGAGCCAAGCAGCCCATTGCTTCAACTCCAACAGGAGGTAGAGCAGCGTTTATTGCCGCTGGGGTTGGTGGCTGATACGCGACCTTATCGACCGCACATCACGCTGGCCAGGGTGAAGCAGGGCGGTGATGCGCTGCGGTGCTTTCTCTCGCGTAATGCTGATCTGGCGCTGCCGCCATTTTCCGTGCCGCATGTCTGTCTATACGTCAGTCATGGGGGGAGTGCGGGGGTTCATTATGAGGTGATCGAGCGCTTCAATTTAGTGAAGCGCTGATCGTCTGTTTAGGCAGTTTGTTCAGTCGCGCGCCAGCGCCAGAGCGACGCCCTGACCGCCACCAATACACAGCGTAGCAAGCCCCTTGCGGGCATCGCGGCGCTGCATTTCATGCAGCAGCGTGACCAGAATCCGACAGCCCGATCCGCCGATGGGGTGTCCCAGCGCAATGGCGCCGCCATTGACGTTGACCTTATCCATATCCCAACGCAACTCGCTGGCGACCGACAGGGCTTGAGCGGCAAAGGCTTCGTTGGCCTCGACAAGATCCAGATCCTCGACTTTCCAGCCGGCCTTGCTCAGGCAGCGCTGGGTGGCGCTGACCGGGCCGATACCCATGATTGCCGGATCAACACCGGAGCTGGCATGTGCAGCAATGCGCGCCAGAACGGGCAGGCCAAGCTCTTCAGCCTTGTCTGCGCTCATCAGCATGACCGCCGCAGCGCCGTCGTTGAGGCTGGATGCATTACCGGCAGTAACGGTGCCGTTCTGTTTGAACGCGGGGCGCAACTTGCCCAGCGACTCCAGGGTAGTGCTGGCCCGGGGCTGCTCATCCTGATCAACACGCAGCGGTTCGCCCTTACGCTGGGGAACCTCAACCGGGGTGATTTCCGCCGTAAAGCGGCCTTCCTGTTGGGCGGCTACGGCTTTTTGTTGTGAGGCCAGGGCAAAGGCATCCTGCTGCTGGCGGCTGATTTCGTAGCGCTCAGCCAGATTTTCCGCGGTGAGGCCCATATGGTAATGGTTGAACGCGTCCCATAGTCCATCATGAACCATGCTGTCGACCAGTTGGGCATTACCCATACGTTGGCCGGTACGGGAGGTGGGCAGCACATGAGGCGACAGGCTCATCGACTCCTGCCCACCGGCGATCATGATCTGCGCATCGCCACAGCGGATGGCCTGCGCGGCCAGATGCACTGCCTTAAGGCCGGAACCGCAGACCTTGTTGATATTCAGCGCTGGAACGCTGTGGGGCAGGCCCCCATGAATAGCGGCCTGTCGGGCTGGGTTCTGACCGCAGCCAGCGGTCAACACCTGACCGAGAATGACTTCATCCACACTGGCTGGATCAATACCGGTTTGCTTCAGCAGGGTGCGAATGACGGTTGCACCCAACTGATGAGCCGGCACATCGGCGAACTGGCCACCGAAACTGCCAATGGCAGTTCGGGTGGCTGCAACAATCACGACCTCTTGCATGAAGCGCTACCTCTAGACTATCTGACGAACCCGCAAGAATAGAGGTCCGCGTCAGGTTGAACAACTACCTTTGCTCAGGAACCCCGATTCAATCGACGTTCGATCAGGCTATCCACCACTGAAGGATCGGCCAGTGTGGAGGTATCTCCGAGCGTATCCAGCTCATCACAGGCGATCTTGCGTAGAATTCGACGCATGATCTTGCCCGAACGGGTCTTGGGTAATCCGTTGGTTACCTGGATGAAATCGGGCCTGGCGAAAGCACCGACCTGCTCGCTGACGGCAACCTTGAGTTCGGCCATGAGCTCATCGGTCACCGTGACGCCCTGCATCGGCATCACGTACGCATAAATCGCCTGGCCCTTGATGTCGTGCGGGCAGCCGACTACCGCGGCCTCGGCGATGGAATCATTCAGCACCAGCGCGCTTTCCACTTCGGCGGTGCCGATGCGGTGGCCCGAAATATTCAACACGTCATCGACTCGGCCGGTGATCCAGTAATCCCCGTTGGCATCACGGCGTGCGCCGTCTCCGGTGAAATAGACGCCTTTGTAGGTGCTGAAATAGGTTTCGATCAGCCGTTGATGGTCGCCATACACCGTACGGATCTGGCTCGGCCAGGACTGTTTGATCACCAGGTTACCGTTGGCTTCGCCGTCCAGCTCCTTGCCCTCGTTATCCACCAGCCCCGGTACTACACCGAACATCGGGCGCATGGCGGCACCGGGTTTCAGGTCGCAGGCGCCAGGCAGGGGGGCGATCAGGATGGAGCCGGTTTCGGTCTGCCACCAAGTGTCGACAATCGGACAGCGGCTGTCGCCCACGACCTGGTAATACCATTCCCAGACTTCCGGGTTGATCGGTTCGCCGACACTGCCGAGCAGACGGATGGATTTACGCGAGGAGTTCTTGACCGGCTCTTCTCCCAGGGCCATGAGTGCGCGAATCGCGGTGGGCGCGGTATAGAACACATTGACCTTGTGCTTGTCGACCACTTCCCAGCAGCGTGACGCAGTCGGGTAGGTTGGTACGCCTTCGAACATCAGGGTAGTTGCACCGTTGCACAGCGGGCCATAGACGATATAGGAGTGGCCGGTGACCCAGCCAACGTCTGCGGTACACCAGAAGACCTCACCGTCCTGGTAATCGAATACATAGTGGTGGGTCAATGCAGTGCTGACTAGGTAGCCACCGGTGGTATGCAGCACACCCTTGGGCTTGCCGGTGGAGCCGGAGGTATAGAGGATGAACAGCGGATCTTCACTGTCCATTGGCTCGGGTGCGCAGTCCTTGCTGACGGCAGCGCAGGCTTCGTGATACCAGACGTCGCGTTGTGCATCCCAGCCAATATCGGCACCAGTACGCTTGACGGTGACCACGGTATGCACCGCGGGGCAGGTACTCAGCGCCTTGTCCACGTTGTGTTTCAGCGGAACGGTCTTGCCGCCGCGCACGCCTTCGTCGGCGGTGATCACTACTTTACATTCGGCGTTCTGGATGCGATCGCGCAGGGCGTCGGGTGAGAAACCGCCGAACACCACGGAGTGCACCGCGCCAATGCGGGTGCAGGCGAGCATGGCAAAAGCGGCTTCGGGAATCATCGGCAGATACAGGCACACACGGTCGCCTTTCTTTACCCCGCGTTCCTTGAGTACGTTGGCCAGGCGACAGACTTCTTCATGCAGTTCGCGGTAGCTGATGTAACGGGATTCGCCGGGATCGTCGCCTTCCCAGATGATGGCGGTTTGATCGCCGCGCTTGCTCAGATGGCGGTCGATGCAGTTGGCGCTGACGTTGAGCTTGCCGTCAATGAACCAGGCGGCTTCGCCCTTTTCCATGTTGCTTTCGTGAACCTTGCTCCAGGGCTGCATCCACTCAACGAAGCGGTTGGCCTGTTCGGCCCAGAACATATCCGGCTGTTCAATGGATTGGCGGTACATGCGCTCGTACCCGTCCCGATCCAGATGAGTCTGATAAAGCGGATTGTCGGAAACCTTGTGATTCTGAATTTTGTACATGGATCTTCCTCTATTGTTATTGTCGGGCACGGGGCCTGAGGTGCTACAGCTGCCAGGCTGTTGCTATCAAGGTTTGATCAGAATACAGGCTAGTTCAACCCTGCTTTGGTCTGATATGAACAAAGCAGGGCCGGCGTGGCGCCGGCCAGAAGGTCAGGGGAGTTTACAGAGGAGGTTGTCGATCAGGCGGGTCTTGCCAAGGAAAGCCGCAGCAAGAATGACGATCTCCCGGGTCTCGGGGGTTGCAGGTTGCAGGGTGCTGGCGTCCCGCAGATCCAGATAGTCCGGTATGAAACCCGCTTCGGTAAGCGTGAGCCGGGCCTCCTCAATCACTGCCGAGAAGTCCTGACGACCGGTCTGCAGCTGCTGCTCGATATGCTGCAGGGTCCGGTACAGTTGCGGCGCGGTACGCCGCTGAGCCTCATCCAGGTAGCCGTTACGCGATGAGAGTGCCAGACCATCCGTGGCGCGAACGATCGGAGCACCCATGATCTGAACTGGTAAGCACAGGTCATGGGCCATCTTGCGGATCACCGCCAACTGCTGAAAATCCTTCTCACCGAACACGGCTATGTCCGGCTGCACCATGTTCAGCAGTTTGCTGACCACGGTGGATACGCCGTCAAAGTGACCGGGTCGGCTGGCGCCGCACAGACCTTCCGAGACCACCGGCACACTGACCTGGGTATGGCCGTCCATACCTTCGGGGTACATGTCGCTTACGCTGGGCGCGAATACCAGATGCGCGCCGGCATCCAGTAGCTTACGCTGGTCTTCGGCCAGGGTACGCGGGTAGCTATCCAGATCCTCGTTGGGGCCAAACTGCAGCGGATTGACGAAAATGCTGACGACCACATAATCGGTACGTTGTAATGCCATCTCGACCAGCGCGATATGCCCTTCATGCAAATTGCCCATGGTGGGTACCAGGCCGATTCGCTTGTTCTCCTGACGCGCGCGCGTCAGCGCAGCTCGCAGCTGCGCTATCGAATGTACTGTATTCATGGCTCAGAACTCATGTTCAGCTGCCGGGAATTCACCGCTCTTGACCGCCTGGACATAGGCGCTGAAAGCGGACGGGATGTCCGGCTGGCCGGGCATGAAGTTGCGTACGAACTTGGCCAGTCGTCCGGTGGTAGACAGGCCCAGCATGTCGTGAACGACCAGCATCTGGCCGTCGGTATCCGGGCCGGCGCCAATGCCGATAACCGGAATATCCACAGCCCGAGTGATGTCTGCGGCCAGGCTGCTGGGTACGCACTCCAGCAACAACAGCGCCGCGCCAGCCTCGGCCAACGCGATGGAGTCGGCCAGCAGCGCTTTGGCCTGGGCTTCTTCACGGCCCTGCACCTTGTAGCCACCGGTTACGTTAACGCTCTGCGGGGTCAACCCCAGGTGTGCGCATACCGGAATACCGTTGCGGGTCAGTACACGGATGGTATCGGCCAGCCAGCCGGCACCTTCAAGCTTGACCACGTGAGCACCGGCTTGCATCAGCCGGGTGCTGGCGTCCAGAGCGCGATCCAGTGTGGCACAGGTCATGAACGGCAGATCCGACATGATCAGCGCACCCTGATTGCCGCGTTTCACCGCGCGGGTGTGGTACTCCATATCCTCAATGGTGACCGGCAGGGTACTGTCGTGCCCCTGCAACACCATCCCCAGCGAATCGCCAATCAGCAGCAATTCGACGCCCGCAGTGCTTTCCAGGTGGGCGAACAGTGCATCATAAGCCGTCAGGCAGGCGAACTTCTCGCCCGATTGCTTGAGCTTATTGAGAGTGGTCAGGGTAATGTCAGGCATGGCGGCTTCCAGTAATTCGGCCTTTAACAGGCAACATGGCTGTGATCGGCAGGCAGACGGGCTGACTGTCGTTCCGACTGGTGAGGCTGATAACAGCCCCAGCAGTATAGTCTTCCTGACGTGAACAGTGGTGCTCCAGAAAATACATGCCTCAGCCCTGTGCTGTGAAACCGGATAAGCGCGCAAGACCTGCCGGTGGGCAGGCATCCAGCAGATCCTGCAAGGTCGTGCCGTCAGGCATTATCAAGTCAGCCGCCAATTCTGCCAGCGGATACAGCACAAAGGAACGAGCATGCATATGATAATGCGGCACCTGCAGCCGCGGCGTATCTATCATCTGATCCGCATATAGCAGTAGATCAAGATCCAGGATGCGCGGGCCCCAACGCTCAGCCTTGCGTACCCGTCCAGCGTTTAGTTCTATGTGCTGCAGTGCGTCCAGCAGTGCTTCGGGGCTCAGCAGAGTATCGAGCATGGCGACCGCATTGATGAATGCCGGCTGATCCTGTGGGCCAAGCGGGGCGCTGCGATACAACGACGAGCACGCCAGTAATTGCGACTGGGGCAGATTGCGCAATTCAGAGAAGGCCCTGGTAACCTGTGCAGCGGGATCGGCCTGATTGCTGCCCAGTGCAATAAAGCAGCGTTGCATCACTGCTCGGCCCCACTCCGGGGCGCACGGTTGCGATTGGGGCGGGAGCGCTTGCGGGCTGGCCCGCCACTGCTCAGCTGCTGCACCATCCGGCGGCGCACATCAGGATTGGCGTCCTGATAGCGTGTCCACCAGTCACCCAGTCCATCGGTCTGTTCGCCGGCAGCTTCACGTAACAGCAGGAAGTCGTAGGCGGCACGGAATCGTGGATGCTCCAGCATCTGATCCGCACGGCGACCATTGCGCCGCTCGAGGCGTGGTTGCATATCCCATATTTCTCTGAGGGGTATGCTGAAGCGCTTGGGAATTGCGGTGTGGCGGCATTGTTCCGCCAACAGCTCATGCGCTGCCTGCTGCTGCGCCGGAATCTGCGGAATACCTTGTTGTTCCAGATCGCGGGTGCGCTGAGGCAGTGCAGGCCAGAGCAGTGCTGCAAACAGAAAAGCCGGGGTAACCGGCCGGCCTTCACGAATACGTTGATCCGTATTGCGCAGCGCCTGACGAATCATCCGCAGGGTGTAGTCAGGTTGTTCGTCGATGGCTTCGTCGGTGTCCGGGAACAAGGGGGCGAACAGGTCATGCTCCAGCAGCAGATCAAAGGTCTGCTCACCATGCCCGCCAAGCAATAGCTTGAGCACTTCATCGAACAATCGGGCAGCGGGGATGTCGTAGAGCAGCTCAGCGAGTTCAGCGATCGGCGCCGCCGTGTGCGGCTCAATCTCGAAATCCAGTTTCGCGGCGAAGCGGATCGCCCGCAGCATGCGTACCGGGTCTTCCTGGTAGCGTTGCACCGGGCTGCCGATCAGACGTACACGTGCATTGCGGATGTCCTGCAGACCGTTGACGTAGTCATGGATGGTGCCGGTGCAGACGTCGTAGTACAGCGCGTTGATGGTGAAGTCGCGGCGTTGCGCATCTTCTTCCAGACTGCCGTAGATATTGTCGCGCAACAGCCGGCCGGATTCACTTTGCAGCGATTGCTCTCGCCCGGCGCTGGAGTCGTTATCTTCGGCATGGCCTGCACGGAAGGTCGCTACCTCGATGATCTCTCGACCAAAATGCACATGGGCCAGCTTGAAACGGCGGCCGATCAGACGGCTATTGCGAAAGGTGGCGCGTACCTGCTCCGGTGTGGCACTGGTAGCCACGTCGTAATCCTTTGGATCCAGACCCAGCAGGAGATCGCGTACGCAACCACCCACGGCAAAGGCTTGGTAACCCGCCTGTTGCAAGCGCTCAACCACGGTCACCGCATTGCGACTGATCTGGCTGCGCTTCAGGGAGTGCTGGTTGGCAGGAATAATGGCAGGCGTCGTGCGTCTGTGGGCGGGTCGCCCAAAAGGTGAGGGTATTCTTTTCAGTAACTTACGAATCATATGTGTGGGTAGTCCACCGGCGTATCCAGCCATGGCCTCTGGCTTGTCGATAATATCAGTCAGAGTGCAATCGTGTGCTCAGCCGCATCTACTTGATAATAGGTCGCTGCATTATTGGCTTGGCCCATATTACTGATATGAACATGCTGCCGAGGCTGCAGAACGCCGACGTTAACACGCCTGTCAATTGCGGGCAAAGTGCCGCATGGGCGCGTAATCAGTTCAAGTAATGTGTCTGAATGACAAGATCAGCATTCTAGCGCGAATGCGGAGGGAATTGTAATAAAGCTGAGGTTTTGTAGAAAGCTCAAGGGGAGTTTTCACTCCCCTTAATGGTTTTTGTTCTTGTTTTCTGAGCTGTTCTTGTTCTTTTGGGCTGGGTGACAGTGCCACCCCGCCACCCCGTTAAACCCATCCCGGGTTGCCTAAAGCAAGCGGATTGCTTTGGATGCGCAGGAAACAGCTATGGTCATGTTTGACATTAGATTCGGTGGGTTGCTTGGGCAACTTTTTATTTTTCTCGATCCAATCGAACACGTCGTTCGCTAGCTGGGACTTTCCCATTCTCCAAAAAAATCAGTTTGCTGCACTCGCACGTTTTGTTGTTGTTATGTGTGGAGCTGAATCTTGTTCTTGTTATGGGGTCGTGCCTGGTTTTTATTCTTGTTGTGTCTATAACAAAGCATTTGCCGTGCCAGATTTTTTATTTCCTTTAAAAACAAAGGCTTATGATGTTTGTGTGGTTTGTGTGCGGAGCGTGGTGCAGGAAGTGTTACCGTTCGCCTCGCTAAAGTGTTACCGCTGGGGTGTGTGGGGTAACAGTTGCTGGGTAACAGTTCAGCGGTAACACTGGGGTCATGGATCGGTTTCAACCGCAAACTGACGGCCGTATCAGGAGTTGGCGGTTTTCTTGCGCGGGATGCCCAGGCGCTGGCGACGTTCCCACAAACATTTGCGGCTGATGCCGAGCTTGTTGGCCAGCTCGGTTTCGGTCATATGCTCCTGATGCTCCAGCACAAAATGCTGGAAATAGTCTTCCAGTGACAGGTTCTCTCCAGGTTCGGCACCCATCTTGTCCGGGGTGCGCATGGATTCCAGCGCGGTAGTGGCATAGGAGCTGCGTTCCTGGTTGATATCCGGTTCGATACCCAGCAGATCGGTGGAGATTTCATCTTCATCACACAGGATGGCGGCACGCTCAATGGCATTCTCCAGTTCGCGTACGTTGCCGGGCCAGCGGTATTGCCGAATAGCGGTGGCGGCCTCGCGCGTGAAATGCAGGTTGGGTGTATTCATCTGGGCGCCGATGCGTGCCAACAGGGCTTCAGCAATCAACATGACATCCTCGCTGCGCTCGCGCAGGGGCGGTAAACGCAGCTCAATCACATTCAAACGGTAATACAGATCTTCACGGAACAGGCCCTGATGGGCCAGTGTCTTGAGGTCGCGGTGAGTTGCTGCCACCAGACGTACATCCACCTTCTGTGACTGTACCGAGCCCACCCGGCGGATTTCACTTTCCTGCAGTACCCGGAGCAGTCGGGCTTGGGCTTCCAGCGGCAGTTCGCCAATCTCATCGAGGAACAGGGTGCCGCCATTCGCGGCCTCGACCAGGCCTGTGCGGCCGGCCACAGCACCGGTGAAGGCGCCCTTCTCATGGCCGAACAGCTCTGATTCGATCAGGGTTTCCGGAATGGCTGCACAGTTGACGGAAATCATCGGCGCATGGGCGCGGGGAGAGTTCTCATGCAGGGCGCGGGCAACCAGCTCCTTGCCGGTCCCGGATTCGCCCTGGATCAGTACCGTGGACATGGTCGGGGCGACCTTGCGGATACGTTTGAACAGGGTCAGCATCGCCGGACTGGCACCGATAATGCCCATCTCGCGGTTATCGTCTTCGTTGTCGCTGGCCTGTGCGGTCTTCGCAGGCGCTTCCTTCGGCTGCTGGCTGGCCTCAATGATGCGGGCTACGGCCTGCAGCATCTCGTCGTGATCAAAGGGTTTGGCGATATAGTCGACAGCGCCGAGCTTCATGGAGTCCACCGCCGAGCGCAAGCTGGCGAAACTGGTCATGATCAGCACGGGCACCTTGTCCGCCAGATGAATCAGGGCTGTACCCGGTTCGCCGGGCAGTCGCAGGTCACTGATAATCAGGTTGAAATCATTCAGATCATATTTTTCAACGGCTTCGTGTACAGCACCAGCTTCGCTGACCTGGTAATGGTGGCGTTCCAGCAACCGGCGTAATGCGGAGCGGATGATGGGTTCGTCTTCGACAACCAGAATATGCGGCATATCTACCTCTTGCGGTTGCTTCCGCTGTCCATCATACGGAAGAACCAGAACTAAAGACGCCATGACGGGGCAGGGTAATGGTAAACCGGGTGCCCCGCTGAGTGGCTTCATCGATTGGGCTTTCTACGGTGATCTGACCATAATGTTCCTCGACTATGGAGTACACCAGGGCCAGGCCGAGCCCGGTGCCCTTGCCGGGCGCTTTGGTGGTGAAGAACGGCTCGAACAGACGATCCTTCAGTGCTTGATCAATGCCGCTTCCTTCGTCTTCCACAACCAGCAGAATCTGATGCTCGTCCTGAACTGAGCGGATGGTGACCTGATCGCCATCGCTACTGGCATCCCGCGCATTGCCCAGCAGGTTGATCAATACCTGCACTAGGCGCTGGCTGTCGCCGCTGACCCGGTGAGATGCGTCACATAGATTAACATACTTGATCTCGGGGCCCTTGCGGCTGAGCGACAAAAGGTGAATCGCCTCGTTGGTGCAGGCAGCCAGATCCACCTCATCATTGGCGCTGTAATGGCGACTGCCAACATGGGCAAAGTTGACCATGGATTGCACAATGCGTGATATCCGCCGGGTCTGTTCCAGTACCTGTTCGGCGACTTCGTTGATTTCCGGCAGATCGGATTCTTCCCGCAGGTTCTGCGCCAGGCAGGCAATGCCGGTGACCGGGTTGCCGATCTCATGCGCGACCCCGGCAGCCAGTCGGCCAATCGAGGCCAGTCGTTCAGAGTGAATCAACTCTTCTTCGAGCATCTGGGTTTCGGTCTGATCCTCGATCAGCAGTACCAGACCGCCTCGCGCATTGCCTGGTTCATCAATCGCAGCTTTGTGCAGGCTGAGCCATTGGGTATGCCCCTGGATGACCAGTTTCTGTTTGTACAGGTGGGCCGATTCGTCAGCGACAAAGCGCTGGAGCAGCTCACCCCAGGGTTCCGGCAGGCTGTCCAGCCTCGAACCCACTACGCTGTCAGCCGGGATACCGGTCAACGTCTGCAGCGCGCGGTTCCACATCACTACCTCGTTATCTTCCGCCAGTGAGCAGACACCCATGGGCAGATCCTGCAGGGTCTGGCGGTGATAACGGCGCAGCGCATCCAGCTCAGCTGCCAGACCTGTCAGCCGTGAGTGATAGTCTTCCAGACGGTTCTCGATAAAGTGAATATCTTCTGTGACGTAGCCATCGCTCGCCAACTTGAAGGGCAGGAAGGTTTCGATCATCTCCTGCGCTACCGCTGGCCCCATGAGACCGGACAGGTTCGCTTCGAGGCGGTCGCGTAAGCGACGCAGGGCATAGGGGCGGCGTTCGTCGAAGGGCAGTTTGAGATCCCGCAGCGCTTGTTCCACTTCCTGTTGGGCAGCACGGTTACCCAGCGGCTTGGCCAGTTGCTGGGCAAACTCCTGTGGTGAGCTGGCGATCAATTCCATGCGTTGCGGACGACGTACATTGTCCACCAGACAGGCTTCGGCAGCACCGATCTCATCGGTAGAGCGCTGGGTGAACAGAGACATCAGGGTAAACACGACAATATTGATGGCCAGCGAGGCGATCGCGGCGATATGCCAGGACTCCTCGTCCAGCGCCAACTGCAGTCCCATGATCTCGAGCACATCAATGTCGCTGAACATGGGCAGCAACAGTGTGCCGGCCCAGACCAGCATGCCGGCTACCAGGCCGCAGATGAAACCGCGATGGTTGGCCTGTGGCCAATACAGTACCGACAGCGCGCCAGGCAGGAATTGAACCGTGGCAACGAAGGAGGTAATGCCGAGGTTGGACAGGTGCTGGTCAGTGCCGAGCAGACGGTAGAAGCCGTAGCTGGCCATGATAATGGCGGCAATCAGACCGCGCCGAGTCCATAACAGCCAGCGGTAGATATTGTTATCGGCGCTGGGCTGATAGACCGGCAGCACCATGTGATTGAGCACCATGCCGGACAACGCCAGGGTAACCACGATAATCAAGCCGCTGGCAGCGGAGATACCGCCGATAAAGGCAACCAGGGTCAGCCAGTCTGCGCCCGCAGCGACACCCAGGCCCAGGGTGAAATACTCGGCGTTGGTCGGCACGTTAAGGTACAGCCCGGCCCACAGAATCGGCGGCACGGCCAGACTCATGAGTAACAGGAACAGCGGCAACCCCCAGCTCGCGGTGGCCAGTGCCCGTGGATTCAGGTTCTCGGTAAACGCCATGTGGTACATGTGCGGCATGACGATGGCGGCGGCAAAGAACACCAATAACAGGGTGCGCCAAGGCCCTTCCTGTAACGGGCTATGCAGGGTTTTCAGCGCTTCTTGGTTGTGGCTGAGCCACAGTTCCAGGCCGCCCGGCCCCTCGAACACCACAAACAGGGCGTAGAGACCAACGGCTGATAGGCATATCAGCTTGACCACGGATTCAAAGGCAATGGCGAACACCAGACCTTCATGCTTCTCCCGGGCGGAGATGTGTCGTGCGCCAAACAGGATGGCAAACATGACGATCAGCAGACAGAAGCCGAAGGCCACCGGATGTTGACGTGGCTCCAGAGTAAGGATCTGCACAGAGTCGGTTACCGCCTGGATCTGTAACGCCAGCAAGGGCAGCATGCTCAACAGCATGAATAGCGTTGTCAGGGTGCCGGCCCAGGTGCTGCGAAAGCGGAACGCAAACAGATCGGCCAGCGATGACAGTTGATAGGTGCGGGTCAGGCGCAAAATCGGATTGAGCAGCACCGGCGCCAGCAAGAAGGCACCGCATATGCCGAGGTAATAGGTCAGGAAGCCATAACCATACTGGTAGGCCAGGCCCACCGTTCCGTAGAATGCCCATGCGCTGGCATATACGCCGATGGACAGGGTGTAGACCGCCGGATGGCGTACCAGCGCGCTGGGAAACAGGCCGCGCTCGGTGGCCCAGGCCACGCTGAACAGGATGATCAGGTAGACCACGCTCAGCAGTATGAGCAGACTCAGTTCAATGCTCATCGGTATCCCTTGGGCTTTGCAGCAACATGCCGGCGATGATCAGGATCAACCAGAGGACGTAAGGACGGTACCAAGCCCCCATGGGCTCTATCCACCAGTCCATGATGGCGGGTGAGAACAGGTAGATGCCGATGACCAGCAGCAGTACCAGACGGTAGATATACATGGCGTTATCCTGAAGCAGTGCAGCGATGGTAATCAGGCGAGCTGGGCTTGTCACTCCTCGGTAGGATCCAGTATTTGCCGAATCGCGGGTAAACGCTGGGGTTGCCAGTGGGCTGCAGCCCACTCCAGCTGCTGGCTGACTGGCGCGGTACGCAGTGTTGCGGGTGGATCGGGCGTGAGGATACACAGTGCCCGATACAAGGTGGCTATGGCCTGATCGGCCTCCAGTGGAGCCGAACCCAGCCGCTTGCTGAGTTTTTCACCATCAGGGCGCATGATCAGCGGCACATGAAAATACCGCGGCGCCGGCTGCTGCAATAGATGGTACAGCCAGAGTTGTCGGGGAGTGGAATCTAGCAGGTCGGCACCCCTCACGATATCGGTGATGCCCTGATCGATATCGTCGATCACCACTGCCAGTTGATAGGCGATGATGCCGTCACGGCGGCGGATAATGAAATCACCGCAGGTACGGGTCAGGTTTTGTTGGATCAGGCCCTGCAGGCGATCCTCAAAACCCAGCGGTGTTTGTTCGACCCGCACCCGGATGGCATGATCAGGGGTGGCGGGCAGTTTGCGCTGGCGGCAGGTGCCAGGATAAATGCCATCCTGAGCAATGATCTCCCGGCGCGAGCAGTCACAGTAGTAAGCCAGGCCGTCATCCAGCCATTGATCAATGATGTGTTGGTAGCGGTCCAGACGGTTGCTTTGCCTGATGATCTCGCCGTCCCACTCGAGTCCGTAGGCCTGGAGTGTGCGCAGAATATGTTCGCTGGCGCCGGCAAGATTACGCGGAGTATCCAGGTCTTCTATCCGCACCAGCCAACGACCGCCGTGATGATGCGCGTCCAGATAGCTGGCCACGGCTGCAAGCAATGAGCCGAAATGCAGATAACCACTGGGGGTAGGGGCGAAGCGCCCGACATAATGCGAGGTAGGCATGGTAGGCGCCTGGAAGGTGATCATTGGCAGACAGTAAGTAAGAAGACTGCCTGCCGACAGATCGGATGCAGATCAACCGCCGATCTGCTTTTCCTTGATTTCAGCCAGTGTCTTGCAATCAATGCACAAGGTAGCTGTGGGGCGAGCTTCCAGGCGGCGGATACCGATTTCCACGCCACAGGAGTCGCAGAACCCGTAATCGTCATCTTCGATGCGCTGCAGAGTCTGGTCAATTTTCTTGATCAGTTTGCGCTCGCGGTCACGCGTACGCAGCTCCAGGCTGAACTCTTCTTCCTGGCTTGCGCGGTCGGCGGGGTCGGGAAAATTCGCCGCTTCGTCCTGCATGTAGGATACGGTGCGATCCACTTCTTCCATCAATTCGCGCTTCCAGCCGTTCAGGATGTCAGCGAAATGGGCGAGCTGGCGCTCGTTCATGTACTCCTCGCCTTTTTCTTCCTCGTAAGGAACAAAGCCGCGAATCAACAATGCGTTCTTTTCTTTGGTATTGCTGGGCATAGAACAGCCTCACTCTTAGCTCAATCATCCTGTGCCGGGTCGAAAACCGTGTGCTGACCGGCGGGGGGTGCGGCCTGTGGCCTGCAAGCAGGCAAAGCTACCAGAACGTGAACGACGGCGCTACTTTTTGCCGGCCGCAATCAGGCGGCATGCTTGCAGCATAGTCCGATTCGCCGTTTCCGTGGTGGTTTCTGTAAGCTCGATTGGGTGCTGTAGCCCCCGACTGGCAAGGCTGTAACGGATCAATCAAGGATAATCGTGGCGGCGAGGGGTATCATGGTTATTTTTGTCGCTCCTTCGCGGCGGAGGTTGAAATGATGGAACGGCGCTGGGCACAGCGGATAAGGGATATAGAGCCTTTTCATGTCATGGCGGTGCTGGACCGGGCCCGGCTGTTACAGGCCAACGGCTGTGATTTGATCCATATGGAGATTGGCGAGCCTGATTTCAGCACGCCGCAGCCGATCATGCGTGCCGCCGAGGCGGCGTTGGCCGCTGGGCATACCAGCTACACGCCCGCGCTGGGATTGCCGGCATTGCGCGAAGCCGTCGCCGGGTTCTACCAGCAGCGTTACGGTATTGACCTGGATCCTCGACGGGTGGTCATCACTCCCGGCGGTTCGGGCGCGCTATTGCTGGTGAGCGCTCTGCTGGTGGATGCCGGCAATCGGGTGTTGATGGCGGATCCGGCCTACCCGTGTAACCGGCATTTTCTCCGCCTGGTTGAAGGGCGGGCGCGCATGGTCAGCACAGGGCCAGACAGCGGATACCAGCTGACCCCGGAACAGGTGGAGCAGCATTGGGACAGCGATACAGTAGCCGTCCTTGCGGCCTCGCCCGCCAATCCCTCGGGGAGTGTGCTCAGTGGTGAGCAGCTGCGTGCGCTGGCGGATACCACGCGGCGTTTGGGTGGCGAGCTGATTGTCGATGAGATCTACCATGGCCTGACCTATGGCTGTGACGCTACCTCGGTGCTGGAAGTGGCACCGGATGCCTGGGTGTTGAACAGTTTTTCCAAGTATTTTGGTATGACCGGCTGGCGCCTGGGTTGGCTGATTGCGCCAGAAGAGGCGGTGCCGGAATTGGAGAAACTGGCGCAGAATTTCTATATCTGCGCGCCGCACCTGTCGCAGCAGGCAGCGCTGGCCGCGTTCAGCGAAGCATCGCTGGCTATCTGCGAGGAGCGCCGAGAAGCCTTTCGCCAGCGTCGTGATTTTCTGTTGCCGGCACTGCGCGAACTGGGCTTTGCCATTCCCTATACCCCGGAAGGGGCCTTCTATTTGTACGCAGATGTCAGCGGGTTCGGCGGCGATTCCCAGCGTTTATGTCAGCATCTGATCGAAACCGAACATGTAGCGATCACGCCGGGCCTGGACTTCGGTCACTTCCGTGCCGACGAGCATGTTCGCTTTGCCTATACCAGTGCATTGCCACGCCTGGAGCAGGCAGTCGAACGCATTGAGCGAGGGCTGCGAAGCTGGCCGGGATGTTGATTCCATTTCCGCAGCCCTTGTTGGGCGGTCGGTTGGTTCGGCGCTACAAGCGTTTTCTGGCGGATATTCTGCTGGATGACGGCCGTGAGCTGACCTTGCATTGCCCCAACACGGGCTCGATGAAGAATTGCGGCGAACCGGGAAGTCGCGTCTGGATTGATCTGCACCAGCGGCCGGGGCGTAAATTGCCCGGTACCTGGGAGCTGGTGGAAACGGCCCCGGGGGAGCTGGCCTGTGTGCACAGTGCGCGAGCCAACGCGGTCATTGCGGCGGGCCTGACGGCCGGCCTGATCTCGCCCTTGAGTGGCTACCCGGCTATTCGTCGGGAAGTCTGTCTGAAGCCGGGCGGTAGTCGATTCGACTTTCTGCTCAGTAATGACGATTCCAGCTGTGTGGTTGAGGTAAAGAGCGTCACGCTGGCTCTGGGTGGGGGTGAGGGGGCTTTTCCTGATGCGGTGAGTCTGCGGGGGCAAAAGCATTTGCGCGAGCTGACAGAGCTGGCTCGGTCGGGACAGCGTAGCTGCCTGTTGTTCTGTGTGATGCACAGCGGTATCAGCCGGGTGCGACCGGCGGACGAGATTGATCCGGTCTACGGACAATTGCTGCGCCAGGCTTGTGCTGCCGGCGTGCTGGTGCTGGCTTGGTCAGTGCGGCCATCACCGCTGGGATTGGAGTTGGCCGCCGAGCTGCCGGTGGAATGCTAGAGCGCATTGCTGTCCAGCCATACTTGCCCGGCATCAATGTAGCTGACTAACGATGTCAGGCTGGCCCCGGCGCAGGGGCCGGCAACGCAGGCACCGGACTCAGGCAGAAACAAGGCGCCATGGCTGGCACATTGAATCAGCCGTCCGGAATGATCGAGGAATTGATCCGGTAGCCATTCCAGCGGGATACCCCGGTGCGGGCAGCGATTCAGATAGACAAATACCTGCTGTCCCTGGCGCACGGCAAAAAATGAGCGGCCAGCCAATTCAAATCCCTTGCTGCCTGGGTCGCTCAACTCATCCAGTCGACATAGAGCGATGGCGGAAGTGGCTGCGTCGCTCATCGTCAAGCCTCGCTGTTCGGCAAGAGTAGAGCAGGGCTGTGAACAATCGTATCGAGAATACTGCTGGCTATGCGGTCGGCAACGGCGGCCAATGAATAGTCCTCTGGACGCAACAGCCATGCGTCGAGCGTGCCAATCATTTGAGCCTGCAGCGAGCGAGCGGCCATGGGAATGTCCAACTGCTCAGATAGCTGTTGCCGGGCCACCGCATTGCGCAGCGCGCTTTCGAGTTGATGCAGCGATCGCAGGCGTAATTCACGCATGTATTCACGTAAATCGCACATCAGGTCGCTAAACTCGCATTTATGGAAAATGATCTCGTTGATGCGGCGGGTGGAGGGATCGCGTTCGGTTTGACGAAAAATTTCCGCCAAGAGGGTATGCAGGCTGCCGAGGGGATCGGGCTCATCAATATCCCGGCTGGCCTCCTCCAGATGCTGGATGGGTATTCTTGCGCGCAACATCAGCGCATCTACCACTTCGTCCTTGTTATCGAAGTGCCAGTAAATAGCGCCTCGGGTGACCCCCGCGCGCTTGGCAATATCGGCCAGAGAGGTGTGTGATACCCCTTTCTTGTAAAAGCAGAGCTCCGCCGCATCAATGATCTGCGAGCGGGTCTCCTGGGCTTCCTGTTTGGTACGTCTGGCCATATTGCTCTCTGGGTATAACCCGCGTTTATCTTGCTTTCTACAATCAATGGCACAGGGTGATAATGTGCTGAGCAAATGTTATCCAATGTGAAAACAACTTACAAACATTCGTGAATGTAAGTATTATTATTCGCCTTGAAATGTATCATTTTACATAATTGCATTGCGTCAATCGTATGCCCAATGAGGTGCCTCGCCCATGCCACGCAAGACAGCACATGCTGCCCTGATCCCCCTGTTTACAGCTATCACACTGCTCAGCGCCTGTGCTGAGCAGGAAGCGACCAACAAATCGCAACCCATACCGCAAGTCGGTGTGGTGACTGTAGACGCTCAACATTTTGTCATGACGACCGAATTGCCTGGCCGCACTCGCGCCTACCGTGTTGCGGAAGTGCGTCCGCAGGTTAATGGCATCATTCAAAAGCGCCTGTTTGACGAAGGCAGTGAGGTCAAGGCTGGACAGCAGCTGTATCAGATTGACGCTGCAGTATATGAGGCGGCGTTACAGAGTGCTCAGGCGTCTCACTTGTCGGCGGGTACCCTGGCTGAACGTTACGAAGTGCTGGTGAAAGACCGGGCAGTCAGTCAGCAGGCGTACGACGAGGCAAGGGCAGCCAAATTACAGGCCGATGCAGCGCTGGAGCGCGCACGTATTGACGTGCGCTACACCAAGGTGTCGGCGCCCATTTCCGGGCTGATCGGGCGTTCGGCAGTGACGGAAGGTGCGTTGGTCAATAATGGTCAGGCTCAACCGCTGGCGACTATCCAGCAGCTTGATCCGATTTATGTTGATGTTACCCAGCCGACCGGCGACTTGCTGGCGATGCGTCGGGATCTGGCCAGTGGGCGACTGGAAAAGGCCGGCGAGAATGCAGCCAGAGCGGTCCTGCGTCTGGAAGATGGCTCCGAGTACGAGCACGAAGGGCGTCTGGAGTTCTCCGAGGTGAGCGTGGATGAGAGCACCGGCTCGGTCACCCTGCGGGCGGTATTCCCGAATCCTGATCGACTGCTGTTGCCGGGCATGTTTGTGCATGCGCAACTGATTTCCGGCGCACGCAGTAACGCGATTCTGGTACCTCAGCAGGGGGTGACGCGTAACCCACGCGGGCAGGCCGTAGCCATGCTGGTCAATGAAGAGAACAAGGTCGAGCAACGGGTGATCAAGACTGATCGGACGGTAGGTAACCGCTGGCTGGTCAGTGAGGGTCTGAACGTGGGCGATCAGTTGATCACCGAAGGGCTGCACATGGTGCAGTCGGGTATGCAGGTCGAACCGGTTCCAGCGGCCAATGTCGACACCGCAGGTGCGATGGATACTGCTGGACAGGAAGGATAATTTCCCATGCCACATTATTTTATCGACCGCCCGATCTTTGCGTGGGTGCTGGCGATCCTGGTGATGCTGATGGGGGGGCTGGCGATTCTCGGTCTGCCGGTCAACCAGTATCCGAGTATCGCTCCGCCCGCCGTGAATATTGCCGTCAACTATCCCGGCGCCTCGGCGCAAACGGTACAGGATACCGTCGCGCAGGTGATCGAACAGCAGCTCAACGGTATTGATGGTCTGCGCTATCTCCGTTCCGAAAGCGGTTCCGATGGCAGCATGCGGATCACCGTGACCTTCGATCAGGACGTGGATCCGGATATCGCCCAGGTGCAGGTGCAGAACAAACTGCAGCTGGCGACGCCGATGCTGCCTCAGGAAGTACAGCAGCAGGGTATTCGTGTTACCAAGGCGTCTTCCAACTTCCTGATGGTGGTGAGCTTGATCTCCACCGATGGCAGCATGAGCAACGAGGATCTCTCGGACTTCATTATCTCCTCGGTGCAGGATCCGATTTCCCGTACCAGCGGGGTGGGTGACTTCCAGGTATTCGGCTCGGCCTATTCCATGCGCATCTGGCTGGATCCGGTCAAACTGAATCGTTTCAACCTCACGCCGGTTGACGTGCGCAACGCCATCGCAGCACAGAACGTGCAGGTCTCCGGTGGTCAGCTTGGCGGCGCGCCGGCGGTGCCCGGCCAGCAGCTGAATGCCACCATTATCGGCAAGACGCGCTTCGAAACGCCGGAGCAGTTCCGCAGTATTCTGCTCAAGGTCAACGGTGATGGATCTCAGGTGCGCCTGGAGGATGTCGCGCGGGTCGAGATGGGCGCGCAGAATGCCGACTTCCGCGCCCTGTATAATGGCCAGCCCGCGACCGGTATTGCGGTTCAGTTGGCTACCGGTGCTAACGCGCTGGATACCACCAAGGCGGTAAAGCAGACCATTGCTGATCTGAAACCCTTCTTCCCGCCGGGAGTCGAGGTGGTTTATCCGTTCGAGACCGCACCGGTGGTCTCCGAGTCCATCTCCGGGGTGGTCTACACCTTGATGGAAGCCATCGTGCTGGTGTTCCTGGTGATGTACCTGTTCCTGCAGAACTTCCGCGCCACGCTGATCCCGACGTTGGCGGTGCCGGTGGTCTTGTTGGGCACCTTCGGTGTGTTGTCTGTCTTTGGTTTCAGTATCAACATCCTGACCATGTTTGCCATGGTGCTGGCGATCGGTCTGTTGGTGGACGACGCCATTGTGGTGGTGGAAAACGTCGAGCGGGTGATGGTCGAAGACGGTTTGTCCCCGGTTGAGGCAACTCGCAAATCCATGACACAGATTCAGGGCGCGCTGATCGGTATTGGTCTGGTGTTGTCTGCCGTGTTTGTGCCCATGGCTTTCTTTGGTGGTTCCACTGGGGTGATTTACCGGCAGTTTGCGATCACCATTGCCTCAGCCATGACCCTGTCGGTGTTGGTTGCATTGATCTTTACCCCGGCACTGTGTGCCACCATCCTCAAGCCGATTCCCAAAGGGCATAGTGCAGAAAAACGCGGCTTCTTCGGTTGGTTCAACCGGACTTTCCAGCGCGGTGTGAACCGTTATGAACGTGGCGTTGCCGCCGTGCTCAAGCGCAAGCTGCCGTACCTGGTGTTGTATGCGGTGATTGTCGGGGCAATGATCCTGTTGTTTGGCAAATTGCCCGCGTCCTTCCTGCCGGATGAAGATCAGGGTGTGATGTTCGTGCAGGTGCTTGGGCCGGCTGGCTCAACCATGGAGCGCACGCAGAAGACCATTGATCAGATGCGCGAACAATTGCTCACCGAGGAATCGGATGTTGTTCAATCGGTATTCACCGTAACCGGCTTCTCCTTTGCTGGCCGTGGTCAGAATGCGGGTATTGCCTTCGTCGGCCTGAAGCCCTGGAGCGAGCGCCCGGAACCGGAGCAGAGCGTATTTGCCTTGGCTGAGCGATCCATGGAGCGCTTTGGCGCGTTCCGTGATGCTGCGGTAAGGGCGTTTGCTCCGCCCGCGGTCATGGCGCTGGGTAATGCCACCGGTTTCAACTTCTTCCTGCAGGATAACGCCGGTCTGGGACATGAAGCGCTGATGCAGGCGCGTAACCAGCTGCTGGGCATGGCTGCCCAGAGCGAGGTGCTGACGGCGGTGCGGCCCAATGGTTTGAATGACGAGCCGCAGTACCGGCTGCTGATCGATGATGAGAAGGCTCAGGTACTGGGCGTCTCACTCAGCGATATCAACGCGACTCAATCCATCGCCTGGGGCTCCAGCTACGTCAATGACTTTATCGATCGTGGCCGGGTCAAGCGAGTCTATCTGCAAGGTGAAGCAGACGCGCGGATGAATCCGGAGGATATCGATAAATGGTTTGTGCGTAACAATAAGGGTGAGATGGTTCCGTTCAGCGCCTTCGCCACCGGCGAGTGGGTATATGGCCCGCCGAAGCTGGCCCGCTATAACGGTGTGTCGGCGATGGAAATTCAGGGCGAAGCAGCACCTGGCTACAGTACCGGTGATGCCATGGCGGAGATTGAGCGTCTGGCTCAGCAGCTGCCACCAGGTATCGGGGTGGACTGGACGGGCTTGTCCTATGAGGAACGCCTATCCGGAGACCAGGCGCCTGCGCTCTACGCATTGTCCCTGCTGGTGGTTTTCCTGTGTCTCGCCGCCTTGTATGAAAGCTGGTCGATTCCCTTCGCGGTCATGCTGGTGGTGCCGCTTGGGGTCATCGGTGCGTTGCTGGCGACCATGGGGCGTGGTCTGGATAACGATGTGTTCTTCCAGGTGGGCTTGCTGACCACCATCGGCTTGACTGCGAAGAACGCGATTCTTATCGTCGAATTCGCCAAGGATCTGTATGAGCAGGGCATGTCACGGTTTGATGCAGCGGTCGAGGCGTGCCGTATGCGCCTGCGGCCGATCATCATGACCTCGTTGGCCTTTACCCTGGGTGTTGTGCCGCTGGCGCTGGCCAGTGGCGCAGGTGCAGGCAGCTCCCATGCCATTGGTACCGGCGTGATTGGTGGGATGATCACGGCGACGGTACTGGTGATTTTCTGGGTGCCACTGTTCTATGTTGTGGTGTCTTCGCTGTTTTCGCGCAGGGCCGACGCCGGCGAGAAGGAGAATGCGCAATGAAGCATTCCTTGATGTGTTTGGCTGTGTTGGGCGCGCTCAGTGGCTGCTCACTGATTCCGCAGTATGAGCGGCCGGCGATGCCGGTAATGGATGTCTGGCCGAATGGTGAGGCATATGGCGAGCAGAACTCCCAGACCCAGGCCATGGAACTGGATTGGCGTGAGTTCTTCAAGGATCCCGCGCTGCGTGAGCTGATCGACCTCGCCCTGGAGCATAACCGTGATCTGCGTATTGCTGCGCTCAACGTGGATGCCTACCGCGCGCTGTATGGTATTCAGCATGCGGCACTCTGGCCGTCTGTCTCGGCTGATGGCAGCGGCACTCGCAGCCGTACCCCGGAGACACTGAACCCAACCGGGGAGGCCGCTACCGGTGGGCAGTATTTTGCGACTCTGGGTGTGGCCTGGGAGCTGGATCTGTTTGGCCGGCTGGATAGTCTGAGCGAGCAGGCGCTGCAGGAGTTTCTGGCCAATGATGCGGCGCGCCGCAGTGTCCAGGTCAGCCTGATTGCCGGTGTAGCCAATAGTTATTTCACCTGGCAGGCCAATCGCGAGCTGTTGGAGGTGACCGAACAGACGCTGGACGCGTATGAAAATAGCCTGGCTTTGGTGCAGCGCAGTTACGACGTCGGTGTGGCGTCCACGCTGGAGCTGACTCAGGCGCGCACAGCGGTAGAAACAGCGCGGGCTGCACTGGTTCAGTACCGACGGCAGGTAGCACAGGATCGTAATGCGTTGATTCAATTGCTGGGTCGGAGCGTTCCGCTGGATGAGATTGCCAGTGGCAAGCTGGATATGGATCTGCTGGCTGATCTGCCCGTTGGCTTGCCCTCCGAGATGTTATTCAAGCGGCCGGACATTATCGCTGCGGAGCATCAATTATTGGCAGCGAACGCCAGCATTGGTGCCGCTCGCGCGGCGTTCTTCCCGAGCATCGGACTGACTGGCGCAGCGGGCAGTGCAAGCAGCCAATTGTCTGACCTGTTCAGTAGCGGCTCTGGCTACTGGAGTTTCTCGCCCAGTATCAGCGTGCCGATCTTCACGGCCGGTCGCCTGCGGGCCAATCTGGACTATGCGGAAATATCCCGTGATATTCGGGTCGCCCAATATGAACAGGCGATCCAGGATGCTTTCCGGGATGTTGCAGATGGCCTGGCTGCACACGAAACCTATGCCGAGCAGGTGCAGGCGCGCCGCAATCTGCTTGAGGTCAGTGAGGACTATTACCAGGTGGCGGAGCAACGCTATCGTACTGGTGTGGATAGTTACCTGACGCTGCTCGATGCCCAGCGGCAACTATTGTCTGCGCAGCAACAGCTGGTGGGGGATCGTCGCAATCAATTGGTCAGCGAAGTGAATCTGTTCAAGGCGCTGGGCGGTGGTTGGCAGGTTGAGAATGAAGCGGCGGCATCCGCTGTGCCGGAAGCCTGACACGTTAAGGCAAAAAAATGGCCCGCTCGGAGAGCGGGCCTAAATCCGTGATTTGCCTGATGAGGAGATAACCGTCCGTCTTGCGACGTTCCGTTACCCAAGCCACCTCTCGATGACTTGCTTCTAATGATAATCGTTATCATTTCAGTGTCAAGCTTTTTACCCATTAATTTGCGGCCAGCTGCTTGTAATGGGTCAGTTCCTTGTTCATCAAATCAATCCGCCGGGCCATGCTTTCAATCAGGCTGTGCGCGATGCGGGGATTACTCTGCATCAGCGCCAGAAACTGTTCCTTGGGAATCATCATGACCGTGGTGGGCGTGCTGGCAATGACCGTTGCTGAGCGTTTCTCCCGGGTGAACAGTGCCATGGCGCCAAAGATCTCGTCGCGCTGCACGTCTCCGACCTTGATACCGCCGACAAAGGCTTCGGCGTGGCCTTCGGTAATGATAAAGACGTGATCGGCGTCATCCCCTTCCCGAATCAGCTCAGCGCCTTCTACGAAGTGGCGGAAACCGGTTACCGGGCGTACTTCAGCGGGCTTGCTGCGCGCTAGCGCATCGGACATCAGGGCTGCCTGCCCGAGGATGTACTGGGTAAACAGCTCCTGGCGGGTGTTGTTGGCATGAATGTGGCGGAACAGCGATTCCCGATCATAGGGAATCAATACCAGTGGCTCTTCGCTTATATAGGTACAGGGCGCGGCGTTCAACCCCTGGCGCAAACCTATCAGGTCGCCTTCCTGAACATAGAACAGCGGTTTGCCATCAATCAGGGCATGCAGCAGTCCGCTACGCAAGAGGTAGAGGTTACGCTTGCCGATAACCTGATACAGGTCTTCCACGGCGTCCAGCGCAATGGGCTCGCCGCAGGGCTCCAACCCATCAAGCAGTTGTACGGGTATGCGTTGCAGAGTGTTGATCAACTTCTCTGCGTAGGGGGGTTGATCGCCGATGAGATACATAACGACTTCCTTAATCCTGTTCCTTGGCTGTTCGATACCATACTGCAATTCCTTTCATTACTGCCAACGTAAAAGCGCGCAGGTGTTGGCAAATTTGAACACTGCTTGCTACGGGTCAATCAAGTCTGCTGCTGTTGCTCCAATTGATTCAGCAATTGTTGTTTGTAGTCCGGATCGAGCTCATTCCAGTGAATGTCCTGTAGCGCGCCTGCGATGGCAAAAAGGAGTGTCCGGGAGGCACGAAAGCCGCGCGCGCGCACTCCGCAATAGGCCGCAACCGGGCCGCGTCGGCGTAGCTCTTCGGCGCTGTGGATACCCGTGGCGCGTAACCATTGAACTGATGTTTTACCGAGGTTGCGTAGGTTGATGAGTTCAGAATCGGGCATGTGCACCTCGCAACAGTGGAACGAGTGACATGGATATGGTGGTAGGCGCCGCGCTGACCACCGTGGCCAGAGAGCGATAGATATATGACATGGCTATGGGCTTCTTTTTATTGGTTCCCGCTAGCCAGTCTAGTTGTCGCCGGCTAATCCGTACAGCCGGCGAGGATATTCAGAGGCGCTCGCGTAGTCGTTCTGTGAGCTGGTCGAGACTGTGGGGCTGGTCGGTAGCAATCGTCAGAGTGATCTGGCGTTCCTGCTCATCCAGCGGCTCCATATCCTCCAATTGTTGATTGACCACATGAATATCGGCATCGGATGGGTCTGCACCCTTGCGCTGGCGCTCGTTGAGCCAGATTTCAATGGTATCCAGCGGCGCCTGGCAATGCAGAATCAGGCAGGGCACGCCCTGTTCTTCAATGGCCTGACGGATCAGTTGGCGCTGCGCCTGTTGCAGATGGGTGGCATCGACGATCACCGGATAGCCTGCAGCCAGAATCATGCTGGCCAATTCCGCGAGTCGAGCATAGGTCTGCTGACTGGCGTCCTGGCTATATAACTCCGCCTGGCGAGCATTGTTGGCGGCTGGATCGAACAGACGTTTGCGCTCGACATCCGAACGCACGCGTATCACTCCCAGGCGCGATACCAGTTCGCTGCTCAGGGTGCTCTTGCCGGAGCCGGATACGCCGTGGGTGAGCAGACCAAAGCGCAGAGGGATCCCTGTGTAGCTCTCGGCCAATGCAATATAGCCATGGTAACGAGCCAGCACCTGATCCCGTTCCTGCGTGCTGATGTCCGTTTGGCCAAGACGAAACAGTGCTACCTTGGCGCGGACCATGGCGCGGTAGGCCTTGTAATAATTCAGCACCGCCAGACCGGCGTAATCACCGGTATGTTCAAGCCAGGCATTGACGAAGCGCTGGGAAAGATCAGGCAGACCCCGGTCCTCCAGATCCATGGCCATGAAAGCGACATCGCTCATGACATCAATCCAGCGGAAGGCGTCATTGAACTCTATGCAGTCAAACAGGGTCACTTGTCCGTCAATTAATGTGACGTTGTCCAGATAGATATCGCCATGGCATTCGCGAATCAGTCCGTCGGCTTTACGTTGGGTCAGTTGGGGAATCAGCCGTTGGAAGGTAGTATGCGCCCAGTGTTCCAGTCGCTCTAGTTGGGCCAGATCTCTGGGATCGGTCAGTAATGGACGAATCTGCTCGAAGTTCTGCGCCACCGGAGCGTGTACTTGTTCCGGTTCACCCCAGGGCGCATTCTGAGGTGCCTGAGCAATGCGTTGATGAAAGCCTGCGAGGGTTTCCGCCAGGGCGTCGATATGTGCGGTCGTCAGACCGCCGGCGCGTTGCAGGTTGCCGAGCAGATCCTGCTGGCGGAACTGGCGAGTCTTGACCATGTATTCGATGATTGGGCCATCGCCGTTCAGGCGGGGGGCATCTTCGCTGCCATGCACGGCGATGACATCAAGATACAGGTCGGGAGCCAGTCGCTGGTTAAGCCGCAGCTCTTCGGCGCAGTAGTGGGCTCGCTGCTCCAGAGAGGAATAATCAAGAAATCCGAAGTTGACCGGTTTCTTGATCTTGTAGACAAAGTCACCGGTGAGTAGAACCCAGGAGATATGGGTTTCCATCAGCGTGAAGTCGCTGACAGAATGGTCGTATAGCGCCGGGTTTTGCAGCGCATTCAGCAGTGTCTGGCTCACGTCGGATCCTGTAGTGGGCGGGCAATCCGGACATTATGAAGGTTGGCTGCAATGAGGCCAACCGTTGTTACGCCTGCGAGGGTGGGCGTTGTTTCCCTAAAGACGGGGTAGACAGGGAATTATGGGTAGAAAACGCAGCAAACGCTCAGCTCGCAAGATCGGGTTCTGGCGACGTTGGTCAGGCTTGATGTGGAAATTGGCGCTGGTGGGATTGGTGGCGCTGGCGGGGCTGGCAATCTATCTGGACGCGGTGGTACAGGAAAAATTCTCAGGTAAGCGCTGGGCTGTACCGGCCAAGGTTTTTGCCCGCCCGCTTGAGCTGTATGCCGGGCAACAGCTCAGTCGTGATGATTTCCTTACTGAGCTGTCGGCGCTGGGCTATCGTTCGGTTAATGCCATCAGTCAGCCGGGTCAGATGTCTGCGTCTGCCAGCCGCGTGGATGTTTATACGCGCGGCTTCCAGTCCTTTGAAGGTTCCGAGCCGGCGCAGCGCATCAGTGTGCGCTTCAGTGGCCCGCAGGTATCCGCGTTGTCCGGTAACGGCGATGTCGTCATGGCGCGTCTCGAGCCCTTGATGATCGGGGGTATCTACCCTGCGCATAATGAGGATCGCATCCTGGTGCGCCTGGATCAGGCACCTCCCTATCTGGTGGAAGCGCTTGTGGCCGTGGAAGACCGTGAGTACTTCCAGCACTTCGGGGTGTCGCCTAAAGGGATTGCCCGGGCAGCATATGTAAATATCGTCGCCGGTGGTGTGGTGCAGGGTGGCAGCACCCTGACGCAGCAGTTGGTGAAGAATTTCTATCTGAGCAGTGAGCGCAGTCTGATCCGCAAGGGCGCCGAGGCGATGATGGCGGTACTGCTGGAGCTGCATTACTCCAAGGAAGAGATCCTGGAAGCCTATCTGAACGAGGTATTTCTCGGTCAGGATGGCCGCCGTGCGGTGCATGGTTTCGGTCTGGCCAGTCAGTATTACTTCGCCCAACCCCTGCACGAATTGCAGTTGCACCAGGTGGCGCTGCTGGTTGGGATGGTCAAGGGGCCGTCGCTGTACAACCCGCGACGCCAGCCCGAGCGTACCAAGAAGCGCCGCGACCTGGTCATTCAGATGCTTGAAGAGCAGGGCGTCATCAGCAAGGAACAGGCGGCTGATGCGATAGAACAACCATTGGATGTGACTGTGCGCGGAAGTCTTGCGGACAGTAACTATCCGGCGTTCATGGATCTGATCAAGCGGCAGCTGCGTGAGGACTATCAGGACGAGGATCTGACCAGCGAGGGATTGCGGATTTTTACCAGCTTCGATCCGTTGCTGCAGTTGAAGGCAGAAAAAGCCGTCGCCAGCTCCTTGAAGAATCTGGGCGAGCGGGCTAATGACATGGAAGCCGCGGTCGTAGTGACGGGCGCCCAGACCGGTGAGGTACTGGCTCTGGTCGGTGGCCGTAATCCACGCTTCTCCGGCTTTAATCGGGCACTGGATGCCTCGCGACCAATTGGTTCGCTGGTCAAGCCAGCTGTGTACCTGACCGCGCTGGAGCAACCGCAGAACTATTCGCTGATCAGTCCGGTAGACGATTCACCCATTACGCTGGACGCCGAGCCCGGCAAGACCTGGTCGCCACAGAACTACAGTCGTCAGAGCCACGGTGTCGTGCCGTTGCATGAGGCGCTGGCGCGTTCATATAACCAGGCGACGGTGCGATTGGGCGTGGATATAGGTGTCGATCGAGTGCTGCAAACAATCGACCGCATGGGGGTACGCCATGGCTGGCCGGCTTATCCAGCGATGTTGTTGGGCTCGGGTGCAATGACGCCACTGCAGGTCACGGATATGTACCAGACGCTGGCCAATGGTGGTTTCAACACGCCATTGCGGGCCATCCGGAACGTATTGACGGCGGAGGGTGATCAGCTGAGGCGCTATCCGTTCGAAATCGAGCAACGCTTTGATTCGGCGACAGTCTTTCTGATGCAGGAAGCACTGAGCCGTGTCATGACGGATGGCACTGGTCGCTCGGCCTATAATCAAATTCCATCCAGTGTACGTTTGGCGGGCAAGACGGGTACCACCAATGATCTGCGCGACAGCTGGTTCGCTGGCTTCTCCGATGACGTGGTGGCAGTGGTCTGGTTGGGCCGGGACGATAATGGTCAGACCCGACTGACCGGTGCGACCGGTGCGTTACAGGTTTGGACGGCATTCATGGCGCAGGCGCATCCACGGAGCCTGTCCGACGCCGCGCCCGAGGGCATAGTGTACGCTTGGGTCAATCGTCTGACCGGTGAGGGTAGCGATCCCAGTTGTCCGGATACGGTACAGGTGCCTTTCCGCGAGGGTTATCAGCCGCTGCCGGGTCCGGGTTGCCGACCGTTGATTGATACTGCGCCGGTACGGGAAGGCGCGGGCCGGGTAATGGACGTCATCCGTGGATGGCTGCAATGAACATGAGGAACGAAATAATGGGTACCAAGCGAATTGGCCTGCTGGCCGGATGCATCATGCTGTTGGTAGGTTGTGCTGGTTCGGGCGGGCATATTCCGGTCGTGGACGCCGGGCGCGCGGTATCCAATGAGGATCTCCAGACTGGCGCCGGCCGCTCCGGGCAACCGCAGATCCAGCCGCAGGCGCAGCAGGAGCAGGGCGGTGCTGTAGTGGTCATGGTGCCCGATGGGGAAGGTGGCTCCAGTGCGATCGAGTCCTATCCGCTGGATAGCTCACCGGTAAGCAGTCAGCCGGCTCCTGGCGGCACCGCCACCGGTGGTAATCGGCTGCAGGATGATGAACAACTCTCCGGTCCGGTGCTGGCGTTGTTGACGTCGGCGCGTCAGCAGGAAAACGGTGGCGATCTGAACAGCGCTTCTGCCAGCCTGGAGCGGGCGCTGCGGATTGCCCCCCGCGAACCGCAAGTACTCTATCGATTGGCTCAGGTTCGCTTGGATCAGGGAGATGCAGCTCAGGCCGAGCAGTTGGCGCGGCGCGGTCTGTCTTATGCGTCCGGTCGCCCTGCATTGCAGGCTGGTTTGTGGGAGCTGGTAGCGCAGGCACGTGAACGCCAGGGTGATTCAGCAGGAGCGGCAACCGCTCGTCAACGCGCACGAGTCGCGTTGTAATGCAGCGCTGGCATGTTTTGGCCGAAGCCTTGTTGATGCTGGAGCAGGAGTTGCGCCAACAGGGGTTATGGGCGGCGCAGCCGCCATCACCCGCCGTACTGGCGAGCCCTCAACCCTTCTGTGTCGATACCCTGGCTTTTGAGGGCTGGCTGCAATGGATATTCATCCCACGCATGGCGCAGATTATTGAAAACGGTGGTGTGATGCCGGCAGGGTGCAATATCCAGCCGATGGGCGAACAGGCATTCGCCCATCTTTGCGACCGCGGCGTCGAGCTGGTCAGGGTGCTCGGACGTATCGATCGAGCTGCAGAGCAGCTGGCGATACGCTTCTAGCAATGCTCCTTCAGGTTGTCCTGGGTTTCCTGGATCAACCGCTGACGTTCATCCTCACCAATACGCTCCACCTCGCCTTCGGCGTTGGTGCGGCGTAGCCGCGGATTATCCTGCATGGTGGTGAGATCCTTCCGTAATTGTTCACAGTAGGTCTTCTTCGATTCGGCCTGGGCCTGTTGCAGTCGGCGTTGTTCTGCAGCGTCTGCTTGCGCATTATTGCGGGGCTCGGTTGGCCGCGGCGCCGGGGCGCGAAGTTCTCCTCCAATCGGCGCTGGGGCGCGGATATCAAGCGGTTGATAAGGTGTATTTGCGGGTGGGAGCTGGCCAAACTGCATTCGACCTTGTGCGTCCTTCCACTGGTATATCTGCTGGGCCGCAGCGCTGGAGCATAATAGGCTGAGTGTCAGGAGGGTTATCAGTTTGCGCATGTGTCGTCGTCCCTGTGATGAGCATCAAAGTCTGGTTACTATAGCCAATTGCCGAAACGCCGGTATATGCCAATGTGATGGTTATGTCGAAGCTGCGGCTTTAGTCGCAAGTTGACTTGACTTGTGCCGCTTGAATGTAAACAATTCGAGGTTCTCATAAGTATGCTGTTATCGGTGCCTACTCGGCCACCGGGGCAGTCTGCTTTGTTGCTCAATCCGGGAGGCGATGACCCGCAAGCTCCCGGCCTGGCCCCGAACGCGTTACCTCGCGCTGGGTGAGGCGCTCCCGCTACCTGCCGGGAGGTCTGTCTCCATTGCACGCAGTCAAGCTGTTGCATGACAACCACCGTTGCCAATGCACTGCCGAGCAGTAAACAGGTATCCTGCCGCTCGCCCGAAGGCGAGTGGCATGCTAGAGGTGATTCAAAAGTGGAACTTTTATCCGGCGCTGAGATGGTCGTCCGCTCCCTGCGTGACGAGGGTGTTAAATTTATTTACGGGTACCCCGGTGGTGCCCTGTTGCACGTCTATGACGCAATTTTCCGTCAGGACGATGTGACCCATGTGCTGGTGCGCCATGAGCAAGCGGCTGCGCACATGGCTGATGGGTACGCGCGTGCCACCGGTAAACCTGGTGTAGTACTGGTGACCTCGGGACCTGGTGCAACCAATACCATTACCGGTATCGCTACTGCCTATATGGATTCGATTCCGATGGTCGTGATTTCCGGTCAGGTAGCCAGCCACATGGTTGGTACCGACGCGTTCCAGGAAACCGACATGGTCGGTATTTCCCGGCCGATCGTGAAGCACAGCTTCATCGTCAAGGATCCACGCGATATTCCCGAGATCGTCAAGAAAGCCTTCTATCTGGCCCAGACCGGTCGTCCGGGTCCTGTGGTTATTGATATTCCCAAGGATATGACCAATCCGGCAGAGAAGTTCGAATACAGCTACCCGAAGAAGGTCAAGCTGCGTTCCTACAACCCTGCAGTCCGTGGTCACTCGGGTCAGATCCGCAAGGCGCTGGATCTGCTGGTCGAGGCGCGCCGCCCAATCATCTATTCCGGTGGCGGTGTAATCATGGGCGGTGCAGCCAGACAGCTGACTGATCTGGGTAAGGAGCTGGGTGTTCCGGTTACCAATACGCTGATGGGGCTGGGTGGTTTCCCCGGTACTGATCGCCAGTTTCTCGGCATGCTCGGTATGCACGGCAGCTACACCGCCAACGTGGCCATGCACCATGCGGATGTGGTTATGTGTGTCGGTGCGCGCTTTGATGATCGCGTGATCAACGGTGCGGCCAAGTTCTGCCCGAATGCCAAGATCATTCATATCGACATCGACCCGGCGTCCATCTCGAAAACCATCAAGGCAGACATCCCGATTGTCGGCCCGGTGGATAGCGTACTGACCGAGATGCTGGCGATGACCCGCGATCACAAGCTCAAGCCCAAGGCCGATGTGCTGGCTGCCTGGTGGAAGCAGATTGATGAATGGCGTGGCGATGGCAAGCTGTTTCCCTATGACATGGGCGACGGTTCCATCATCAAGCCGCAGACCGTTATCGAAACCCTGTGGGACGTGACCAAGGGCGATGCGTACATCACCTCGGACGTTGGTCAGCACCAGATGTTTGCTTCCCAGTACTATCCGTTCGTCAAGCCTAATCGCTGGATCAACTCCGGCGGTCTGGGCACCATGGGCTTCGGCTTGCCGGCGGCCATGGGTATCCAGTTGCATCATCCCGATGCCACTGTGGCCTGTGTTACCGGTGAAGGCAGTATCCAGATGAATATTCAGGAGCTGTCGACCTGCCTGCAGTATGATCTGCCGGTCAAGATCATCACCATGAACAACCAGGCGCTGGGCATGGTTCGCCAGTGGCAGGACATGCAGTACAGCAGCCGTTACTCGCACTCCTATATGCAGTCGCTGCCTGACTTCATCAAGCTGGCCGAGTCCTATGGCCACATCGGCATGCGTGTCGAGAAGCCGGAAGACCTCAAGTCGGCGATGGAAGAGGCGTTTTCCCATACCAAGCGACTGGTGTTCATGGATATTCGCGTGGACAACACCGAGCACGTTTACCCGATGCAAATCGCTGGCGGCTCGATGCGTGACATGTGGCTGAGCAAGACGGAGCGTACCTGACATGAGACATATCATTTCCGTACTGCTGGAAAACGAGCCCGGTGCACTGTC
>CAYYUQ010000029.1:10830-34777 GCA_964474945.1 uncultured Halopseudomonas sp. | reverse complement strand
ACTGCTGCCGCACAACTGGAAGCCGGCCATCAAGGTGTGATGGCCGGACGCTTACCCTCGGCGCCCGCCGGGGATCCATGGTTCAAACCACACTCGGTACCATAGACGTGCTCGACAAAGACGTACTGCGCAACGGCGCAACCCAGCGCGTCAACCTCAACGGCTACAACAGCTCCATATTTGATATCCGCCTGGAAGACGAAGATGGCGACAGCTACACCTTCTGGAATGTGGATGTAGCTGCGCAGGATCTGGTGCTGACGCTGGATGACCTGGACTGAGCGTGTGGCATCAATGCCGCTTGGCTGCTATCAAAGCAGCTCATCGCTTAAGAAAGACCGTTAATCTGCAAGTGAACAAGCTTGGTGCTCAATTGGAGTAGTCTGGCCACAACGTAAAAGGAGCAATAATATGCGCAGCCAACATGGATTAACACTGATAGAGGTGATGGTTGTCTTGGTCATTATCGGCATTCTCGCATCCATTGCTTTGCCCTCCTACCAGAATTATGCAACCAAAAGTCGAGCCAAAGCAGCTGCAGCGGACCTGACTTCTCTGGCGGCTGCCGTTGAAAGCAGGTTCCAACGCACGCTGGGCTACCCGGCCAATGCTACCGGCACAGATAATGTAAAAGGAGCCTTCTCGCAGTGGAGTCCGTCAAAGGCCGATTTTTTCGATTTCAATTACGTTGCCCCAGTCAACGGCAGCACCTATATATTGCAAGCCGATGGCAAGGGTGCAATGGCCGGTTGCATCCTGAAGCTGCACGGTGACAATACTGCTCGCACCGCAACGGCCGCTTGCAAGATGGGGACGACATGGTAACGCCATTCAACATCCGTGGTTTTACCCTGATTGAATTGATGATCGTCATTCTGATAATTGGGCTATTGGCGCTTGTAACCGGACCATTTACCGGAGCTTGGTCTGATGGAGCTAATATTCACAAGGCTCAAGGTGAGCTTGATCAGGCCGTACGCTATGCCCGTGCAGCATCCTTGCGTAATGGGGCCGGAGCAATTGGAAATGAGCCAGCAATGCGGATAATTGTTGATGACAGCACAGTCAAAGTCTGTAAAACAGTGAGCGGCGCCTGTGGTGATGTTTGGTGGCAGACAAGTCTACCTGGCGGAGTATCTGTTACGGGCGAATCCGAGGTTCTTTTTGACAATAAAGGGCTGCCAATTAATGCTGCAACCATAACCTTAACGAGGGGAACAGAGAGCCATGTCTACTCCATCCCCTAGCTCCTTTAGCCAGCGGCCAAAGCAACAAGGCACTTCATTGCTCGAAGGTTTGATAAGCATGCTGCTTATTGCAACGCTTGGTCTGAGCCTTATGGTGGTTATTTCAAACACACTCAACACTCAGCGCTACCTTATTACCGAGAACTGGGCATTCATGAACCTTCGAAATCTTCTCATGACTGACGAATCGAGCATGGAGCGAAAAAATTCGCAAGGCGAAACAGTCACCATATCGGTGACGAAGGTGGATGTGGAGAGGGAAATCCAGGTAACAGTGGATGGCATAAGCAAAACCATATCTGTAACGAGCTCGCAATTACAGATTAACGATACTGAACACGTATCAGGCGATGGCACGCTGATTCTATCGCCATGAGGATCTTGGAATGAGGCACAAACTTTTCGCTTCACGCCAGCAGGGTGTAACGCTTGTAAGCTTGCTGGTTGGTTTGGTCGTCGCCATGATTGCCATACTTGCCATGCTGACACTCTACCGCACAGCAGTGCACGTAACGGTTCAGTCAGAAGAATCTGCACAGATTGCCGGCGATCGATCTGCTGCGATGTTGACAGCGCACCGGGTCCTGCAGAACATTGGTTTCGGCGTACTGGATGCGCAACTAGAAGACCAGGATGTGCTGAAGCAGTGCGATTCCATTTCCCTAGGCTCCGGCAACTACCAACTGAGTGGCTGCGACAAGGTGAACCCTGACACTGAGATAGATGATGTACTGATATGGCGATATGAAACTTTCAGCGACCCTGCCGTGCCTCCGACAGGCTGGTGCGAGGGGCTGGCGATAGACAACGGTTCTTTGTTCTACCTGCGGCCTCAAGGCTGTGCGTCCTTGAACGTCACAAGCTGGGCAGAAACTGAGGTGGCCAGGCTTTTTCCTAGTTCAGCACGCGTAAGCGGTGGGTTACATAAACTTGAGTTTTCCGCTGATAGCTGCCGCCCTTTCGGCATCCAAGGTGCCACTGCAGCACACTCTGTCAGCTTAGTTGCGCATCACCCCATAAGCGATCCCCCAAGTGAAGACCCAAGTGAAAGTGAAGACCCAATCTACATACAGTTTAGAATGCAGACATGCCTGACCAACCTGAGTGCTATTTAAAATGGATCTCCAGACTATCCGCATGAAACGCCTACAGACCAAGCAACGACAGCAGGGCGTTGCAACGGTACTTATTGTTGTTCTGCTAGGGCTTTCATTAACTATTACCACCCTTGTTGGTCTCAGCAAACTGCGCTCGGCTCAAGATTTCAGTGTCAGCATGCACTCGCAGACAGTGACCCAGCAAAGGGTGTGGTTAGCGGGGTTGGCACTGCGCGAATATTTACAGCAGGTAGCAGCGGAGCATTCAGACTGGATAGCTTTTTACGGCGGCTTCGACCTCATAAATGCGCAATATCCAGATATCACCATGTCAGGCTTTGAGGGCCTTCACGCACACTTCACCGCGGTGAATGATACAAACCCTGACCGTATTATATTTTCGGTGGAGCTGACTGCAGACACTGCACCAGATACTCGGGCCAACTCAAAAAGCACCCTGCAGTTGATATATGAAGTTGAACCACCCACACCATCAGACAGCGGGCAACTACAAAATGATAATAATGTATTTAACTTCTATGATGGTTTAGATATTAGCGGAAACATAGAGGCCTTAGTTGATCTTGGCGACCAGTACGACGTCTTCGTTGACGGAAATGTTAAAATTTCCGGCGTGTCGATCAGGGGATTTGATACGATCAAATCCACCAAGTCAATACATTACCAAGGCGGCTCTGGAGGGGATTTCCGCGAACTTCATGCTAGTTGCGACGTATTTGTATCGAACGTCGGTGGCTTCACAATCGAGTCTATTCGTGCCACAAACAACGTATGCGTTCAAAACACAGCGAATACTCTGTCGATTGCGGCAAACGGCTTTGCATCTGTGACCGGCGGCTCCCACAACCTGATTACGTCTCTAGCTGATCGCGCTAATGAGGCAAGTTGCGCAACAGGATCGCAAGTGCATTGTTCAGGGAACAATTATGGAGTCGATGTCGGCTGGAGCACAACTGCAAGTAAGATTGAAACAAAGGGGGAAATCCGATCTAGAGAGGCAAGGAACGTCGTAAGTTGGCGTGCCGAAGACAAAATAACTTTCGATAGCTGCCCCAGCTCCATGCCAGATGCAGTATCAAAGGTTAACGTTACGGCACCGGGATACTGCAATATAACCCCAAACATTAACCCCGGCATGGACCTGGAGATCCCTGAAGTCGAGCCTGTCACACTGGAAAGGGTATCATTCGACGCCAACCTTTTACGCGAGTCTGCCAACTACATTTATTACCGTCATAATGGCACCACTCGGGTTCTGGTTAGAGATGTTGATGGCATACCCAGCCATGATCACCTCAACAACCCTCAAGAAGTCCGTGACTACGGGTATTACCATCGCACCAGCAATACAACTAACAAGCCAAACTACGCATGCCGCCATTCAACGTCGAACAATGACTCAGACAACTGCTGGCTACTCTCAACTAACTTCAACAATAAAAACGTTCACCCATCATACACTCAAAACGATCAAAGATGGACACTGGACGGCGTCAGCCACGCACCTGGCGTGGTTTTCTTTGAAGGCAATTTAACAATCAAGAATGGTCACTATACGAACACTTTCATTTCGACTGGAAGTATAACGCTCAGCTCCTCCAACAACAGTGTTGCGGCACCCAACTACATTGGCGAAAACACCAAGACCATAGAAGTCCCTGACTATGGAACCTACACCTACCAAGGCGTTTGCAACAACACATACGGATTGAAACCGAAAGATTTCTGTAAACCGCGCGGATTTGATTACACTACACTTTCCGGTATCGGGAATTTTTCATTAATGGCAGGAAGCTGTCCTCCAAGCAGCCCCGGGCAGTGTCAAACCAACCAATATGTTGGTGGTGACATAGCCATTGCCGGCCCGGTACTTGGAGCTATTAAAGCAGGTAACATTTTCAGCACCTCTGGGCAGACTCGTATCGAAGGATATGTAAGCGCTTTAGCTCTACGTGGTACAGGCACTACCAATAAAATAGGGAATAAAACCGTTATTGACTTGAGCAATCTTCCCCAAGGCTATGATCCAACTGGTGGGGCCATATCTGGCGGTGGTGATAATGGTGGTAATAATGGAGGACAACAAGAAGCCACTCCTGGTAGTGCCACCTTGCGTTGGTCGCGCTATCTGTAGTAAAACCCAACCAATATCCGGGCTTTGAGCAACGTAAACGTTTGGCCATGACAGGTTGATAGACGACTACCAGTTATGCGGCAGTAACTCGGCGATGACGCTGTTCTTCTGCGCCGGCAATCGACTCAGCACATCTTTCAGATAGGCATAAGGATCATGCCCGTTCAGTTTGGCGGACAGGATCAGGGGCATGATGGCGGCGGCGCGCTGACTGACCCTTCCCCTTGTTCAGCCACCCCTTTTTTGCCATCATCAATGACCATTAGCCCCACCGAAAGCAAGGATCGCTTCATGACCAGCATCACCCCGTATCCTGCTGCACTCGGCGCCGGGTTCAACGCCACCATTGGCTTCAGCCATACCGTCGAGGTGGGTCCCAAGATCATAAGCGTACCAACTCCACGGGACGGTCATCATCAGCCTGCTCTAAGCTTTATGAAGATAGTCGACGACAAAGAAAAAGGCGCCGATATCGCCTACTCCGACCCGCACGTCCCGGTATTTCCGCGCAAGCGGGATTATCAATTTGATCTGACATGGGTACCGCTGACGGCGGACAACATCAGCAGCTACGACTGCATCCTCATCGCCACCGACCATGATGCGTTTGATCATGATGCGCTGGTGCACAACGCTCGACTGATGGTGGATACCCGCGGGCGGATAAAGGCTGGAAGGAATGTGGTGCTGGCATGACGAAACGCACCCGGATTCTGATTATCACCCGAAACCTGCCCCCCTTGGTTGGCGGCATGGAACGCCTCAACTGGCATATGGCTGATGAGCTTTCCAGATATGCGGAGGTAAAGGTGGTTGGCCCAAAAGGGTCGGCAGCATTGAAGCCAGAACAGGTGATTCTTACCGAATCCCCGCTGAAGCCGTTGCCACTGTTTCTACTGGTTTCCTTATTGAAAGCAATGTGGCTGGCTATCCGTTGGCGGCCAGACGTGATTCTGGCTGGAAGCGGTCTTACTGCACCGTTAGCCTGGATAGCAAGCAAACTCTGCGGTGCGCGTTCCGCTGCTTATCTGCACGGCTTTGACATCACTGTTAAAGACAAGCTGTACCAAAGCATATGGGCACCCTTCTTCAAGAAACTTGATCACGTCATCGTCAATAGCACACCCACAAAAGAACTGGCAATCGCCGCCAAGGTGCGCGAAGAGAAGATCAACATCGTCCACCCTGGTGTCACCTTGCCAGAAGCGCCGCAACCGGAAGATAGAATCCGGGCGTTCAAAGAAAAGTACGGTCTGGCAGACAAGAAGATTCTGCTTTCAGTCGGGCGGCTAACAACCCGCAAAGGTTTGCGGGAGTTTGTGGAGCTCGCCTTGCCTGGCATCGTGCAAGCCGAACCCGAGGCCATAGTAGTAGTGATTGGCGACGCCCCAAAAAACGCTTTGGGGGCTGGCATCCAGACGGCAGAGAGTATCCAGCAGCAAGCGGCCAGGTCAGGGGTTGCCGAACACATTAAGTTTCTTGGGGTGATGATAGATCAATCCACACTGGCTATTGCTTACGAAGCTGCAGATGTGCATGTATTTCCTGTAAGACATATCCCTGATGATCCGGAAGGTTTTGGCATGGTAGCGATTGAGGCGGCGGCACATGGGCTGCCCTCGGCTGCCTTTACTACTGGCGGTATTGTCGATGCAGTGCGGCACGGTGAATCCGGCTTTCTGGCAGAAAAAAACAACTATGCTGAGTTGAGCCTGCATGTGCTGCAGTTACTTCAGCATCCCGTAACCAAAGAAAGAATACAAAGCTTCGCGCAGGGCTTTGCTTGGGCGCATTTTGGCGAGGGCGTGCTCAGCGCACTGCGTTAGTGTCAGCTTATTCAAGGAGCTGCTGTAGGTATTTTTCCATACGTTCTATTACTTGCTGCCAATCCTCCACAGGCAGGTCAGGCAGTTTTCGCTCCACTATCTGAAACTCCAAAGCTCTAGCCAAATCGAGTGCATCACCCGACTGATAGATGGCTTGCTCGATTGTTTTCAGCAAGTACGGCATCACTCCTACGTTCGCTCCTACAACTGGTAGCCCGCAAGCCTGCATTTCGTACGCTTTTTGCGGGAAGCAATAACGTCCAAATGGAGTATCACGCAAGTAAATAACGCCGACGTCTAACGCGCAAAATAGCTTTGCCGTGTCAGCATGTGCGAGCATCCCCATATAGCGAACACGTTCATGTTCAGGTGGTGGTAGTGAAGCATCCGTTGGGCCGGCCAAAATAAGATACGCGTCAGCGCGCGTCTGGCTTATTTGCTTCCATGCCTGGTAAAGGTCGTCAACTCCGCGATCCTTCATCAAGCCCCCGGCAGTGCCAATCAACACGGCGCTTTCTGGCAAGCCAAGATCCTTACGACACCGCTTTTTATCCAAAAGGCGGAAGACGGCGGTGTCAACTGTACTAGGCATGGAAACAACTTTACCCTTCGCCCGATACACTCCTTCCACCATATCCTGTAAAGGCTGACTGGTTGTCATCACCAAGTCCGCCTTACGTACTGCATGCCGCAACATAGTCACAAAACCAGGAATACGCGCCTGCCCAAACCCTTCGAAATTATCGTAAAGATCCGCTACAAAAGGCACTCGAAGGCGTCTGGCCATCCAGGCACCCAAAACAATATGTGGGATATCTGATGCACCAATAATAATATCCGGTTTGAAGTCTCTCAGCTCCCGGAGCAGCTGCACAGGGTATCCAAGCAAACGCGGTAACCTGAACTTGCCAAGCGAGCGAGACTGCCAGATCAAACTGCCAGGTGTGGCTTCATGCTGCCAAGAGCCTTCTTCAGCTGTTTGATAACTGAAGCAAAACCCACGTACCTCATGCCCCAAAAGAGCAAGTTGTCGGGGTATTTCATACAGCCTCGCGTAACGATCAAGAATGACATCCTTGCTCATGTAGCGGCGTTTACACAAAAAAGCAATGCGCATGCACTCAGCCCAGTAAGCGTTTGGCGGCGGTCAGGGCGGCGGCCACAACCTGATCCATGTTGTAATAGCGGTACTGCGCCAGACGGCCGACAAAGGTCACATTTTCTTCAGCATCAGCAAGCACTGCATAACGCTTATAGAGCGCTTCACTTGCATCACTGGGAACAGGGTAATAAGGATCACCTTCCGCCTGCGGATACTCCCGCACTATGGATGTACCGCCATGCTCCTGACCTGTCAGATGCTTGAATTCAGTAATGCGAGTGTAAGCATGATCGTTGGGGTAGTTAACCGTACCGACAGGCTGGAACCGTTCAATGTCAGCCAGATGCTCGTGTTCGAAGCTTAATGAGCGGTAAGGCAACCGACCATAGCAGTAGTCGAAATAAGCGTCTACAGGGCCGGTGTAGACAATATGCGCCCACTTCGCCTGGTTCTTGGCATCAGCGAAATCCACACCAAGCTCAACGCTGATATTCGGATGATCAAGCATGCGCTCAAACATCTTTGTGTAGCCATGCAACGGCATTGCCTGGAACCTGTCATTGAAATAACGATCATCCGTATTCGTTCGGACAGGTATCCGTGCCGCAACCCCAGCCTTCAGTTCTGAAGGCTCCATCCCCCATTGCTTACGCGTGTAGTTCAGAAAGAATTTTTCATAAAGGTCACGCCCGACCGAATTGAGCACAACATCTTCACTGGTGCGAACAACCTCACGAGGTTCCCGCACCTGCTCCAAAAAAGCGGCTGCACCGGCCTCGTCCAAGCCCAGGTTATAAAGCTGATTCAACGTGTCCCGATTGATGGGGAATGGATAAAGCTTGCCTTCCACTACTCCCCGTACCCGGTGCTCATACGGTCGCCACTCGGTGAAGCGCGACAGGAAGTCCCAGACTCGGTCGCTGTTAGTGTGGAAAATGTGGGGGCCATAGCGGTGCATAATAATTCCATGAGCATCTAGCTCATCATATGCATTACCGCCGATATGTGAGCGGCGATCAATAACGTGGACTTTATGACCAGCATCGGCAAGCTGACGCCCAACAACACAACCGGCAAAACCCGCACCAATTATCATCACATTTTTATCAAGAGCAGCCATAAAAACCTTAGCCGGGTCAAAAATAAATCAAATAATCTCTACGCCAACCTGACGATAGAAATCCACCCAACAACCATCGTCCAACCTTGAAGGGTTTGAGAAAAAATACACTCCAACATCAGAGTAAAGTAGCCGACATATGTATAAAGAAGATGTTCTACATCCTATTATCGCTCTAACATCTGGCAGCAACCCGACCAAAACCTCTAATGGATGGCTCTGCGAAAGTATATCAACACCAGATAAAATATCCTTCAAATTAATAAGATAATCCTTATCTCTAGGATGAGGCTTAAGATAGGGCTTCAAACCTAACGACCTGCACAGCCCCAGAGATTTAAATAAGAAATCCCTGCAATCTTCCGCCCTTTCATTTCCGAAAGGAATTGCAATAATAGCAGAAGGAATTTTGGAATATTCATTATCAACCATCACTTCACTCAGATTTGAAGCAACACACCTCAAATCCTGAACCGGCAACGCTCTTGATTTAAGATGACAAAGATCTTTTCTAAGTAGACCAGGATAAAATGCCCTTATCTCACTCAAACCAGGATGAAGCCCAATAAATCTGGCATGCTGCCAGCGCCAACCGAAAAAAACCTTTCTTTTAGCTACCGCCAACAAGCCATTGACCAACTCCCCAGCGGGCGGATATAGCGCCATACCATCCTCGACCAGTACAAACTCACAACCATCTTTAGCGAGTCTACGGTCATTAAGAAGAACTTGAGCCTCGGGACGCAAATCATTAAAAACATAAACTCTTCTGACTAAACTTCTAAATTTCATCCTAATCAATGAAGCATTCTTTCTCTGCGCCAGAGTATATTTTATTCTATTTCTAATCACACCGCTGCCAGCCAAACGGACAATAGCACCAGATTTTTCCAATCCAATCTCAACGGCAAAACCAAAAAGCCCATCGCTATCTTCTACAACAATGAATGTAATTTCCTCACCCAACAGTTCCGTAGAAGAAATTATAGAAGAGATCAACACATGAAGAGGCGTGTGACATATAAAAATAAACACTTTTCTTTCCATAAATTTAATATATTTAATTATTTGTCAATATCAAATTATCAATATTAAATATAGCATCGCACTCCTTAAGCGAATACTGACGATGAGTTATGACGACAATCGTTCTCTGCTCTTTAAGTCCATGAATAGCGGCAGTAAAACCCTCCTCAGTAGTGCTATCTAGCGCGCTTGTGGCTTCATCCATAAACAACACCTGAGGATCATGATACAGTGCCCGCGCAATACCAATACGCTGCCTTTGCCCGCCGGAGAGGCGAATGCCCCGGTCGCCTACTCTGCTTTGGTAGCCATCCGGCAATTCTGTGCTGATGAATTCATGGATCTGAGCGGCGCGAGCGGCGCGCTCTACGGCCTGCATATCTATCTTCCCGACGGGCACACCAAAGGCTATATTTTCGGCAATGCTGGTATCAGCCAAATAAATATGTTGCGGCACATAGCCGATAGAGGCTTGCCAGTTGTGGACATTACTGGCGTCTATGGTGGTGCCGTCCACGCTCAAGGTACCAGCCTGGGGTTGCAGCAGGCCGAGCAGCAAATCCATCACGGTGCTTTTGCCAGCCCCGCTTTTGCCGATAATGCCGACGCTGGTGTTGGCCGGGATCACCAGATCAAAGTCTTGCAGTACCGGCCTGTCCGGCGCTGACGGGTAGGCAAAGTGAATGCCTTGCAGGCGGATTTCCTTTTGCGGAGCCATTGGCTGGCTTGCCGGCTTGGCTTCACCGGCGGGCAGGCTCAGGTGTTGATGGATAGTATCCAGCGCGGCGGAGGAAAACTTGAGTTGGGCGAAGCCGCGATACATCACCTGCGCGGATGGCAGCAAGCGGTAGGCAGCGAAGCCATACAGCCCCAATACAGGTAAGACCTGGCCAATGTCATTGCTGTGCTTCATCAGGATCAATGCCAGAATGATCAGGCCGGTGTAACCGACCGCCTCCACCATATACAGCGGTGACTGGCTCAAGGTCTGCGCGTTGGCCTGGTGGCGGGAGAAGTTGCGTGATGCCTGGGCAAACTGTTGATGGTAAGCCTCTGCCGCTTGGGTGATTTTTACCTCCTTGATGCCGCCCAGTGCTTCGTTACACGCCTGAAAACGTTGGCCGTTGGCTTGTTGTCGCGCCTTGCCGGTGTTACTCAGCCGTCTACGCACCAAAATATAGATTGCGCCGTATAGCACAGCGATCACAGCGGCGGCGCTGACAGCAATCCAGGGGTTGTAGAAAAACAGCAACAGCATCATGGCCAGAACTACGGCGCCCTGAGCAATGAGCTGTGACAGTGGGGAGATAAGGCCGGCCTGCAGCTGGTCGATCTCTGAGAGGACGTTCCTGCTTAACTCGGACGGATTGTACTTGAGAAAAAACTCAAAAGGCTGGTGTAGGTAACCCGACAGGAGGCGAGCACTGATGCTGTGGCGCAGCAAAAAGGTAAAGCGGTTGACCAAGTGCAGGGTGATGGTCTTGAATGCCGATGAGCCCACCACCAGCGCAATCGAAGCGAGGCCCAAGGCGGTAATAAACTGCTGATTGCTGTCAAAGGCAAACCTGTCGTAGAGCCAGGCCAAGGCGGCATTATCCTGCACGATATCCGGCCGCGCCAGCACCGACAGAAAGGGCATGACAGATACCACGCCAACAGTCTCAGTCAGCGCCATCAAGATCACGAGCACCATCATCACCAGCGCCCGGCGGCGTTCGTTACAGGTCAGGATGGCCCATATTTTCCTCAGATCAGCTTTCATTTACTTGCTTCGGCTGCACCAGCATGGCTTATTCACTCCTTGTCCTTGTACATCAAGGCGGTGATCTGCTCTGAGATCAAACCCATCAGAAAAACCATCACACTCCCTGTGTATAGCAATGCGCTCATATTAGTGAAACGCCCTTCGGTTCCAAGGGTGTAGCCATACCAGATGGAGGCCACTGCAAAGGCCAGCGCTGCTATAGGTGCAAACAGTTTCAAGGGTGAATATAGCGTGCCGATTTTGAAGATAATCAACAGAAAGCGCATACCATCCTGCAGCGGTTTGATATGGCTTTTACCTATGCGTTTGGCCGCATGAATGGGTTCGTAGGCCACCGAGTACCCAGCACGAAAGAACGCCATGGTGCTGGTGGTTGGATAAGAGAAACCGTTAGGTAGCAGATAAAGAAACTCCCTGAACTTGTCTGCACGTACCGCTCGAAAGCCCGAGGTAAGGTCTTCAATACGATGACCGGTCATATAGGTGGCCAGTTTGTTGTAGAACCCATTGGCCAGGCCACGCCCCACGCTAGCCTGGGAGCCATTCTGACGGGCACCGATGACCATATCGTGCCCTTCGCCCAATCGCGCCAGCAGCAAAGAGATATCTGCTGGGTCGTGTTGGCCATCGGCATCCATGAAAACGATAATCTCGCCCGTCGCGGCGCGGGCACCGCTTTTGATAGCGGCACCATTTCCTTTGCTATAGAGATGCTGAACAACCTTGGCCCCCGCCTTCTCTGCCGCCTCCGCCGTACGGTCGCTGGAACCGTCATCGACGACAACCACCTCGGCATCAACCAGAAGAACCTTAATCGACTTCACTATACTGCCAACAGTTTTCTCTTCGTTCTTAGCAGGTAAAACAATACTTAACTTCACTGAGTGCTCCTTGCTCAAGATGGGGCCGCAAATCCAATCGGATTAAGACTCTCAGGCACCCTCTATAATCTCTTTCAACCTGTCCACCTCAAGAGGATCAAGTTTACCTTGCGAAACCAGATATGACCGTCGCTCTATCGCTTTCAGTGCCTCATCAGCTGCGCCCATCTCAACAGCGAGGTGCACCTGATAATAGAGAACAGGAAGGGCCGCCAAGCTGATAGATTCAGCCTGAGCCAAGGAGTCCCAAGCACTCTGGATATCGCCCAACCGGTGTTGCAACATTGCCTTCACAAAAAGAATTTTAGCTCCGTTTTCCGGAATATTAAACTTTGCCGCCTGCTCTAGCTCAGAGATTAATTCAATCAGCTCTCGGTCACCTACAGCGCCACAGGCATTTTTCTCCGTCAGCTCCGCCAGATTAAACACCTGATCAACCACCGTAACATTTATACTTGACGATTTTGCAACGTCCTTTATCTCATCCAACCTAGCCAGCCGATCATGATCATCAGAAATCAAACAGGAATACATTAACGCTTGAATTCTTATATCAAGACAACTCGGACACGCGCTCTTTGTTCGATCCAACACTCGCAGAGAGAAGTCATACTGCTCTTTCGAAACATAATCACTGTTTTTATTGTATATATCCATCTTGTCTCGGCCTGTTTCGATAAAAACAGCATGCAAAGCTGCTCGGGCAGAGCCTGGATGAGCAGCAGCCCAGCTTTCAGCAGCCGCTTTGGGATCACCCCAAAGAATAGTAACCGCTTGAAGTATAGCTGCCAACAAAACTATATATAAAACAAACAACCCGATAATAATTTTTCTTAGCCGCCCATTGAATTTAAAAACAGCCACACTCAACGCCAGGCAGACACCATATATGGAAACATAATTTCTATGTTCAAAATACAGCTCCAGCAGGATCGATGTCGACTCAATCAAATGACCAACCAGAAACCAGAATATGGCGAAAGAAAACCAGAGCATTCTTTTTCTGAATAGAACCGCCAGTATAAACGTTACAGCCCAAGCCACTCCCGCAAGAACCAAGCCTGGCGTTATCGGCTGCACGCCATAATAATCATGAAAAGGGCCATACTGCCTTGGCGTCTGCGGTATAAATGCTCTATACACATATTCCCACAATATTAAAAACTCGTTAAACACTCGCTGGATAGGCGAAAACCCCCGAAACTCACTGAAAGCTAACCAGTCAAACCTCAATGGTGATATGTAATATAAAATAAAGACCAGAGGAAATATCAAGATTATTCTGCGCAATAGATCATACCCAGCAAGCTTGCCACTTGGCCGCCGTACAAAGCAGTCTATCAGCAGCGCCAATACCGGGAAGACAGCACCACTTTCCTTGGAATATATTGAAAGGAAAGTCCCCGCACCCAAGGAAAAAAACTGTAACATGAACGCTTTTAACGGTGTCCGGTCATACAAGGAGTAGGCTTTTACAAAACCCAGCAATCCCAAGAAACCAAAAAAAGAAGCCAGCCCTGCCATGCGCTGAATCGTAATCAAAGAGGTCGAGGCCAGAATGGGAAGCACGGCCCACATAAGCGCAGCAGTTATAGCGGCATAGAATTGAGTTCTTTCTTCAAGACACTCAATACGCGATAGAATACTGTAGCCAAGCAGATATAAAACAGCGAAATTGGCTGCATGCAAAACAACATTAAAAAACAAGACAGCAGCACTGTTCTCTGGCCAAGCTGTCGCAAAGGGTATAAAAGTCAACAGCGCTACCGGCCTACCCAGAGGGCCTGCTGTGCCACTAAAAACGAAGTTTAATGCAGAATTCCAATCGCTGACACTAGCCAGGCCGGCTAGATTCGAGTAGTCATCGTAATATAACGCACCACTTATGGCTGGATAATATAAAGCAACCACAATCACAGCGAAAAAAATTACTGCAAAACACCTTATATTCTTACTCACGGCCATTAGCATCCATGAAATTCAATAAAATAAAAAGCCCCGGCTCAGCCGGGGCTTTTTAAACCAAAAATTCCACGTTAGCCCCGGCAGGAGCCAGGCATCCACTTGGCGGGCGTACCTTTACAAGTCCAGCCTTGGATGTGGTTTTTTGTGGTACCACTAGGTTTCAATGTAACCTCCACAGTGGTCAGATCTCCTTTGCCTTCTACCGTAATCGTTCCATCGTTGTCCACCTTCAAGTTCGTCGCATATTGTGAGGCGGTAAAGCCACTTGCACAAGAAGCCAAGTTTACCCAGCCACTGGATTGGACGATTTCAGTTACACAGGTGCGTGCAGAGCTGGCAGCAAGCACAACCTCAGATGCTTTTGCACGGGCAGTGTAATCCTGATAAGCCGGCAGCGCGATGGCCGCCAGAATACCAATGATCGCAACCACGATCATCAGCTCGATAAGGGTAAAACCTTTTTGCATTTGAGCTTTCATGTCTCAACTCCGTTTGTTGTGAGATAGCCGATGGGCTGACGGGGTGTATGCAGGAGTTGTGCCATTATTGGCTTGTGATTGATGATTTGGCTCTGAGCCGATGGATCCCCGGCTTTCGCCGAGGATGACGGTTTGGGGTAGATGGGGGCTGCGGTGTGGGGGAGGTGTTGCTTGCGGAAGTGTTACGGCTCGGCGCGTCCATATGTGACCTTTTTTGTCAGTCACTGCTGCTTTTTGTCGCAGCTTTTATGCCGGGTGGCTTTGTGCAGGGTGGGCTTGCTGTACTATAGTCGGCAAAGCCCTTACACCGTACCGAGATTTACCTTGCCTATGGAAACCCCCGCTCTCTCCGGCCTGGCCCGGCGGATCGTTCAGGAAGAACTGCTGGATGTACAAGTGGCCGGCAAGGCCAGCAAGCAGGCCAGCCAGGACAAGATTCCTTTTATTACCTATCTGGTCGAGAAGAAGCTGGCCAAGGCTCGTGATCTCGCCATGGTTTGCGCCGAGGAGTTTGGTTATCCCTATCTGGATCTGAGTGCTCTGGATAGAGACAGCCAGCCGGAGGTCAACCTGGTCAGCGAGAAGCTGATTCGCCAGCATTCGGTGCTGCCGTTATACAAGCGCGGCAATCGGCTGTTTCTCGCCATTTCCGACCCAACCAACCAGCAGGCGCTGAGCGATATCCAGTTCAATACCGGTTTGATGACCGATGCAGTGATTGTCGAGGATGACAAGCTGCGCACGGCAATCGATAAGTATCTGGACAGCGCAAACAGTGGCCTTGATGACATGGCCGATGCCGATCTTGATGGTCTGGAGGTCGAAGCTGTTACTGAAGACGACAGCCGCAAAGATAATGGCAATGAGGCCGATGAGGCGCCCATTGTGCGTTTCGTCAACAAGATGCTGCTGGATGCGGTCAAGAAAGGCTCCTCGGACTTGCACTTTGAACCCTACGAGAAGACCTACCGGGTACGCTTTCGTACCGATGGGGTACTGCATGAGGTCTCCAAGCCTCCGGTTCAGCTGGGGGTGAAGATTGCTGCACGCCTCAAGGTGATGTCCAATATGGATCTGGCCGAGCGACGCAAACCCCAGGATGGCCGCATCAAGCTCAAGATCTCCAAAAACAAGTCCATCGACTTCCGGGTCAACACCCTACCCACCCTGTGGGGTGAGAAGGTAGTGCTGCGTATTCTGGACTCCGACAGCGCGAAGATGGGAATCGATGCGTTGGGTTATGAGAATGACCAGAAGCAGATGTATATGGAGGCGCTGCACAAGCCCCAGGGCATGATTCTGGTAACCGGGCCTACCGGTTCGGGTAAGACGGTGTCCCTGTACACCGGTCTGAATATTCTCAATACCATGGAACGTAATATCTCTACCGCTGAAGATCCGGTGGAGATCAACCTGGAAGGCATTAATCAGGTTAACGTGAACCCCAAACAGGGGTTGGATTTTGCCCAGGCCCTGCGTGCCTTCCTGCGTCAGGATCCGGATATCATCATGGTAGGTGAGATCCGTGACCTTGAAACCGCCGAGATTGCCATCAAGGCGGCGCAGACCGGTCACATGGTGCTGTCCACCCTGCACACCAACAGCGCTGCAGAAACCCTGACCCGTCTGCGCAATATGGGCGTGGCGTCATTCAACATTGCCACCTCAGTCAACCTGATCATTGCCCAGCGGCTGGCCCGCCGTTTGTGTTCCCACTGCAAGAAGCCGGTAGATGTACCAAAAGAGGCCTTACTTGAAGAAGGCTTCAGCGCAGAAAAAATTGCTGGCGGGTTAACGATTTATGGGCCTGTGGGTTGCGAAAACTGTCAGGACGGTTATAAAGGTCGGGTCGGCATCTACGAGGTGGTAAGAATTACACCGGCCATGCAGCGCATCATCATGGAAGACGGCAACTCCATTCAAATTGCCGATGTAGCCCAAAATGAAGGATTCAGGAGCTTACGCCAGTCTGCGTTGATGAAGGCAGAGCAGGGTGTTACCAGTCTGGCGGAAGTGAACCGAGTGACCAAGGATTAAGTCATGGCCCAGCAAGCAGCAGTAAAAAGGACAAAGCCCTCCGCCAGCTCTGCCAGGAAAGCCAAGGCGGAGAAAGTTTACCCTTTCAAGTGGGAAGGCAAGGATCGCACAGGTAAAAAGATATCCGGCGAGATACAAGGCACTAACCAGGCCCTGATCAAAGCACAGCTACGCAAACAAGGCGTGCTCGTCACCAAAGTAAGCAAGAAATCCAGTTTATTCAGTGCGCGGGCAAAAAAGATCAAGCCGCTGGACATTGCCTTCTTTACCCGTCAGCTGGCCACCATGATGAATTCAGGCGTGCCCATTGTGCAGTCCTTTGAGATCATCGCCGAGGGCACGGCAAACCCCAACTTTGCCAAGTTGATCAACGAAATCAAGACGGATGTGGCTTCGGGTAATACTCTGGCAGCATCGCTGGCTAAGCACCCCCAATATTTTGATGACCTGTTCTGCAATTTGGTGGAGTCCGGCGAGCAATCGGGGCGTCTGGAGTCATTGCTGGATCGGATCGCTACCTATAAGGAAAAGACCGAAGCACTCAAGGCCAAAATCAAGAAGGCCATGACCTACCCTATCGCGGTAGTTGTAGTGGCGGTCATCGTTACGGCCATTCTGCTGCTCAAGGTGGTGCCGCAATTCAAGGAGGTTTTCGCCAACTTTGGTGCTGACCTGCCTGGCTTTACCCTTATGGTTATCGGACTGTCTGAGTGGTTGCAGTCATGGTGGCTCATCATCTTTGTTGGACTGATCGTGATTGGCTGGGCCTATACCCAGATCAACCGGCGCTCCAAGCCCTTCCGTGATGCGCAGGACCGGGCACTGCTGAAAGCACCTATCGTAGGGCAGATCGTGTATGAGGCTGCGGTAGCCCGCTATGCACGCACTCTGTCTACTACTTTTGCCGCTGGTGTACCGCTGGTACAGGCGCTGGATTCGGTGGCCGGTGCTGCAGGCAACGTGGTGTTCTACAATGCCGTGAATGAGATCAAGCAGGATGTATCTGCAGGCACCCAGCTCAACTTCGCCATGCGCACTACCAATGTGTTCCCTACCCTGGCAGTCCAGATGGCGGGGATTGGTGAGGAGTCTGGTAACCTGGACGGCATGCTGGAGAAGGTGGCTGACTTCTACGAGGCTGAAGTGGATAACAAGGTGGATAACCTGACCACCCTGTTGGAGCCGATGATCATGTCCGTTCTGGGGGTGCTGATCGGCGGTTTGATCATTGCCATGTACCTGCCAATCTTCCAGCTGGGTGGCGTTGTTTAATCCATGACCCTACTCGATTATATGGCCAGCCATGTGCTGGCCTTTGTTTTGGTTGCCGGGCTGCTTGGCCTGGTGGTTGGCAGTTTTCTCAACGTAGTGATCCACCGCCTGCCCCGGATGATGGAGCGGGACTGGCAACAGCAGGCCCGGGAGCTGTTGCACCCGGATGAGGCTCAGCCTGAGCAGCCTGTGTATAACCTTGTTTTGCCCCACTCTCACTGCCCGCATTGCCAGACGGAGATCAAGCCCTGGCAGAATCTGCCGTTGATCAGTTATGCCCTGTTGCGTGGCCGTTGCGGTGGTTGCCGGGAGCGCATCAGTGTGCGGTATCCGCTGGTGGAGCTGTTGACGGCGGTACTGAGCGGTGTGGTGGCCTGGCAGTTTGGTTTTGGCTGGGCGGCTGGGGCCATGCTGTTGCTGACCTGGGCGCTGATCAGTCTGAGTCTGATTGATGCCGATACCCAGCTGTTGCCGGATGCCATTGTACTGCCGATGTTGTGGTTGGGTTTGATCATCAACAGTACTGGCTTGTTTACCGATATCCACTCTGCGCTGTGGGGTGCGGTATTTGGCTATCTGAGCCTGTGGACGGTCTACTGGGTGTTCAAGCTGGTAACCGGCAAGGAAGGCATGGGTTATGGCGACTTCAAGCTGTTGGCCATGCTCGGGGCCTGGGGCGGCTGGCAGGTGTTGCCGCTGACCATTCTGCTGTCTTCCTTGGTGGGCGCCATGCTCGGCATCATCATTCTCAAGAGCCGTGGTGATTCCAATGCTACTCCCCTGCCCTTTGGGCCTTATCTGGCGATTGCCGGGTGGATTGCGATTATCTGGGGTGAGTGGATTACCGGGACTTATCTGAAGTTTGCCGGGTTTTAGGGGGTTGGCTTGATGCAGCGGCGCTGCACCTCTGGGCGTGCTTTGCACGCCGTCGCCGCGAGCGGCTTGTGGATCCCCGCGTTCGCGGGGATGACGAGGAGTGGGCGGGGATGACGCGGAGTGCGCGGGGCGACGAGGAGTGAGCGGCGCGACGAGGTGGGCCGGGCGACGCGCTGCGCCCGGATGATATGTGGTGTCCATTCTCCCTGCCCGCCTTTCTCCGTATACTGACGGCCTTCCATTCAGCGCAAGGCGTAGTTTTCCGATGGCCCCTTCGTACAAACTCATCATCGGCCTGACTGGCGGCATTGGCAGCGGCAAGAGTGCTGCTGCGGCCCGTTTTGAGCAGGCGCATGGCATTCATGTGGTGGATGCGGATATCAAGTCGCGGGTGGTGGTTGAGCCTGGCAGACCGGCGTTGCGGCATATTGTTGATCGGTTTGGCGATGCGGTATTGCAGGAGGACGGCTCGCTGAATCGTGGGGCGTTGCGTGAGCGGGTGTTTCAGCAGGCTGACGAGAGACGCTGGCTGGAACAGTTGTTGCACCCCCTGATTCGCGAAGAAATTGTTGCTGATCTGGCTTCGGCCCAGTCGCCCTATTCATTGCTGGTGTCGCCCTTATTGGTGGAGTCTGGCCAGTATCAGATGACCCAGCGGGTAGTGGTGGTGGATGTGCCCGAGGCGCTGCAGATTGCCCGCACCACGGCTCGGGATAAGGTGCCTGAACAACAGGTACGTGCCATTCTTCAGGCGCAGGCTCAGCGCGACGACCGCTTGCGCCATGCCCACGATGTGATCAGCAATGACAAGGATCTGGCTGCGCTACATGCGCAAGTTGACGCCCTGCACCACTATTATCTGACCCTGACAAGAGGAGCCCAAGCATGACCACTACGGTTGAATGCCCTACCTGCAAGGCGCCGGTAACCTGGGATGAATCCTTTCCCGACCGCCCTTTCTGTTCACCCCGCTGCCGCCTGATTGATCTGGGCGCCTGGGCCGCCGAGGAGCATGTGATTCCCGGTGACGCGGATGAACAGGATGTGTTTTCCGAGGATGTGCCGAGGCAGTAACCCATGCGCCGTATTCATGTTATCGCCGCCGTCATCCGTGACAGGCAAAACCGTATTCTCATTGCCAAACGTCCGGAGCATGTCCATCAGGGTGGGTTGTGGGAGTTTCCGGGGGGCAAGCTGGAGGCGGATGAGCCTCGCTTTGATGGCTTGGTGCGTGAGTTGCACGAGGAGCTGGGGATCACGGTGACGCAGGCCCGCCCTTTATTGGATATTCGCCATGATTATCCGGATAAATCGGTGCGGTTGGATGTGTGGCTGGTGACCGGCTTTGACGGTGAGGCGCATGGTGCCGAGGGGCAGCCGGTGCGCTGGGTGGCTGCTTCAGAACTGGATGACTATGCGTTTCCTGCGGCCAACGCACCCATTGTGCGGGCGGCGCAGTTGCCGGAGCGGTATCTGATCACGCCGGATGTGACCGATGAGGTTGAGCTGTTTGCCGGGTTGCGGCGTGTCCGGGAGGCAGGTGTGCGGATGGTGCAGCTGCGGCAGACGGGATTGTCGTATGCCGCATACCGCGAGCTGGTTGGGCGGATGCTGGAGCGGTTTGGGTCGGATTTTCAGTGGATGGTGAAAGGGAAGGCGGCACCTGTCTGGCCGGGGGTGGGTTGGCATCTGACCAGCAGACAGTTACGGGAGATGTGGGCGCAGCGTTTTGAGGGGCTTGAGGGGCAGCCAGTGGCTGCCGTCGCCGCTGCGGGAGAGTCGAGTTCCATCTCGACCAGCGTGGCTGAAACCGCCAAGGATGGAACCCGGCCCTCCATGATGGGTAAGCGCTTTCTGGCGGCGTCCTGCCACAACGCTGAGGAGTTGGCGATGGCAGCGGATCTTGGGGTGGATTTTGTGACCCTGTCGCCGATCTGCCCGACAGCCAGCCATCCCGATGCCGTTCCGCTGGGCTGGGAGTGCGCGAGAGAGCTGATCGACTCGGTAAATATGCCTGTGTACCTGCTGGGCGGGCTCGGGCCTGAGGACTTGCCACAGGCCTTTGAGGCAGGGGCGCAGGGCGTGGCGGGGATTCGGGCGTCATGGGGTTAGGGGGAGGGCGAAGCAGGCAAACTGCAAGACCTTTAAAACCAGAAAGCGTTTCTCATAATTTACAAACCTACATTAACGACTACAATGAGAAACACTTTTAATAAAAAAGGTCTTCCCCGTGTCTATCGATAAACTTGAATCTGTCGCCACGGCAAGCGCTATTCGTTTGGGAAGCGAGATACGTAAACGCCGCAAGGCGCTTGGCGTCAGCGTAACAGCGACAGCTGAGATCTCCGATATTTCCAGGGTTACTCTGCACCGCATAGAGCGTGGAGAGGCGTCAGTAAATATGGCAGCCTACCTCCGCGTGATAACCGCTCTGGGACTGGATTTTCAGCTGATTGAAATCTCACCTGCTGCACCAGATCATCAGCAGCATCCTGCCAGTATCCCCGTTCGTATTTCCTTAACGGCCTATCCGGTACTGAAAAGCCTTGCGTGGCAAGTACAGGGGACCGGCAGCCTTACACCTCAGGAAGCCTGGGATATCTATGATCGTAACTGGCGTCATGCCGATTTGATAAAAGCCGACGCTGATGAGCTCGCACTTATAGAATCCCTGCGGCAAGTGTTTGGCGGGGAACGCCAACATGTTTAAACGGCCGCATCATCAGCGTATTGCGTTAGCTCTGGAGAGTATGGACGCGGCATTACTGCGGGAGCATCACTGCTTCTTCGGTGGCGGTACTGCTATCGCGCTACGTTATCGAGAGTATCGCGAATCTGTTGATATAGATTTTCTGGTCTCCGAGCTTGCCTCTTACCGCAACCTGCGTCAGCTGGTAACAGGCCCCAAAGGGCTATTGGCATTATGGAAGCAGACCCCGGGCGGCCTTCAGGTATCGTCGCGCGGCATTCGAGCAGATCAGTACGGCATTCGTTGCATGCTGGAAGTAATGGGAGCACCGATCAAATTCGAGATCGTGCTGGAAGGCCGGATTGAGTTTGATGAACCAGAAACCACTGACGTCATCTGCGGCGTACCTACGCTGACGGTGAAGGATCTCGCTGCCAGTAAGCTCCTTGCAAACTCCGATCGCTGGGCTGACAGCGGTGTATTCAGCAGAGATCTGATCGACCTTGCCATGATGGATCTACCATTAAAATTGTTACGCAGCGCAGTATTCAAGGCTGAACAGGCCTACGGCACCTCCATCAGCAGAGATCTCGCAAAAGCCATTGAGCACATGAGAAGCCGAGATGGCTGGCTGGATCGATGCATTCAAGCCATGGCCATGGATATTCCTCGAGCGGTGCTGTGGAGTAAGGTGCGCAAACTGCAGAAGGTCTGCCCAGCGCAACAGCCGGGAGTGTAGCGCGCCTCCGGTCTTTCCGGCGGCCTGAGGTGTCTGGGTGTTGGCGCGCAGGCGCGCGCCAACACCGGGCGAATCAGTTAACTTGCACTACCCGCAGCTCTTTCGGCATGCTGAAGACGATGTTTTCTTCGCGGCCGGCGAGTTCGGTGACGCTGTTTGCGCCACTGTCGTGCAGGTGCTGGATGACCTGTTTCACCAGCACATCCGGGGCGGAGGCGCCGGCGGTGACGCCGATGTTGGTGACGCCTTCCAGCCATTCCGGACGGATCTCGTCGGCACCGTCAATCAGGTAGGCTGGTGTGCCCATGCGGTCGGAGAGTTCGCGCAGGCGGTTGGAGTTGGAACTGTTGGGGCTGCCGACCACCAAGACCAGATCACACTCGCTGGCCAGTTGCTTGACCGCATCCTGACGGTTCTGGGTGGCGTAGCAGATGTCATCCTTGCGCGGGCCTTCGATCAGCGGGAACTGTTGACGCAGTGCATCAATGACCTTGGCGGTATCGTCCATCGATAGCGTGGTCTGGGTAACGAAGGCCAGCCGATCGGGATTTTTCACCTGCAGCCTGGCGACGTCCGCTTCGTTTTCCACCAGGTAGATGGTGCCGCCATTGCTGGTATCGTACTGGCCCATGGTGCCTTCCACCTCTGGATGCCCGGCGTGGCCGATCAGTACGCACTCTCGGCCATCACGACTGTAGCGCAGCACTTCCATATGCACCTTGGTGACCAGCGGACAGGTAGCGTCGAACACCTTGAGACTGCGGGCTTCGGCCTCATCCTGCACGGCCTTGGATACCCCGTGGGCGCTGAAGATGACTATGACATCATCAGGGATCTCATGCAGTTCATCCACAAACACCGCGCCACGGTTACGCAGATCCTCGACCACGAACTTGTTGTGCACCACTTCGTGACGCACATAGATCGGCGGACCGAAAACTTCCAGCGCGCGGTTGACGATTTCGATAGCCCGGTCGACGCCAGCACAGAAGCCGCGTGGATTGGCCAGTTTGATCTGCATGATATTCCTCGAATACTGAGTCGTGGGCGGAAAGCCGGAAGCTACTGTAACTCAGACAGCCTTCACCGCGATAATCTCCACCTCGAAGGTGATGACCTTGCCTGCCAGCGGGTGGTTGAAGTCGATCTCGACGGTGCTGTCGTGAATGGCTTTGACTACACCCGGCATTTCCCCGCCGGCGGCGTCCTTGAAGATGATCAGCAGGCCGGTTTCAAGCTCCATGTCGCTGAAGTTATCACGGGGCATGCTCTGGATATTCTGTGGGCTGCCTGGACCGAAGCCGCGCTCGGGTTCGATTTCGAAACTGCGCTGGTCGCCGGCCTTGAGGCCGAACAGGGCCTGTTCAAAGCCCGGCAGCAGGTTGCCGTCACCGACCTTGAAGGTGGCAGGAGCTTTGCCCGTGGTGGTATCGACGACATCACCATTGGGCAGTTTGACAGTGAAGTGCAAGGTGACTTCGGTGTTCTGATTGATGCGCTGGATGTCGGTCATGATGTGTTCTCAATACGTTGGATGGCAGGTTGTGCTGCCTGTTAAACCGGGCGCGCTCTGCACGCCGTCGCGCCCATAAAACCTTCGTCATCCTCGGCCGTGGCGAACAAGGAGCGGTTCGGCGACGCGCCTACAGCCCTCGTCATCCTCGGCGCAAG
>CAYYUQ010000029.1:0-10730 GCA_964474945.1 uncultured Halopseudomonas sp. | reverse complement strand
CGACGCGCCTACAGCCCTCGTCATCCTCGGCGCAAGCCGGGGATCCAGATGCCGCCGCACCGTGGATTCCCGCGTTCGCGGGAATGACGGGCAAGGAGCAGTCCGGCGCTCCCGCTTACACAAAACCCCGTCATCCTCGGCCGTGACGAACAAGGAGCGGTTCGGCGACGCGCCTACAGCCCTCGTCATCCTCGGCGCAAGCCGGGGATCCAGATGCCGCAGCACCATGGATTCCCGCGTTCGCGGGAATGACGAGCAAGGAGCAGTCCGGCGCTCCCGCTTACACAAAACCCCGTCATCCTCGGCCGTGATGAGCAAGGAGCGATTCGACGACGCGCCTACAGCCCTCGTCATCCTCGGCGCAAGCCGGGGATCCAGATGCCGCCGCACCGTGGATTCCCGCGTTCGCGGGAATGACGGGCAAGGAGCAGTCCGGCGCTCCCGCTTACACAAAACCCCGTCATCCTCGGCCGTGACGAACAAGGAGCGGTTCGGCGACGCGCCTACAGCCCTCGTCATCCTCGGCGCAAGCCGGGGATCCAGATGCCGCAGCACCATGGATTCCCGCGTTCGCGGGAATGACGAGCAAGGAGCACACTCCCGCAAAACCCTCGGGGCGACGCTTTTACTGGGTGCGTTTTGGCCAGAACATGTCCGCAATCAACAGCACCGCGCCCACGGTTATCGCGCTGTCAGCAATATTGAACGCCGGAAAGAACCATTCCTGCTGCCAGTGCACCAGAATAAAATCCACTACGTGCCCATGCACGATGCGGTCGTACAGGTTGCCCAGGGCGCCGCCCAGGATCAGGCTCAGGGCGACCGCCTCCAGCCATTTGTCCCGGTTCAGGCGGGCCAGCCAGACGACCAGCATGAGGCTGACACCCACAGCAATGGCAACAAAGAACCAGCGCTGCCAACCGCCGGCATCCGACAGGAAGCTGAACGCGGCGCCGGTGTTGTAAGCCAGCGTGAAGCTGAACAGCCCGTCGATCACCGGCACCTGTTGATACAGGCTCAGGCTCGATTCGGCCAGCCACTTGCTGGCCAGATCAAGGACGATGACCAGTACGCTGAGCCACAGCCAGAACAGACCGCTGCGACGCAGGTCAGGCATGCTTGCGCACCTCGCCGGGGCCTTCAATGTTGGTTACACAGCGGCCGCAGATCTCCGGGTGCTCGGCATGGCTGCCCACGTCCGGCAGGAAGTGCCAGCAGCGGACGCATTTGCCATGGCCGGACTTGACGATACTCAGCTTGAGGCCGGTAACGTCAGTCTCTACAGCGTTGTCGTCAGCGTCGGTCAGCGGCGCGAGGCGGGCAGCCGAGGTGATCAGCACAAAGCGCAGCTCGTCGCCCAGCTTGTTCAGCGTGGCGCTCAGTTGCTCATCGGCGTACAGGGTGACTTCGGCCTGCAGGTTGCCGCCCAGCACCTTGGCGTTACGCAGGTTCTCCAGCTCCTTGTTCACGGCAATCTTCACCGCCAGCACTTGTTCCCAGAAGGCGCGATCCAGTTCAGCGTCTGCCGGCAGCGCGGTCAGGCCGTCATACCAGGTGTTGAGCATGACCGATTCGTTGCGCTCGCCGGGCAGGTACTGCCAGATTTCCTCGGCGGTGAAGGCCAGAATCGGGGCGATCCAGCGTACCAGCGCCTCGGCGATGTGGTACATGGCGGTCTGACAGGAGCGCCGTGCGGTGCTGTCGGCACCGGTGGTGTACTGGCGATCCTTGATGATGTCCAGGTAGAAGCCGCCCAGTTCCTGTACGCAGAAGTTGTGTACTTTCTGGTAGACGTTCCAGAACTTGTAGGTGTCGTAGGCTTCGCTGATTTCCTGTTGCAGCAGCAGCGCGCGATCCACTGCCCAGCGGTCCAGATCCAGCATCTGCTCAGGCGCCAGTGCATGCTGTTTCGGGTCGAAGCCATTCAGGTTCGACAGCAGGAAACGCGTGGTATTACGGATACGGCGGTAGGCGTCAGCGCTGCGCTGCAGGATCTGTTTGGAGACCGCCATTTCACCGGAGTAATCGGTGGAGGACACCCACAGACGCAGGATGTCAGCACCCAGGCTGTCATTCACCTGCTGCGGTGCAATCACGTTACCCAGCGACTTGGACATCTTGCGGCCGTTCTCGTCGACCACGAAGCCGTGGGTCAGCAGGCCGCGGTACGGCGCGTGGCCGTCGATGGCGCAGGCGGTCAGCAGGGACGAGTGGAACCAGCCGCGATGCTGGTCAGAGCCTTCCAGATACAGATCGGCGCGCGGGCCTTCTTCGTGGCCCATGGGGTGCGAGCCGCGCATCACATGCCAGTGGGTGGTGCCGGAGTCGAACCACACGTCCAGGGTGTCGCTGATCTTGTCGTACTGGGCGGCTTCTTCACCGAGCAGTTCAGCAGCGTCGAGCTTGAACCAGGCTTCGATGCCCTCTTTCTCGACACGCTGGGCCACTTCTTCCATCAGCTCGACGGTGCGCGGGTGCAGTTCGCCGCTTTCCTTGTGCAGGAAGAACGGAATCGGCACACCCCAGTTGCGCTGACGGGAGATACACCAGTCCGGACGACCGGCGATCATGCCGTGCAGGCGCGCCTGGCCCCAGGCAGGTACGAACTGGGTTTGCTCGATGGCATCCAGGGCGCGGGCACGCAGGGAGCTGCCATCATTGGCCACCTTGTCCATGCCGACGAACCACTGCGCAGTGGCGCGGTAGATCAGCGGGGTCTTGTGACGCCAGCAGTGCATGTAGCTGTGCTGGATGGGCTCGTGCTTGAGCAGCGCGCCAACTTCGTCCAGTTTGGCGACGATGTTAGGGTTGGCCTTCCAGATGAACTGGCCGCCGAAGAACGGCAGGTCGCTGACGTAGACGCCGTTGCTCTGCACCGGCGTGAGAATGTCATCATTCTCCATGCCATAAGCCTTGCAGGTACGGAAGTCATCCTCACCGTAGGCCGGCGAGGAGTGGACGATGCCGGTACCGGCGCCGGTTTCGACGTACTCGGCCAGGTTGACCGGCGAAAAGCGCTCATAGAACGGGTGGCGGAAGCGAATGCCTTCCAGCGCGCTGCCTTCGCAACGGGCAATGATCTCGCCGCTGAGACCGTAGCGTTGCAGGCAGGACTCGACCAGCTCCTCGGCCAGTACCAGCAGCTTGTCGACGGTGTCGACCAGTGCGTAGATGAATTCGGGGTGGACGTTCAGCGCCTGGTTGGCCGGAATGGTCCAGGGGGTGGTGGTCCAGATAACGATGCTGGCCGGCTTGCTCAGCTCAGCGACGCCGAAAGCCGCAGCGAGCTGGTCGGCGTCTTCGACGGCAAAAGCCACGTCGATGGCGTCAGACTTCTTGTCCTGATATTCCACTTCCGCTTCGGCCAGTGCCGAGCCACAGTCAAAACACCAGTTGACCGGCTTCAGGCCCTTGAATACAAAACCGCCCTCGACCATCTTCGCCAAAGCACGGATCTCGCCGGCTTCGTTGGGGAATTCCATGGTCTTGTAGGGATTATCCCAGTCGCCTAGAACGCCCAGACGGATGAAATCAGCCTTCTGCCCTTCAATCTGCTCGGCGGCATAGTCGCGGCAGCGCTCGCGGGTCTGATCCGCCGGCTGATTCTTGCCGAAGGTGGTCTCGACCTTGTGCTCGATCGGCAGGCCATGACAGTCCCAACCGGGGACGTATGGCGCGTCGAAGCCGGACAGGGTGCGCGAGCGCACAATCATGTCCTTGATGATCTTGTTTACCGCGTGGCCGATGTGAATGCTGCCGTTGGCGTAGGGCGGGCCGTCGTGCAGGATGAACTGCGGACGGCCTTTGCTGACCTCCCGAATACGCTGGTAGAGACCGATACTGTCCAGACGTTTGAGGGCTTCCGGCTCACGGGTCGGCAGGCCCGCCTTCATCGGGAAGTCTGTTGCGGGCAGGTTCAGGGTCGCTTTGTAATCAGTCATCTTTTACTGGCTCACTTGTTCAATTCGGCGGCCCATTGGGCTCGTGCGGTAACGAAATCAGCCTTGATTGCTTCCTGCAAGGCTTGCAGCGAGTCGAACCGCTGCTCTTCACGCAATTTCTCATGAAATATCACGGTGATGCGGCGGCCATAGAGGTCGCCATTGAAATCCAGCAGGTGGACTTCGAGGTGCGGACGGCCATCGCCAGCCACCGAGGGACGCGAGCCGATATTGGCCACGCCCAATTGGCGGACACCGTCCAGTTCAACACTGACCCGATACACACCGCTGAGCGGCGCACTCAAACGCTTGAGCTGGACGTTAGCGGTGGGCGCACCCAATTGGCGGCCGAGCTTTTGTCCATGCAGAATCCGGCCCGTTATGCTGAACGGACGACCCAGCAGGCGCTCTGCCTGGGCAAAGTCGCCTTCGGCCAATACCTGACGTACCCGTGTACTGCTGACGCGCTCGCCATTCTCGGCCACGGTGTTGGCGGACTCGACGGTAAAGCCGTTGCGCTGCCCCACGTCCTGCAGCAACGTGAAGTCGCCCGCTCGGTCACAACCGAAGCGGAAGTCGTCGCCCACCTCCAGGTGCTGTACACCCAGGCCGTCGATCAATACCTGCTGAATGAATTCATCTGCGCTGAGTTCACGCAGGCGCCGGTTGAATGCCAGACACAGCACCCGGTCAACGCCCTGCTCTTCCAGCAGCGCCAGCTTGTCTCGCAGTCGGGTCAGACGTGGCGGTGCGCTGCCGGGGCCGAAGTATTCCCTGGGCTGGGGCTCGAATATCACCACGCAGCCGGGCAGGCCGACGCGCTCGGCATGGGCTTTCAGGCGCTTGAGAATAGCCTGATGACCGGCATGCACGCCGTCGAAGTTCCCGATTGTTGCCACGCACCCACGATGATAGGGGCGCAGATTGTGCAGGCCGCGGACCAGTTCCATAAAGCTCGTTTTTGGCAGAGAAATCAAAGCGACCGAGTATACAGGGTTACGGAGGCTGGCGTCATGGGGTTGGGAGGCCGGGCTGGTAAGAAGCAGCTCGCCGACAGAGCGTTGGTACCGTGCTTATCCGTACGCAAGGCGTAGCGCAGCTGCGCTACACTCTGGGAACGTCAAGGCCACCTGGGAACGTCGAGCCCTCTGGGAACGTCGAGCACCAGCTCGATGAACGGAGCTGACCCATAACACCATGGACGAGCCGGTGCTCGTCCCTCCCAGGACGGTTCGCCGGTACACTGCCCCCCTGGGAGCGGCGAGCCACCCGGGAACGTCGAGCCCTCTGGGAACGTCGAGCCACCCGGGAACGTCGAGCCCTCTGGGAACGTCGAGCCACCTGGGAACGTCGAGCCACCTGGGAACGTCGAGCCCTCTGGGAACGTCGAACACCAGCTCGATGAACGGAGCTGACCCATAACACCATGGACGAGCTGGTGCTCGTCCCTCCCAGGACGGTTCGCCGGGACACTGCCCCCCCTGGAAGCGTCGAGCCCTCTGGGAACGTCGAGCACCAGCTCGATGAACGGAGCTGACCCATAACACCATGGACGAGCCGGTGCTCGTCCCTCCCAGGACGGTTCGCCGGTACACTGCCCCCCCTGGAAGCGTCGAGCCACCCGGGAACGTCGAGCCCTCTGGGAACGTCGAGCACCAGCTCGATGAGCAGAGTCAATCCATACCACAACCTGCCCACTCATCACCGCATGGACGAGCCGATGCTCGTCCCTCCCGGGCCACCCCGCATGAACGAGCTGGTGCTCGCCCCCCCCCCCCGGGCTACTTGCGCAAATGCCGCATACGCATACCGCTGGCACCCAGGGTGACAACAAACACCGCCACGCCCGCCCCTACCAGCAGCGCCATCTGCAGCACCTTGTCTTGCCAGCCCCAATCAAACCATTGCTGCACATCCGCGGCCAGCCACAGCACCACAGCGGCCAGAGCAACACAGGCCAATAGCAAGCGCAGGATGAATACCGGCCAGCCAGGCTGGGCCTGGTAGATGCCGGCCTTGCGCAGCCCCCACCAGAGCAGCCCCGCATTAAGCAGTGCCGATAGCGAGGTAGCCAGCGCCAGGCCGACGTGTGCCAGCGGCCAGACCAGAATCAGGTTCATGGCCATATTGGCAACCATGCAGGTGACGGCAATGCGCACCGGGGTTTTCATGTCCTGGCGGGCAAAATAGCCAGGCGCCAGCACCTTGATCAGCATGAAGGTCATCACCCCAATCGCATAGGCGCGCAGCGCATTGGCGGATTGCAGCACGTCACGCTCGGTCATCGCGCCGTAGTGGAACAGCGTGGCGATCAGCGGTTCGGCCAGCAGCAGCAGCGCCAGCGCCGCCGGAACGCCGACCAGCAGCACCATGCGCACTGCCCAGTCCAGGGTGGCAGCAAAGGCTTTGGGATCCTCCCCAGCATGCTGACGGGACAGCGCGGGCAGAATGACCGTACCAATCGCTATACCGAAGGCACCCAGCGGCAACTCCGACAGGCGGTCAGCGTAATACAGCCAGGAGATGCTGCCGGTCTGCAGGAAGGACGCCAGTACGGTGTCCAGCAGCAGGTTGATCTGGCTGACCGACACGCCGAACAACGCCGGAATCATCAGCGTCATGATGCGCTTGACCCCTTCATGGTGGCGGTCGGGCCGGGGAATCGGCAGCAATCGAATCTGCGCAAGGAACGGCAGCTGGAATAACAGCTGCACCACCCCGGCGACAAATACGCCCCAGGCCAGCGCCATGATCGGCTGATCGAAATACGGCGTCATGAACACGGTAGCGCCGATCAGGGAGACGTTGAGCAGCACCGGGGTAAAGGCCGGCACCGCAAAGCGGCCATAGCTGTTAAGGATCGAGCCACACAAGGCCGTCAGGGAGATCAGGAACAGGTACGGGAAGGTGATGCGCAGCATGTCCGTGGCCAGCGCAAGCTTCTCGGTCTGACCATGAAAGCCCGGGGCGAACAGGGTGATCAGCACCGGCGCACCCGCGACACCGAGCATGGTGATACCGGCCAGGGTCAGACCGAGCGTACCGCTGACCCGGTTGACCAGATTCTGCACCTCGGCCAGGCTGTACTTGGTGCGATATTCGGACAACACAGGCACAAAGGCCTGAGCAAAAGCCCCCTCCGCGAACAGCCGTCGAAGAAAATTGGGGATCTTGAACGCAATAAAGAAGGCGTCCGCTTCTGACTTGGAACCAAAGTAGGCAGCAACCACCACGTCGCGCACCATACCCAGCACCCGGGACAACATGGTCATGATGCTGACAACCATGCCGGAGCGCAGAAGACTGGGGGCTTTATCAGCAGGTGGCGCAGGAGGACTTGTTTCGGTCATGTGTCACGTCAATAGATTAAGTAGGGGAGCATTTGTGTAACAATGGGCCGGTACCTGGCCATGAGCGCGATGATAATAGCGCTAACGGCACTGGGTTGGACACTTCAACCCACTCAGCCAACAATTGCCGCCTCTTTTGAGTTGACATTTTTTTCGCTGTGGGGCACAGTACGCGACCTTAATTTGTACCCTAATTCACTAGATTTTCTGAGGAGCAAGACGGTGGCCAACTCACCTCAAGCCAAGAAACGCGCCAAGCAGGCCGAGAAGCGCCGCAATCACAATGCAAGCCTGCGCTCCATGGTTCGTACCTACATCAAGAACGTTGTGAAAGCGATCGAAGCCAAGGATCTTGAGAAAGCTCAAGCCGCCTACACTGCAGCTGTTCCGGTTATCGACCGCATGGCTGACAAGGGTATCATTGCCAAGAACAAGGCCGCTCGCCACAAGAGCCGCCTGAACGCACACATCAAGGCAATGGCTACCGCCGCTTGATTCGCGTTCTGCACTGATAAAAAGCCGGCTCACTGAGCCGGTTTTTTTATGGGCGCACATAACTACATCATTCGAGGCATATCCCCCACCATCGTCATCCTCGGCGAAAGCCGGGGATCCATGGGCACAATGCGTTCCCCGAAAGATGGATCCCCGCGTTCGCGGGGATGACGGAGGGGCGGACCAATCCCAGTACCTACACACACCACCGTCATCCTCGGCGAAAGCCGGGGATCCATGAACGCTATGCTTACACCAGTACCAGATTATCCCGATGCACCAGCTCCGGCTCATCCACATAGCCGAGCACGCTGACAATTGATTCACTGGGCTGACCCAGGATCCTGGCCGCTTCCTGAGCACCGTAGTTGACCAGCCCCCGGGCAATCTCCCGGCCATCCAGGCTGACGCAGACAACCATTTCACCCCGGCGGAAGTTGCCTTCCACTGCCTTGACGCCCACTGGCAACAAGCTGGAACGGCCACTCTGCAGAGCGCGGACAGCCCCATCATCAATGACCAGGCGGCCGCGGGTTTGCAGGTGCCCGGCCAGCCATTGCTTGCGCGCGGCCAGCATGCCTTTTTCCGGCAGCAGCAAGGTACCCAACCCATCTCCAGCCTTGAGCCGATCAATAACCTGCTCCAGCCGACCGCCGACAATCACGGTACTGGCACCGGAACGGGCCGCCAACCGGGCTGCACGCAACTTGGTTTGCATGCCGCCACGACCCAGCGTACCGGAGCTGCCTCCGGCCATGGCATCCAATGCAGGATCGTCGGCCATGGCAGTGGAGATCAGTTCAGCACCGAGGTTGTTGCGCGGATCAGCAGTAAACAGGCCATCACAGTCGGTAAGAATCACCAACAGATCGGCTTCCACCAGATTGGTCACCAGCGCGCCCAGCGTGTCGTTGTCACCAAAGCGGATTTCGTCGGTAACGACGGTATCGTTTTCGTTGATAACCGGTATCACGCCCAGATCCAGCAGACCGCGCAGGGTACTGCGCGCGTTCAGATAGCGTTTCCGATCGGAGAGATCGTCGTGAGTCAGCAGCACCTGAGCCGTGGTCAGACCAAACTCCTCGAAGCTGCTTTCCCAGGCTTGCACCAGATCCATCTGCCCTACCGCAGCAGCGGCCTGCAGTTGATGAATGCTCTTTGGCCGCTCACTCCAACCGAGCCGGGTTATGCCGGCTGCTACCGCGCCGGACGACACCAACACCACATCCACCCCACTGTTACGCAAGGCCACCATCTGCCGCACCCACACAGCGATGGCCTGACGATCCAGACCCCGACCGTCGCCAGTCAGCAACGCACTGCCAATCTTGATCACCCACCGCCGGGCGGCAGTCACCTTGTCACGCATGCAATATCAGCTCCGCTCAACGAACGTAGATAATTTCCGGACCATCTTCGTCATCTTCATCATCGTCGTCGAAGTCATCTTCGTCGTCGATGAGACCTGCCTTACGCCGCGCCTTGCGATCATCCAGTTCCTGGATATGCGCACGCGCTTCATCTTCAATCCGCTTATCCAGCTCGGCGACTTCCGCGGCGTACTCCTCGTCTTCCTGCATGCGCAGGTCACGCTCGTCCAGCCAGTTCATTACTGCCTTGGCCAGATCATCGGTGCCCTGACGCTCGGATGCAGAAATGACGAATACCGGGCCTTCCCATTCCAGACGCTCAACCACGTCATCCAGGATTGCCTGCTGCTCATCTTCCAGCAACTGGTCGCACTTGTTCAGCACCAACCAACGCTCACGCAAGGTCAGCGCCGGACTGAATTTTCCCAGTTCGTGAATAATGGTTTCCACCGCTTCAACCGGATCACTCTGATCCAGCGGTGCCATATCCACGAGGTGCAGCAGCAGATGGGTACGCGATAGATGCTTGAGGAAGCGTGTACCCAGACCCGCCCCTTCAGCAGCCCCGGCAATAACCCCAGGAATATCGGCAATGACAAAGCTGCGCAGTTGCCCGACATCGACCACACCCAGGTTCGGCACCATTGTGGTAAAGGGATAGTCTGCAACCTTGGGCTTGGCAGCGGATACGGCGCGAATCAGCGTGCTTTTGCCCGCATTCGGCAAACCAAGCAGGCCCACATCAGCCAGCACCTTCAGCTCGAGCTTGAGATCCCGCAACTCGCCAAGGCTGCCGTTGGAGGTCTGCCGTGGGGCACGGTTAACGCTGGATTTGTAGCGCGTATTGCCCAGACCATGGAAGCCGCCCTGCGCCACCAGCAGACGCTGGCCAGCCTCGGTCAGGTCGCCAATGATTTCCTGGGTGCCGGCATCGACCACCGTGGTACCCACCGGTACCCGCAGCACCATGTCTTCACCCTTGGCACCGGTACAGTCGGAACCCCGACCATTTTCACCGCGTTTTGCGTTGAAACGGCGGGTGTAGCGGTAATCTACCAAGGTGTTGAGATTGGAATCGGCTTCCAGAAAGATCGAGCCACCGTCCCCGCCATCACCACCGTCAGGGCCGCCCTTGGGTATGAATTTTTCCCGGCGGAAGCTCATGCAACCATTGCCACCATCACCGGCTTTTACCGTAATGGCTACTTCATCTACAAATTTCATTGCGCTCCCCCTGATAAGGGGTTAATTGAAAGGCCTACGCTACAAACAAAAAAGCCCCGTCGCAAGACAGGGCTTTCTGAATCAGAGGGGCTTTCAGCCGGCTACGACACTCACGTAGCGACGGTTGAATTCACCTTTGACTTCAAATTTGATCACACCGTCAGCCTTGGCGAACAGAGTGTGATCCTTGCCCATACCAACGTTCTTGCCAGCGTGGAACTGAGTGCCGCGCTGACGAACGATGATGTTGCCGGCAGCGGCAGCCTGACCACCGTACATTTTCACACCAAGTCGCTTGGCTTCTGAATCGCGACCGTTACGTGTGGAACCGCCTGCTTTTTTGTGTGCCA
>CAYYUQ010000028.1:0-35477 GCA_964474945.1 uncultured Halopseudomonas sp. | reverse complement strand
AGCAGGTGCCGGTACGTGACATCCGCACCATCGCCGAGGCCATCGCCAACCAGTCCGGCAAGAGTCAAGATACCGGCGCGCTGATCGGTGCGGTGCGCATCGCCTTGTCTCGATCTATCGTTCAAAGCCTTGTGGGGCTTGACTCCGAGCTGCCTGTCATCACTCTTGAGCCAAAGCTGGAACAGATATTGCTTCAGAGTCTGCAGAAGGCCGGGCAAGGCAACGATGACGGCATTTTGTTGGAACCGGGTATGGCGGAGAAGTTACAGCGTTCACTGGCGGATATGGTTCAGCGTCAGGAAATGCAGGGCAAGCCGGCAATTCTGCTGGTAGCCGGGCCGATCCGTAACATGATGGCGAGATTTGTCCGCTATGCGGCTCCCGGGGCTCAGGTGCTGTCCTATCAGGAAATACCGGACAGCAAACAGGTCACCATCGTTGCCACCGTCGGACAGAATTGATTTACACAGGGTGAGGTCAGGCCATGAGAGTAAAACGTTTCTTTGCAGCAGATATGCGCTCGGCCATGAAACTAGTGCGCGAAGACATGGGCGCGGATGCGTCCATCATCGCCAACCGCCGGGTTGCCGGCGGGATCGAGCTGACTGCTGCGTTGGATTATGAAGCGCCGCGCCTGACCCCGCCGACGCCAGGACTGGATGCTGAGCTGAAGAAGACGCAGGAGCGCATCATCAGCGCCCGCGCCAATCTGCAAGCGGGTGAGCGCCCAACTGAAGGCCCGAGCGTCAACCGTCAATTATTTGGTGATAGCACACGTCAGGCGGCGGAGCAGGGTTCTTCTGTGGCCCGTGATCTGCTGGATCGCCTGAACAGTGAACGCTCAGCTCCGTCCAGCGAATCGTCGGCCACCGCTGCAGGCCATGCCACTTCCGGAACGGATAACTTCGATATCATGCGCGCCGAAATTGCAGGCCTGCGCGATATGCTGGAATCGCAACTGGGTGGTCTGGCCTGGGGACAGGTCAATCAGCACCAGCCCCGCCAGGCCAGTTTGTGGCGTCGTCTGGTGCAGCTGGGTCTGCCGGCTGAGCTGTGCAAGGAACTGCTGACCAGGGTGGCTGACGTAGCTGACACCCGTCAGGCGTGGCGTCTGTTGCTGGCGCACCTGGCGCAGGGCATTCCTGTCATGCGTGAAGAGCTGATCGATCAGGGCGGTGTCGTCGCTCTGGTTGGCCCCACGGGTGCTGGCAAGACCACTACGCTCGGCAAGCTTGCCGCCCGGTATGTGCTGAAGCATGGCAGTCAGCATGTGGCGTTGGTGACCATGGATACCTTCCGGATTGGCGCTCACGAACAACTGCGTACGCTGGGGCGCATCCTCAACGTGCCAGTGCGCGTCGTCGATGAGCAGAACAGCCTGGACGATGTGCTGAATGAATTTGCGGGCAAGCGGTTGGTGCTGGTCGATACCGCCGGTCTGCAGGCGCAGGATCCTCAACTGCGTGGACAGCTCAATGAGCTGGCTGCTCAGGGTTCACGGATCCGCACCCTGCTGGTATTGGCTGCTACCAGCCAATACCGCGTGCTCAAGGCGGCATGGCACAATTACCGCAGCTGTGATCTGGCAGGCTGCATTCTGACCAAGGTGGATGAAGCGGGTAGTCTGGGCGAGGCGCTGGGGCTGGCCATGGAGCAGCGTCTCCCGGTAGCCTATGTGGCCGATGGCCAGCGCATTCCGGACGATCTGTCCCGTGGCGTTGGTCACCAGTTGGTCAGCCGTGCTGTAGGTCTGATCGGTAACGATGTGGCTGAGGATCAGACCATGGCGGACGTTTTTGCCGGTATACTTCACACTCAGCGCGCAAGTTAATGTTTGAATAAAGGCGACAATACAGATGGGCAATCAATCGGTACAGGTAATCGCAGTCACCGGCGGTAAGGGCGGCGTAGGCAAGACCAATGTATCGGTCAATCTTGCCATGGCGCTGGCTGAGCTTGGCCGCCGTGTAGTGCTGATGGATGCCGACCTTGGATTGGCCAACGTGGATGTGCAATTGGGGCTGCGTCCCCGCGCCACTCTGGCGGATGTATTGAGTGGTGAGTGCGCGCTTCGCGATGTCATGGTGGATGGCCCTGGTGGTATTCGTATCGTCCCGGCAGCCTCAGGTGCTGCCGAGATGGTTAATCTCGGGCCGCGCGAACATGCCGGCTTGATTCAGGCCTTCAGCGATATCGGTGATGAGCTGGATATTCTGCTGATCGATACCGCAGCGGGCATCGGCGATACGGTGGTCAGCTTTGTACGTGCTGCCCAGGAAGTGATTGTAGTGGTCTGTGACGAGCCCACATCGATCACCGACGCCTACGCCCTGATCAAATTGCTCAGTCGTGATCATGGGGTCACGCGCTTCCGCGTATTGGCCAACATGGTACATACCCCCCAGGAAGGGCACAGCGTATTCAATAAGCTGCTACAGGTAACCGACCGCTTTTTGGATGTGGCGCTGCAATATGTGGGTGCCGTGCCTTATGATGAATCGGTACGCAAGGCCGCTCAGAAGCAACGTGCGACTTTTGATCTTTTTCCTCGCAGTAAAGTCTCTCTGGCGATTCGTACAATCGCCCGCAAGGTGGATGCCTGGCCATTGCCTTCAACTCCCCGCGGACATCTCGAGTTCTTTATTGAGCGACTGGTACAACGAACCGGAACGCCATGATGAGTGGAGCCTCAAGTAGCGGTGCAAACGCTTATGCGCGCGCCGGGGCGGCGAGCGCACAGGATCAGTTGGTGCGGGACTTCGCGCCACTGGTCAAGCGCATTGCTTATCACATGCTGGCCCGTTTGCCGGCCAGCGTGCAGGTAGAAGACTTGATTCAGGCGGGTATGATTGGTCTGCTGGAGGCATCCCGCAAATTTGATCACAGCAAGGGCGCCAGCTTCGAGACCTATGCCGGTATTCGTATCCGCGGAGCCATGCTGGATGACGTGCGCAAGGGTGACTGGGCCCCCCGTTCAGTGCACCGCAACTCCCGTCTGGTGAGTAGCGCGATTCGCGCAGTCGAGGCCCGTCTCGGCCGTGACGCTAAAGATAATGAAGTGGCTGCCGAACTGGAAATGAGCCTCGAAGATTATTACGCGATTCTCAACGATACCGCCGGCAGCAAGCTTTTCAGTTTTGACGAACTGCTGGAGGCAGGCGCTCCAGGTGAGGTGGGTAACGACCAGGAGCCCTTTGAGGGGCTGCAGGATAGCCGCTTCCGTACTGCGCTTGCTGAAGCAATTGAGAAGCTTCCCGAGCGGGAGCGTCTGGTGTTGTCGCTGTATTACGATGAAGAGCTGAATCTCAAGGAAATCGGCGCAGTACTCGGCGTCAGCGAATCCAGGGTCAGTCAGCTGCACAGTCAATGTGCTGCCCGGATACGGGCGCGAATGGTTGACTGGCGGGATCATTGAACTTTTATATTGCCCCTCGCTGGTCACAGATGGCGATTTCGCGGAGTGCGCGATGGATGCACTTCTTCAGGTTTGTACGGAGGTCGAATTGGACAAGAATATGAAAATCCTCATCGTCGACGATTTCTCGACGATGAGGCGCATCATCAAGAATCTGCTGCGTGACCTTGGTTTCACTAATACCGCTGAGGCGGATGATGGCACCACTGCGTTGCCCATGCTGCAAAGCGGCAGTTTTGACTTCCTGGTGACCGACTGGAACATGCCGGGCATGAGTGGCATCGATCTGCTGCGAGCGGTGCGTGCGGATGAGCGCCTGAAACACCTGCCGGTACTGATGGTGACCGCTGAAGCCAAGCGCGATCAGATTATTGAGGCGGCGCAGGCTGGGGTGAATGGCTACGTGGTCAAACCCTTTACCGCCCAGGCGCTCAAGGAAAAGATCGAAAAGGTCTTTGAGCGTATCGAGGCCAAGTGAAACCGGGGGCAGGTATGGTATTGAGTGGCAATCCCGGTCAAATGACCGCTGACGAATTTGAAGATTCGCTCAAAAGTAACGCCCGCAAACTGGTGGATCATCTGGAAGAAGGTGACTACCGCGAAGCCGTGCTGGTTATCCATGAGATCAACCAGGCTCGTGACCGGGGTTTGTACTACGAAGTAGGCAAGCTGACCCGTGCGCTACACAACTCGATCATCAACTTCCAGCTGGATACTGCGCGCTCCTTCGGCTCGGATAATATCGAACACTCCAAGATTACCGATGCCTCTGATCGGCTGGATTATGTGGTCAAGCTGACCGATAAGGCCGCCAACCGCACCATGGATCTGGTCGAGAGCAGTGCGCCGGTCGTCAGTGAACTGGGTAAGGACGCCGCTGAACTGCGTCGTGAGTGGCAACGTCTGCAGCGGCGAGAAATGTCCGCTGACGAGTTCCGTGGACTGTCGCGCAGCATTCTCGCTTTTCTGGAGCGTAGTGAAGCGCAGAGCGATGTGGTGTCGCGTAACCTCAACGACATTCTCATGGCGCAGGACTATCAGGATCTGACCGGACAGGTTATCAAGCGCGTTATTACACTGGTACATGACGTTGAAGAAAGTCTGCTGAATCTTGTGCGCATGGCCGGCCAGGTTGACCGGATTGCAGGTATAGATCATGAGCTTCCCGAGCCTGAGGAAAATAAAACCTCATCGCAGGCTGAAGGTCCGCAGATTCATGCCGATAAGAGGGATGATGTGGTGTCAGGGCAAGATGAGGTCGACGACCTCCTGTCCAGTCTGGGGTTCTAAGGGAGTACCAAATGAGCTTTGATGCGGATGAAGAGATCCTTCAGGATTTTCTGGTGGAAGCCGGAGAGATTCTGGAGTTGCTATCGGAACAGCTGGTAGAACTGGAAAATCGTCCCAGTGACGCTGATCTGCTCAATGCTATCTTTCGAGGCTTTCATACGGTCAAGGGCGGTGCTGGCTTCCTGCAACTGGATGCGCTGGTAACCTGCTGCCATATCGCGGAAAACGTATTTGATATTCTGCGCAAGGGGGAGCGTCAGGTTGATGCTGAGCTGATGGATGTTGTGTTGCAGGCGCTGGACAACATCAACAGCATGTTTGCCCAGGTGCGCGACGGCCAGCAGCCCACGCCCGCTGAGCCTGCCCTGCTTGAGGCGCTGTCTGCACTCGCCAGGCCGGCAGCGGAACAGCCAGTGCAACCATCGACTCCCGTCGCTGCTGAAACGGTTCAAGCTACCGTCGAGCACAGCAATGAGGCCGGCAGCAATGCCATGGCCGAAGGCGATATCACCGATGACGAATTCGAACTTCTGCTGGAAGCGCTGCACGTCGCGCCGGAGCAGTCATCGGAGGCAGACGCCGGCAGCGCGAGTGCGTCAGCGGGGAGCGACGAGATTACCGATGATGAGTTCGAGGCATTGCTTGACCAGTTGCACGGTACCGGTAAGGGCCCGGGCGCTGACGCCGCGCTGAGTACTGAAGCACCCGCTCTGGCCGGTGGTCACGAAGAACTGATTACCGATGATGAGTTTGAATCCCTGCTGGACGAACTGCATGGTGCCGGCAAGGGGCCGGGCGCGGAGCAGCCTGCGGCTGAGCAACCGGCCGCCATGGCGCCGCCCACCCCAACACCCGTCAAAGCAGCGCCGAGCCCGGCTGCCCCCGCTGCAGTAGCCAAGCCAATCGCGAAGCCCGAGCGCAAGCCCGAACCAGGTACCGAGCCGGTCGCCGCTGACACCACCGTCAGGGTGGACACTGCCCGGCTTGATGACATCATGAACATGGTCGGTGAGCTGGTACTGGTACGTAACCGTTTGACCCGGTTGGGCGCTGATAGTGAGGATGAGGAATTGGCCAAGGCAGTGGCTAATCTGGACATGGTCACCGCTGACCTGCAGGCGTCGGTCATGAAGACCCGCATGCAGCCTATCAAGAAAGTATTCGGTCGTTTCCCCCGCGTGGTGCGTGACCTGTCGCGTAACCTGAAGAAGGAAATTGCATTGCAGCTGATCGGAGAGGAAACCGATCTGGACAAGAATCTGGTGGAGGCGCTGGCCGATCCGCTGGTGCATCTGGTGCGCAACTCGGTTGATCACGGCATTGAAATGCCCGACGAGCGAGAAGCTGCAGGCAAGCCGCGGTCGGGTACCATTGTGCTGGCTGCCCGACAGGAGGGTGACCACATCCTGCTGACCATTACCGACGACGGCAAAGGCATGGACGCGGAAGTCCTGCGCGCCAAGGCGGTGGAAAAGGGCATGATGGACAGGGACGCCGCAGATCGATTGAGTGAAGCGGAATGTTTCAACCTGATCCTTGCCGCGGGCTTCTCGACCAAGACCGAAGTGTCCGATGTGTCCGGCCGAGGTGTCGGCATGGACGTGGTCAGAACCCGGATCACCCAGCTCAACGGCACCATCGCGATCGACTCCACCAAGGGGAAAGGCACTCAGATTGCGATCAAGGTGCCATTGACCCTTGCCATCATGCCGACGCTGATGGTTATGCTCGGCAGCCAGGCCTTCGCCTTGCCGTTGGTTAACGTCAACGAAATTTACAGCCTGGATCTGTCGCGCACCAATGTGGTCGACGGTCAGGAAGTCATTCTGGTGCGGGAAAAGGCGCTGCCGCTGTTCTGGCTCAAGCGCTGGTTGATTCCTGGCGCCTCGGCAGATGTCGACCGTACCGCGGCCAGTGTGGTAATCGTCTCGGTCGGCACTCAGCGGGTTGGTTTTGTGGTTGATCAACTGGTGGGTCAGGAAGAAGTGGTAATCAAGCCGCTGGGCTGCATGTTGCATGGCACAGTCGGTATGGCCGGGGCGACTATTACCGGGGACGGACGTATAGCGCTTATCCTGGATATTCCAGGCTTGCTCAAGCGCTATGCGCGGCGTGGATAGGAGATCCAGGTGATCAAAGTGCTGGTGGTGGATGATTCGGGATTCTTTCGCCGGCGGGTAGCGGAAATCCTCGGTGCTGATCCGCAGATAGAGGTCGTCGGTACCGCTACCAACGGCCGGGAGGCGGTAGAGCAGACACTGGCGTTGCACCCTGACGTCATCACCATGGACTACGAAATGCCGGTGATGGACGGGATCACCGCTGTGCGGCAGATCATGCAGCGTCAGCCCACCCCGGTGTTGATGTTCTCGTCCCTGACCTATGAAGGCGCGCGGGTGAGTCTCGATGCGCTGGACGCCGGCGCGGCAGATTACCTGCCGAAGAATTTCGAGGATATCTCCCGTAATCCGGACAAGGTACGGCAAATGCTGTGTGAGCGGGTACATGCCCTGGCCCGCAGTAACCGGCGCTCGCTGGGCTTCAGCCAGGCCAGCACGGCTTCCGTCGCTTCTGTATCGCCACAACTTGCCCGCCGCACGCCAGTTGCGCCGGCCTCCCCAACGCCTGGCGCATCAGAGCCAACCAGACGCAGCCCGGCGCCGCGTAAACGCAGTTACAAGCTGGTTGCCATAGGCACCTCCACCGGTGGCCCGGTGGCCCTGCAGAAAATTCTGACCAAGCTGCCAGCCAACTTCCCGGCACCCCTGCTGCTGATTCAACACATGCCCGGCGCGTTCACCTCGGCCTTTGCTGAGCGTCTCGATAAGCTCTGTCAGATAACCGTCAAGGAAGCTCAGGAGGGTGACATGTTGCGCCCAGGCGTGGCGTTGCTGGCACCGGGCGGCAAGCAGATGATGATTGATGGGCGGGGCATGGTGCGCATTCTGCCTGGGGATGAGCGTCTGAATTACAAGCCCAGCGTGGATGTTACTTTCGGCTCGGCGGCCAGAGCCTTGCAGGATAGGGTATTGGCCATTGTGCTCACCGGGATGGGCGCCGACGGTCGTGAGGGTGCCCGTATGCTCAAGCAGGCGGGTAGTACCGTGTGGGCGCAGGATGAGGCCAGCTGCGTGATTTATGGCATGCCCATGGCGGTAGTCAAGGCCAACCTGGCAGATGGAGTCTATGACATCGATGAAATCGCCCGTTACCTGGCGGAGTTGGGCTGATGGATATCCTCAGCATCATCGGCCTGCTGCTGGCGATTGTCGCTATCGTTGGCGGTAATTATCTGGAAGGCGGCCACCTGAGCGCTCTGATAAATGGCCCAGCGGCGTTGATCGTCATGGGCGGCACCCTCGGTGCTGCCTTTATTCAAACGCCGTTGGCCGTGTTCAAGCGTGCCCTTGGCTTGTTCGGTTGGGTGTTTCGCTCGCCAAGAACGCCCATGCGCGAAGGTATTGGCCAGGTGGTCAACTGGAGTAATGTCGCGCGTAAGGACGGCCTGCTCGGGCTGGAAGCCATCGCCGAAATGGAGCCCAATCTGTTCGCCCGCAAGGGTCTGCAATTGCTGGCGGACGGTTGCGAAGCTGAGACGCTACGCAGCATTCTTGAAGTAGAGCTGATCAACCGCGAGAACCGTGATCTGCGCGCGGCCCGGGTATACGAGAGCATGGGCGGCTACTCGCCCACCATTGGCATTATCGGGGCGGTCATGGGCCTGATTCATGTGATGGGCAACCTGGCCGATCCAGCCATGCTGGGCAGCGGCATTGCCGTCGCGTTTGTCGCCACCATTTACGGTGTCGCGCTGGCTAATCTGTTTCTTTTACCGGTAGCAGCCAAACTCAAGGCCGTGATATTGGAGCAGTCCCGTTACCAGGAAATGATGCTGGAAGGGCTGCTCTCCATCGCCGAAGGGGAAAACCCACGTTCCATTGAGATGAAGCTGGAAGGCTTCCTGGACTAGACCATGCGTCGGCATAGAGAAGAGGAACATGGCAATAGCGAACGTTGGATGGTGTCCTATGCGGATTTCATCACCTTGTTGTTCGCTTTTTTTGTCGTCATGTATTCCATTTCCTCGGTCAACGAAGGCAAGTACAAGGTACTGACTGATTCGCTGATGGACGTATTCAGTCAGGCACCCAAATCCCTTGAGCCCATTCAGATCGGCGACGAACCCCCCCGTTCACTGATGTCCCCATCAGCCAATCAGGGCGAAGCCGGTGGCGGCGGCACTGGTACCGCACAGGATCCGCTGGAAAGTATTGCCGATGCCATGCAATCTGCCTTTGGCGAGCTGATCAGCGTCGGTGATCTGCGCGTACACGCCAACGAGTTATGGATCGAGATCGAGCTCAGTTCCGGCTTGTTATTCCCGAGTGGTGATGCGTTGCCATTGGACAGCGCCTTCGAACTGGTTGAACGGATCGCCGCTATTCTCGGGCCTTACGACAATCCGGTACATGTGGAAGGCTTCACTGACAATATGCCTATTCGCTCTCGACTTTATCCGACCAACTGGGAGCTCTCGGCGGCCAGAGCGGCCACAGTGGTACGCATGCTCAGCGCCGGCGGCATGGATGCTAGTCGTCTGGCTGCGGTGGGCTATGGAGAACATCGCCCGATTGCCGATAACAGTACGGCGGAGGGGCGGCGCGCCAACCGCCGTGTGGTTCTGTTGGTGTCTCGTTATACCGACAAGCGCCACCAGCCCGCCGACGAGAGCCTGCCGGCGATGCGCCAGGCGCGCGCAGATGCGGTAAATGGAGCTGATCCGGGTTGAGTATCTGGTGCCGAATGCAACTATTGATAGTGCAGTGATGTTGATACCCTGGGAGCAGGTGCAATGAGAGTATGGGCAGTCGCTAATCAGAAGGGCGGAGTAGGCAAGACTACTTCGGCTGTAGCGCTTGCTGGTCTGCTGGCAGACCAGGGCAAGCGTGTGCTGGTGGTTGACCTTGATCCGCATGGCTCGATGACCAGCTACTTCGGGCATGATCCGGATCAGCTGACCAGCAGCGTGTACAACCTGTTTCAACATCAGGGTAGGGTGCCGGATGGTCTGGCTGAGGCCTTGTTGCTGAACACCTCCCATAAGAATGTCAGTCTGTTACCCTCCAGTACCTCGCTGGCGACACTGGAGCGTCAATCTGCTGCCCAGGGAGGCTTCGGGCTGGTTATTTCCCGCGCCCTGCAGCAATTGGACGATCACTTCGACTTTGCACTGATCGATAGCCCGCCGTTGTTGGGTGTATCCATGATCAATGCGCTGGCAGCCTGTGAGCAGTTGATCGTGCCGGTGCAGACCGAGTTTCTTGCGCTCAAGGGACTGGAGCGCATGGTGCACACCCTGAGTATGGTCAACCGCTCCCGTCAGCGGGCCTTGCCCTACACAATAGTCCCGACACTCTTTGATCGGCGCACCCAGGCGTCCATGAGCACCCTGCGCCGGTTGCGCAATGAGTATCAGGGGCAGCTATGGCAGGCGTATATACCTATCGACACCAAGTTGCGCGATGCCAGCCTGGCCGGGGTGGTGCCCTCCCAGCTTGAGGCCAACGCCCGTGGCGTATTGGCTTACCGTGCGTTGTTACGCTATCTGCTGGTGCAGAGTTTACCCAAGCGCAAGGAAGTGGCCTGAACAGGCTAATGGAGTCGGCCGGGCGGCCGATACAAGGGCAGATGTGGCGATAGTGAATTCAACCCGGTTCATCGGAATACAGGTCAATAAATGAGCAACTCTCTGCCCGTACAACATTTTGTGCCCGAGCAGACCATCCAGTCCTATCTGGATGCGCTGTTGCAGGACGCTGCTGCCGAGCTGGCATTGTCTGATGCGCAGGTGGATCTGAAGCCGGAACCAAAGGCGAGCCCAGCACAGCTGGAAGTAGTCGCCCCGCCAACGCCGGAGACGAGCGTCAACATGGCGCCGCCGCCTGTTGAAACGCCGCCGGCACCACAACCCAGTTGGCGTAACGAACCCTTTGAGGCGTTATTATTCGATGTCGGAGGCCTGACGCTTGCCGTACCACTGGTTTCCCTTGGTACCATTCACGCATTGAACGGCCCGATTACGCCCTTGTTTGGGCAACCGGATTGGTTTCTCGGTCTGTTACCCACCGAAGGAGGCAATCTGAAAGTATTGGATACGGCTCGCTGGGTCATGCCAGAGCGGTATCACCCGACGTTGCGTGAAGGGCTGCGCTTTGTCATATCGGTGCAAGGGTATGAGTGGGGCATGGCGGTGCATGGCGTCAGCGAATCCATCCGGCTCAATCCGGAACAGATCAAATGGCGCTCCGGACAGGGTAAGCGACCCTGGCTCGCCGGCACTGTGATTGAACACATGTGTGCCTTGCTGGATGTGGAGGCACTGGCTGAACTGATCAGCCGGGGCCGTTGATGCTCGCTGGTAAAGACGTCAGCAGCTGTTTAGGATGAAATACATCGCTTCCCGAAGATCAAAGGATCCGCCGGGAACATCAACATCGAGAAATGAGAACGATGAAAAACAACACCGCACAGAGCTCCGATGATCCAATCCTGCAATGGGTGACTTTTCGCCTGGACAGCGAGACCTATGGGATCAACGTAATGCAGGTTCAGGAAGTATTGCGGCACACGGAAATCGCCCCGGTGCCGGGTGCGCCGGTGTATGTGCTGGGCATCATCAACCTGCGCGGTAACGTTGTCACGGTCATCGACACCCGTCAGCGTTTCGGTCTGCAGCCGGCTCCGGTTACCGAGCAGACGCGCATTGTCATCATCGAAGCTGATCGGCAGGTTGTCGGCATTCTTGTTGATAGCGTGGCTGAAGTGGTCTATCTGCGTCAGTCCGAGATCGAAACCGCGCCGCACATCGGCACCGATGAGTCGGCCAAGTTCATCCAGGGCGTATGCAACAAGAATGACGAACTGCTGATTCTGGTCGATCTGGAAAAGATGATGACCGACGATGAGTGGGCTGAGTTGCAGGACATCTGACCGGCATGGATGAGCGTTCGCTGCTTCTCCTGTCAGGCCTGTTATTGGGCGTTGTTGTGGTTGCGCTGGTTGCAGTGCTGCTCGCCCAGCGACGGCTGGCCAAACAGCAAATGCAGCAGGAGAGCCGCCTGGATGGGCGCATCGGCAAGCTCTCGCAGCAGCTCACTGAATACCAGCAGAGCAATATTCGTATGGGCGAAGAGCTGATCGCCCTGCGCGAGAAAATCAACCAGCTGGAGCACAAACAGCAGCGTCTGGAACAGCAGGATGTACAAACCATGCCCTATAACCAGGCCAGCCGGCTGGTCAACATGGGCGCCAGTCTGGATGACCTGATGCAAGCTTGCGGTCTCAGCCGCAGCGAAGCCGAGTTGATGCTCAAACTGCATGGCAACAAAGGCTGAGTTTGCGTAGCTGACCTCCGGTAAAGGTTTCTCTCCCGATAGCAGCCTGCGCAGCATGTCTGTTTATCTTGGGCTATCCTGTAGCCTTTACCCTCACTCGACAGGGACAGGCGCATGAAAAAAACACTCAGCACACTGATGGTTTTGGCCGGCAGTGCAGGCCTGGCGCAGGCGGATATGGTCACCCGTACGGTCGACTATCAGATTGATGGTGAAACCTACCAGGGCATGCTGGTGTATGACGATGCCACTGCCGAACCGCGTCCCGGGTTGCTGATGGTGCCCAACTGGATGGGTGTGACCGAGAATGCGGCGAAGAAAGCCTATCGCGCCGCTGGCACTGACTATGTGGTCTTTGTTACCGATATGTACGGCAAGAACGTTCGCCCGGCAGATGCTGCAGAAGCCGGCGCAGTTGCCGGGGCGGTGAAGAATGACCGAGCACTGATGCGAAACCGGGTTAACGCAGCGCTGGAGGTATTCAAGGCCGAAGCGGGTGAGCGGTTGGATGTGGGCCGCCTGGGTGCCATCGGCTTCTGCTTTGGCGGCACCACGGTGCTTGAACTGGCCCGTTCGGGTACGCAGATCGGCGGCGTGGTGTCCTTCCATGGCAATCTTGATACGCCGGACAACAGCGAGGCTGACGCCATCAAGATGCCCATTCTGGTGCTGCACGGCGCGGATGATCCCTATGTGCCACCGGAGCAGGTAGCGGCGTTTGAAAATGAGATGCGCCAGGCTCAGGTGGCTGATTGGCAATTGATCAGCTACGGCGGTGCCGTACACTCCTTTACCGACCCCACCGCTAACAGTCCGGGCCAGGCGCAGTATGACGAGCGGGTAGCCAACCGGGCTTTTGACCAGATGAGATTGTTTTTCAACGAGACGCTGGGCGTTGGTACCATTTCGTCACAACCGCGACAAAACAAACCCTAGCCGATTACTTTTCCGTTTGTCACACTTCGGCAAGCGCTCGACGGGTAACCTGCCAGCGAGCTGAATCCGAAGGAATCATTGGATGATCAAGTTGATCAGGAACGCGCAGCTATGGATGGTCAGTTGCGCGCTCGGCTGTATTCTGGTGCCACCCGCCGTGGCTCAGCAGGCGGCAATACAGGTATCTGCCGAGCCGGTGCGGGAAATCCGCATCGCAAACCGCATCGAGGCGCTCGGCACCCTGCATGCCAATGAGACCGCCGTGCTGGCGGCCAATCTCACCGAAACCATCTCCGAAATAAACTTCTCCGACGGCCAGCGGGTCAAGGCCGGCGATATTCTGGTGGCACTGACCAATCGTGAGCAGCTGGCGCAACTGGATGAGGCGCGCACCGGCGTGGCCGATGCCGAGCAGCAGTTGGAGCGCGCCAAACAACTGATCGCCAGTAAGTACGTCTCGCGCCAGGAGCTGGATGATCGTACCCGTGAATATAACGTCGCTCGGGCACGCTTGCGCGCAGTAGAGGCACGCTTGGCTGACCGCCTGATTCGTGCACCTTTTGATAGTGTTGTCGGGTTGCGTCAGGTGAGCGTCGGCACCCTGTTGACCCCGGGTATGGCGGTGACCACCCTGCATGATGACAGCGTCATGAAGCTGGATTTCACTGTGCCTGAACTCAAGCTGGCGCAAATTCAACCTGGCCAGCGGGTAATCGCCAGTAGCCGGGCCTTCCCGGACACGCCGTTCGAAGGCGAGATTGCGGTGCTGGATAACGAGGTTGATCCGGTGACCCGCGCCCTTCGCGTCCGTGCATTGATTCCCAATCCTGACGGCTTGTTACGCCCGGGCATGTTGATGTCGGTGATGGTGGAAGGCGAGCAGCGCCAGGCACTGGTTATCCCCGAGGGCGCTTTGTTGCCGCTGGGTAAGCAGCAGTTCGTCATGGTGGTGACCGAGCGCGACGGTGCAACCGTAGCGGGTCGTCGGGAAGTGATCATCGGCGCTCGCACTGCGGGCATGGTGGAAGTGCTTGAGGGGCTGAACGAGGATCAGCAGGTCATTACCCACGGCAACTTCCGGGTCAGTCCGGGTCAATTGATCGACGTCAGAGCGTCCGAGGAAATCCTGCCGTGAAGTTGTCTGACACGGCAGTTCTGCGTCCGGTATTTGCCACTGTTCTGTCCTTGTTGCTGATCATTTTCGGAGTGGTGGCCTTCCAGTCGTTGCCGCTGCGTGAATACCCGGACATCGATCCGCCCATCGTGACTGTCGATACCACCTACCGTGGCGCCTCGGCCGCCATTATTGATTCGCAGATCACTCAGATCATCGAAGAGAATATTGCCGGAATCGAGGGCATCGAATTTATCGAATCGCGCAGTGAAGATGGCCGCTCCCGCGTCACGGTGCGCTTCTCCATCTACCGGGATGTCAGTGAAGCGGCTAACGACGTGCGTGATCGCGTGTCGCGGATTCTGCCCGATCTGCCAGTGGAAGCCGATGCGCCGGAAATCGAAAAGCAGGATGCCAACCAGGATGTCGTGGTGTGGTGGAACCTGAACAGTGACCGCATGTCGGTGCCGGAACTGACCGATTATGCCGATCGCTATCTGGTGGATCGCTTCTCCAATATCAAGGGTGTTGCCCGTGTCCGGATTGGTGGCGCACAACCCTGGGCCATGCGGGTCTGGCTGGATGCAGAGCTGTTGGCGGCACGTGACCTGACGGTCGAGGATGTGGAGCAGGCGCTGCGTCAGGAAAACGTTGAGCTGCCGGCGGGTAGTATCGAATCGGTGGATCGCCAGTTTACCGTGCGGGTGCAGCGTGCCTTCAACACGGCGGAGGATTTCGCGCAGCTGGTGGTGGCCCGCGGTAGCGATAATCATCTGGTGCGGCTGCGCGATGTGGCATTGGTCGAGCGCAGCACTGAGGAGCAGCGCAGCTTGTTCCGCGGCAATGGGGTACCCATGGTCGGTGTGGGATTGGAACGTCAATCCACTGCCAATACGCTGGAGATTTCCCGCGCGGCAACTGCGCTGGTCGAGCAGATCAATCCGACCCTGCCCGAGGGTATGCGCCTGAGTCCGAGCTTTGACAGTTCAGTATTTATCGAAGGGGCGATCAGTGAGGTCTACAAGACGCTGGCCATCGCGCTGGTATTGGTGGTGCTGGCCATTTTCCTGTTCCTTGGCAGTCCACGGGCGGTGCTGGTGCCCGCGGTCACCCTGCCGGTGTCAATGACCGCGACCTTTATCGCGCTGATGATCTTCGGCTTTACCATCAATCTGCTGACCCTGCTGGCGGTGGTACTGGCCATCTCGCTGGTGGTGGATGATGCCATCATCGTGCTGGAAAATATCCGCCGGCGGATCGACGAGGAAGGGGAGACGCCCCTGGTGGCGGCCTACCGGGGCACGCGTCAGGTTGGCTTTGCGGTGGTGTCCACCACCCTGGTACTGGTAGCGGTGTTCATGCCGATTGCCTTTCTGCGCGGGGATATCGGCAAACTGTTCTCCGAATTTGCCCTGACCATGGCGGCGGCGGTGGTGTTTTCCAGTTTTGTTGCCTTGACGCTCTCACCGGCGCTGGCCTCGAAGATCCTGCGCCCGAATGATGCGGATAACCGGCTGGTGCGGGCGGTCGACTGGACTCTGCAGCGCAGCCGTCATTATTACGGCAAGGTATTGCGCCTGGCTCTCGGAATGCGCTGGCTAACGGTACTGCTGTTCGCCGGCCTGTCAGTCGCCACGCTCTGGCTGATGACGCTGTTGCCCAACGAATACACACCCACTGAAGACCGTGGCGTATTCATGATCATGGTCAACGGCCCCGAGGGCGCGACCTACGATTACATGGTCAAGTATATGGACGAAATCGAGTCGCGGGTGCTGGATCTGGTCGACACCGGCGAAGTAGGGCGCATCATGGTACGTGCGCCACGCTCCTTTGGGGCGATCACTACCTTCAACACCGGCATGCTCAACGTGGTGTTGAATGATTGGGCTGATCGTCGCCCGGCGACCGAGATCATCGCCGAATTGCGAGGCCGCTTCGCTGACCTGTCCGGGGTGCGCATCATTCCGATCATGCGCCAGGGCTTTGGCGCCGGACGGGATCAGCCTTTCCAGCTGGTCATCGGCGGGGCAGGCACCTACCAGGAACTGGCCGAGTGGCGGGATATTCTGCTGAGCAAGCTGGCCGAGGATAATCCCGGTCTGATCAATATCGATACGGACTACAAGGAAACCCAACCGCAGCTTGAGGTGCATATTGATTATGACCGGGCGGCGGCGTTGGGCGTCAGCATCAGCACCATCGGCCGTACGCTGGAAACCATGCTGGGATCACGCCGGGTGACCACCTACCTGGACGCCGGTGAAGAATACGATGTGATTCTTGAAGCGGCCAAGCTGGATAAGTGCACGCCGTCGAGCATCGAGAATATCTATGTGCGCTCGGCTACCAGCAACGCGCTGATCCCCTTATCCAATCTGATAACCATCGAAGAGTACGCCGGTTCCACCAACCTCAACCGCTATAACCGTAACCGGGCGATTACCATTGACGCCTCCATGGAGCCTGGCCTGGCGTTGGGTGAAGCGCTGGATCATGTCGAACGGCTGGCGCGGGACAACCTGCCGGAAACCCTGGTGATTGACTACAAGGGCCAATCGCTGGATCTGCGTAATGCTGGTGGGTCGATGGCCTTCATTTTTGTGCTCGGTGGGCTGGTGATCTTCCTGGTGCTGGCGGCGTTGTTCGAGAGTTTTGTGCATCCGCTGGTGATCATGCTCGGCGTGCCGATCGCCATTGGCGGTGGTCTGGTCGGTTTATGGCTGACCGGTAACAGCCTGAATGTGTACAGCCAGATTGCATTGTTGATGCTGATTGGCCTGGCCGCCAAGAACGGTATTCTGATCGTCGAATTTGCTAACCAGTTGCGCGATGCTGGCCACGCCTTTGATGAGGCGGTGATGCAAGCCAGTATCCTGCGCTTGCGGCCGATTGTGATGACCGGTGTGACCACGGTTGCCGGTGCAATTCCATTGATCCTGGCATCCGGTGCCGGGGCGGAAAGTCGCATGGTCATTGGTGTGGTGGTCATGTGGGGGGTAACCATCTCGATGTGTGTAACCCTGGTGCTGATCCCGGTGTTATACAGTCTGTTGGCGCGTAGAACGGGCTCGCCGAAGGCGCGTCAGCGGCAACTGGAACAGGAGGCGGGATGACGCGCACCCTAAGCGCTGGCATTCATCAGATTGATAAGTGTCATTGCCGCTAGAGCTTCCTGCTTCGCCCGCCAATAATGGGGCAGACCTGTTTCAGTAGCGGCAGCGGTCTATTTAGGCACACAGATGTCTGGCTGACGTTCTTAATAACAACAAGATAAAGGATTGACCATGTCTCGACCAGAATTGCCTGGCTGGCGCTGGGGGCCTTTCACCTTCCGCTTACCCTTCTATCACACACGGTTATATTGGCCGGAGTTGATTCAGGGTATTTTCATCGCCGCAGCGACCGGACTGTCGCTGATTCCCCTGATGACCATGTTCTTCGGTTTGACCTTCGAAGAGGCTGTAGCCGCCTCGATGATCCATTCCATTCTGATCAGCTCGGCGCTGATTGTATTTGGTGAGCCCTACGCGCCAGGGTGGCTTACGCCGGCTTTGCCGCTGGTGCTCGCCTTCGCTATTGGTGTAGGGGATGATCCGAGCCTGCGCTTGCAGGCCATGACCGCGTTGTCGCTGGACTTTGCCCTCCTGTTGTTTGTGTTGGGCATTACCGGCTTGGGCAAGAAGTTTGTCGTCTGGCTTCCCGATACGCTCAAGGCGGGCATCATTCTCGGTGCCGCACTGGCCGCCCTCAAGCGAGTATTCATTGACGATGCCGAGCGGTTTCTGCTGCAACAACCCATCGCCACGGCGCTGGCCTGCGGGGTCTGTCTGATCTTCGCCTTCTCCTTGCCGATGCAGAAACTCAAGGAGAAGTATCGCTGGATCGCGTTGATCGCGGCGTTGGGTCTGCTGCCGGGATTCCTTATCGCAGCGATCGTAGGGCCGATAGTGGGTGAGGTCAGCTATGACGTGCAATGGGGCTTGATGGTGCCTCCGGTTGGCGACATGTGGGCAAAAATGTCCCCCTTCTCCATCGGCTTCCCCAGTCTGAGCATGATGATTCAGGCGATGCCGTTGGCGGTCATTACCTACATCATTCTGTTTGGCGATCTGGTGACCGGTAATGAAGTGATTCTGGAAGCACAGAAGGCCCGCCCGGACGATCATATCGACATTAACCCGACTCGTTCTCACCTGTCCTTGGCAATCCGAAATGCCCTGATGGGTATCAGCGCTCCGTTTTTCCCTACCCAGGGCGCCATGTGGACGGGGGTGCATGTGATCGTGGTGCAGCGCTGGAAGGAAGGCAGACAGGCAATGGATAGCCTGCACAGCGGACTGATGTCCTATTACGCGATGGGCATTCCAGCGCTGTTCTTCATTCTGCCACTGGTTACCGGACTGCAACCGCTGCTGGGCATTGCCCTGTCGCTGACGCTGGTACTGACCGGATTTGCCTGCGCGTACATTGCCATGGCGATTCCGACCAACAATGCCTCCCGGGGCGCAGTGCTGATGATTGGTGCCGGTCTGGCGTTCTTCGAGCCCTGGGTCGGCCTGCTGTTTGGTGTGGTGACGACGCTGCTGCTGGTTGGTTGGGATCGGAGCGCTGCATCCATAGCCGAGGAAGCCAGCGTGGTAGAGCCAACAGTTCATCCACGTGCGGAGATCGACGGCTGATTTTCCGGGCCATCAGAAGATACCTGGAGATGCTAGACTGCCGGCTCGGCCAGCTAGCGTCCTTCGAGGTTTTCCAGTGCGCCCCAATAGTGATAGTTCCTATACCGGTGATCCGGTCAATTGGCGGATCATCCGCAGTCTGCTTCCTTATCTGAGTGAGTTTCGTGGTCGGGTTGTCCTCGCCATGAGCTGCCTGCTGCTGGCCAAGCTGGCTGGCGTGGCGGTGCCCTGGGTGCTTAAACTGATTGTCGAGCACTTCGAGAATGTCACAGACGCACTGGTGCTGGTGCCGATTGCGCTGCTGGCAGCCTATGGCCTGCTGCGCTTTGCCACGGTGTTTTTTTCCGAGCTGCGTGATGCGGTGTTTGCCCGGGTTGCCGAGCGGGCCATGCGGCGCATTTCCCTCAAGGTCTTCGAGCATCTGCACCGGCTGGATCTGGGCTTCCATCTATCCCGGCGCACCGGCGGGCTGGCGCGGGACATCGAGCGGGGCACCAGTGGCATCAGCTTCCTGCTGCGTTTCATGGTGTTCAACATCATCCCGACGCTACTGGAAATTGCCCTGATCGCGGGGATTCTGCTGATCAACTTCAGTCCGATGTACGCGCTGGCGGTGCTCGGGTCGGTCATCCTCTATGGCCTCTTTACCATCCTGTTCACCGAGTGGCGTAACCGCTTTGTACGCGAGAGCAACAAGTTGGATAACCGCTCCAATACACGGGCGGTGGATAGTCTGTTGAACTACGAAACGGTGAAGTATTTCGGCAACGAGCAGTTCGAGGCGCGGCAATACGATGAGCATCTGGCCGGATGGGAAGCCGCACGGATGAAAACCCGCCTGTCCCTGGCAGCGTTGAATTCCGGGCAGGCGCTGATTATCGCCGGGGCCGTGACGCTGTTGATGGTGATGGCCGCGAATCAGGTCGCCAGTGGCGCGATGACGTTGGGCGAGTTGGTGATGATCAATGCCTACATGATTCAGCTGTTTATCCCGCTGAACTTCCTTGGCTTTATCTACCGGGAAATCCGTGAGGCCTTGATCAATATCGAGCGGCTGTTCAGCCTGCTGCAGGCGCCGGTCAAGGTGCAGGATGTGGACGATGCGCCGGCATTGCAGGTGGCGGGTGCGGAGGTCTGCTTCAAGGATGTCTCCTTCTCCTACCAGCCGGAGCGGCCGATTCTGCAGAATGTGAGTTTTACCATCCCGGCGGGGCATACCCTGGCGGTTGTTGGAGCCAGTGGTGCCGGTAAGTCCACCCTGGCGCGTTTGTTGTTCCGTTTCTATGACGTGAACAGCGGTAGCGTGTGTATTGATGGGCAGGATATCCGTAACGTCAGTCAGCAGAGCCTGCGACAGCATATCGGCGTGGTGCCCCAGGATACTGTGCTGTTCAACGATACGATTGGATTCAATATCGCCTACGGCAAGCCGGGTGCCAGCGAAGAGGAAATCTGGAATGTGCTGCGCATGGCGCAACTGGAAGAATTTGTCCGACGTCTACCCCAGGGGTTGGATACCCAGGTCGGTGAGCGCGGCCTGAAACTGTCTGGTGGAGAGAAACAGCGTATTGCTATCGCCAGAGTGCTGTTGAAAAACCCGCCAGTGCTGATTCTGGATGAGGCGACGGCGTCGCTGGATACCCATTCCGAGCGGCGCATTCTGGATGCGCTCAATCTGGTGTCCCAGCGGCGTACCACGTTGGCCATTGCCCACCGACTATCCACCATCGTGCATGCGGAGCAGATTCTGGTGCTCGATCAGGGGAATATAGTTGAGCAGGGTAATCACCAGCAATTGCTGGCTGACAAGGGTGCCTACGCTCGGTTGTGGGCGGAGCAGCTGCGGGCCAGCAGCGAGGCATAACGCTCTGCCCGAACCGATCTGCAGGCATAAAAAACCGCCGTCATGATGACGGCGGTTTGCTTTTCAGCCTGAACAGCTCAGAGACCGAATACCCAGAACATCAGGTAGTAGGACATGACGCCGACGATGACGATGCCGGCGAGGTTCAGTTTGAAGCCGGCATTGATCATGTCGCTGATCTTCATGTGTCCGGTACCGAAGACAATAGCATTCGGCGGAGTAGCGACCGGCATCATGAAGGCGCAGCTGGCAGCAACCGCAGCCGGTATCGCATACAGCAGCGGTGATGCATCCTGGGCCAGTGCCAGCGCACCGACCAGCGGCAGAAAGGCTGCAGCGGTAGCGGTGTTACTGGTGATTTCGGTCAGGAACAAGATCACGGTGGCGATAATCAGCACCATCACCAGCGTGGGCAGGGTACCGAAGACGCCCAGGCTTTCGGCGATCCAGATTGCCAGACCGGAAGAGCTGATGATCCCAGCCAGCGACAAACCACCACCGAACAACAGCAAAACACCCCAGGGCATGCTGGTGGCGGTTTCCCAGTTCATCAGGAACTCTTGCTTCTTCAGGTTGACCGGAATCATGAACATGATGATCGCGGAAGCAATGGCGATGACAGTGTCATTCAGCCAGGGGAAGCTCTTGGACAGCAGCGGCTGAGCGATCCACGCAGCGGCAGTCAGCAGGAACATGATGCCGGCGAGTTTTTCGCCACGGCTCATCGGTCCCAGATCAACCAGTTGCTTTTGCAGCAGCTCACGGCTGTTGTTGTCAGCAGACAGGCCGAAGTCCTTCTTCGCCAGCATGAACCACACCACGAACAGCATCGTAACGGAGATCGGCACACCCAGCAGCATCCACTGCGCGAAGCCAATCTGAATGTCGTATTCCTCAGCAAGGAAACCGGCCAGCAGCGCGTTGGGCGGGGTGCCGATCAGGGTGCCGATACCGCCGATACTGGCCGCATAGGCAATACCCAGCAGCAATGCAACGGCGTACTTGCGCACGGCTTCCGGTGTGTCCTTTTCGTACATGCTGATAACCGACAGACCAATCGGCAGCATCATGATGGCAGTGGCGGTATTGCTCACCCACATACTGATAAAGCCGGTGGCGATCATGAAGCCGCCAATCTGATGGCTGGGCTTGCTGCCTACCGCCAGCAGGACTTTGAGGGCGATACGCTTATGCAGGTTCCAGCGCTGCATGGCCAGACCCAGTACGAAACCACCCATGAACAGGAAGATGATGTGGTTTGCATAGGGAGCAGTGGCCTGAGCAACAGTACCGAGTCCCAGCGCTGGAATCAGCACGATCGGCAGCAAGGAAGTAGCAGGAATCGGAATCGCCTCGGTGGACCACCAGGCGGCCAATAGCATCATCAGTCCGGCGGCCTTCCAAGCAGCTTCGCTCATCCCCGCCGGGGCTGGCACAATCAACGTCATTATCAGCAGCAATATGCCGACCAGCAGCCCGACAATACGGGTTACAGGTACATCACCTGGCTGCGAGTTATCAAGTTCAGTCATCTCGATTTTCCATGCTCAAGAATTGATTTTCGGCAACGACTATTGCAGGGCAACGGCTCGCGGTTGATCCCCTGGACTGCAATTTTCGGCAAGCCGTTAATTTTGCCGCACTCCTGTGGCGGAAACTACCGTCGGCGCGCGCTTTTAGTCTAGTAGACAATAGCGGTTTTATTTGCAGGGCTTCTCTTTGCTCCGCATAGCGGGTAAAAAGTCAGCTTTAGCATACGCTTTGCTCCGGGGAATAGCTCACTTAATGCGATTGAAATGCATCAAACTGGCCGGCTTCAAGTCATTTGTTGACCCGACCACCGTCCATTTTCCGAGCAATATGGCGGCGGTGGTGGGGCCTAACGGTTGTGGCAAGTCCAACATCATTGATGCGGTGCGCTGGGTCATGGGTGAAAGCTCGGCGAAGAATCTGCGTGGCGAGTCCATGACTGATGTCATCTTCAATGGCTCCAATACCCGTAAACCGGTGGGTCAGGCGTCCATTGAACTGGTGTTCGATAACAGCGACCGCACCCTGCAGGGCGAGTACGCAGGCTATAACGAGATATCCATCCGCCGCAAGGTCACGCGCGAAGCGCAGAACCAGCACTTTTTGAACGGCACCAAGTGCCGCCGCCGGGATATCACCGATATATTCCTGGGCACCGGCTTGGGCCCGCGCAGCTATTCGATCATTGAGCAGGGCATGATTTCCAAACTCATCGAAGCCAAACCCGATGAGTTACGTCTGTTTATAGAAGAAGCCGCCGGCATCTCCAAGTACAAGGAACGTCGCCGGGAAACCGAGAACCGTATCCGCCGTACCCATGAAAACCTTGAGCGCTTGACTGATCTGCGTGATGAGCTGGAGCGTCAGTTGGGGCATTTGCATCGTCAGGCGCAGGCGGCAGAGAAGTACAGAAGCTGGAAGGGCGAAGAACGTCAACTCAAGGCCCAGTTACTGGCGCTGCGCTGGCAGGGGTTGGATGTGCTCACCACGGAGCGAGAGCATCAGGTACGGAGCCTGGAAGTGGCGCTTGAAGGCATCATTGCAGATCAGCGTAATGCCGACAGCGAGATCCAAAAACAACGCGACCAGCACACGGAATTGAATGACAGCTTCAATCAGGTGCAGGCCCGTTACTACAACATCGGCGCCGATATCAGCCGTATCGAACAGACGCTGCAGTTCAACCGTGACCGCCAGCGCCAGTTGCAGGATGACCTGCAGCAGACAGAACAGGCCTGGCAGGAAGCGCAGAGCCATCTGACGCAGGATCAGGCCTTGCTGGCCGATCTGAACGCGGAATTGATGCGCAGCGCGCCAGAGCTGGAACTGGCGGGTGCCGCCGATGAGGATACCGCGGCAGCAACGTTGGCTGCTGAAGAAGCCATGCAGCAGTGGCAGGGCGCCTGGGATGAGTTCAATCAGCGCGCCAACGTACCACGCCAACAGGCCGAAGTGGAGCAATCCCGTATACGCCATCTGGAGCAGAGCGTAGAGCGCTTTGGTGAGCGTATTCAGCGACTGGAAGAGGAGAGCAGTACTCTCTCGGTGGGCGGGCTGGAAGAGGAAGCCGCCGAGCTGGCCGAGCAGTTGGCAGAGCTGGAGCTGCGCGCGGAAACCGACCAGCAGCAGCTGGAGGAGCTGGGCGACAGGCTGCAACAGGAGCGCGATACGCTCGGCGCACTGGGCCGGGAGCTGGATATTCGGCGTGGTGAATATCAACGTCATGGCGGCCGGCTGGCCTCTCTTGAAGCCTTGCAGCAGGCGGCGCTGGATCAGGGTGTCGGTGTGCAGGAGTGGTTGCATCAGCAGGGGCTGGATGGCGCTGCCGTGCTGGCCGGCCAACTGAGTGTTGAGCCGGGCTGGGAGCGGGCGGTGGAAGCCGTGCTGGCCGATGACTTGCAGGCAATCAGCCTTGATTCGCTGGCAGCGATGCAAGCGCAGATTGCTGGCTTTCAGCAGGGCCACCTGCGATTGGTGGACAACGCGCCTGTGGGTAATGAAACGAACTCCTCGGCGGAGAGCTTGCTGAACAAGGTCAGCTCGACGCTGGACCTCGCTCCCTGGCTGGGTAGCGTGCGCGTCGCTACCGATCTGCAGCAAGCCCTCGCCATGCGCGGCACATTGGCCAGCCATGAGTCTGTGGTGACCCCAGCGGGGCATTGGGTGGGTGCCAATTGGTTGCGCTTCCGGGCGGGCGAAGAACAGGAGTCCGGCGTGCTTGCCCGGCATCAGGAAATACAGCAACTGCAGGCCAGTCTGGAGCAGCAACAGGAGCAACTCGCTGAAGGTGAGGAAAAGTTGTCCACGCTGCGTGAGCGTATTCACCAGCTGGAGCAGCAACGGGATGGGTTGCAGCAGAACCTGGCCCGCCTCGGTCGAGAGCACGGCGAACTGAAGGCGCAGAATTCGGCTCGTCAGGTACGGCTGGAACAGGTTCATGCCCGCCGCCAACGTATTGTGGCGGATCTGGAAGATATACGCGCTCAGCGCAGCGATGAACTCGAGCAGTTGGGCGAGGCTCGGCTCATTCTTGAGGGGGCGTTGGAGCGCATGGCCGCAGACAGCGATCATCGCGAGGCGCTGATACATCAGCGTGAACAGGTGCGTGAGCAACTGGAGGCCGTCCGCCAGCAAGCCAGACAGAACAAGGATCGGGCACACCAGTTGGCGCTGCGTGTGCAGTCACTGCGTGCTCAGGTCGATTCCACCGAGCAGGGGCTGGTGCGTTTGCATGGGCAGGTTGAACGGCTTGCTGAGCGCCGCGGGCAACTGCAAATGCAGTTGGAGGAAGCGCAAGGCCCGGAAGAAGACCAGCGCTTCGAATTGGAAGCTTTACTCGAGCGCCGGGTGCAGGCTGAGCAGGATCTGGGGATGGCCAGGCAGTCGCTGGAGCAGGTCGATCATCAGATGCGCGAGCAGGAGCGTCGCCGCAGTCAGGCTGAACAGCAGGCGCAGATGATACGCGACCAATTGGACGAACAGCGGTTGCTGGCCAGAGATATGCAAACCCGTCGTCAGGGGCTGCAAGAGCAGTTGCTGGAAGCCGGGTATGACCTGCAGGGCGTGATTGCCACGCTGCCGGAGGGTGCTGCCGAAGCGGAATGGGAACAACAGTTGGCGCGACTGGACGCGCAAATTCAACGGCTTGGTGCGATCAATCTCGCGGCGATTGATGAGTATGAGCAGCAATCCGAGCGCAAACGCTATCTGGACGCCCAGAACGCGGATCTTGAGGAAGCGCTGCAGACCCTTGAGCAGGTTATCCGCAAGATCGACAAGGAAACCCGCAGCCGCTTCAAGGAGACCTTCGACAAGGTCAACGGTGGTTTGCAGTATCTCTTTCCAAGGGTATTCGGCGGCGGAAGTGCCTGGCTGGAGCTGACCGGAGATGACCTGCTGGATACCGGCGTGACGATCATGGCGCGGCCACCGGGGAAGAAGAACAGCACTATCCATCTGCTTTCAGGTGGGGAAAAAGCACTTACTGCTATCGCGCTGGTATTTTCCATTTTTCAGCTCAATCCGGCGCCTTTCTGCATGCTGGATGAGGTGGATGCGCCGCTGGATGATGCCAACGTCGGGCGCTACGCGCGCATGGTGAAGGAGATGTCGAGCAAGGTGCAGTTCATTTATATCACCCACAACAAGATCGCCATGGAAATGGCGGATCAGTTAATGGGGGTGACCATGCATGAACCTGGCTGCTCACGGCTTGTCACAGTGAATGTCGAAGAGGCGGCGGCACTGGCGCAAGCGTAATCGCCCGGTGCAAAATGGGCTGGCGACATGGTACTGTCTCGCATGGAAACGGCATGTTGAAATGACATGTCAGCAGGGAAGTTTCAGTAGCGCTCGCCAGCGCGCTGCTCAACGGTTAAGGCATAACAAACGGGAACACTATATTCATGGACTTTGGTTTGCGTGAATGGCTGATTGTCATTGGCCTTCTGGTTATTACGGGGATTCTTTTTGATGGCTGGCGGCGTATGGGCGGACGCGCCCGTATACGCTTCAAGCTGGAACGTAACTTGAAAGATTTGCCCGAACCCCCTGACCGTGACGAGTTGCTCGGCCCGGCCCGTGTGATTTCCTCCAGCGAGCGTGAGGAGCCTTCGCTGGGTGATGACGTCGGTGCCGGGATAGACAACCCCGGCCTGGCTGATCGGCAGCCGGAACAGGTAGGTCTTGATCTGGATGATGGCACTCTGCGTGCCGATATCCCTGAGCCGAAGCGCCATTCACGCAAGAAGCGCGACACCAGCGAAGCAATCCAGGCAGTAGAAACCGACACCGTTCCAGCCACCGAGCGCGCTCCCGTGGAAGAAGTGCTGGTTATCAACGTGGTGGCTCGCAGTGAACAGGGTTTCTCCGGCGCTGCAATGATGCAAAGCGTCATGGAAAGCGGCCTGCGATTCGGTGAGATGAACATTTTTCATCGTCACGAAAGCATGACTGGAAATGGCGATATCCTCTTTTCCATGGCTAACGCATTGAATCCCGGGATCTTTGATCTGGACGAGCTGGATAACAGCCATGTGCGTGCGGTGAGCTTCTTCATGAGTTTGCCCGGTCCGCGTCATCCCAAGCAGGCGCTGGATCTGATGATCGCTTCGGCCCGTAAACTGGCCCAGGAGCTGGGTGGCGATCTGAAGGATGAGAGCCGTAGCGTACTCACCGCTCAGACCATCGAGCATTACCGTCAGCGTATCGCTGAATACGAACGCAAGCGACTGGGTATGCGCCACTAGCCCTCCCGGAGGGCGATGTACCGGAGGGTTCCATTTCGATTATCGCGCTGACGGCAATGTTGGCGCGCCGGGATGGAGCCCGGCACTCCGTGGCTGGTGCCCGCGCCAGGCTATATGAGCACTCCCGGACGGACTGAGTTCATCCTTATGCTGCTACAATCACTTCCCCGTTTCTGCTTCGATGACTGACCCACCATGACCGTCACCTCCGATCCAGCTCTGCGTGCAAGCGAGCTCCGCGAACTGATTGATCAGCACAACTACAGCTACTACGTACTGGACGAGCCGAGCGTGCCGGATGCCGAGTATGACCGGCTGTTCAACGAGCTGCGCGCGCTGGAAGAGGCCAATCCGGAGATCATCACCGCGGACTCTCCAACTCAGCGGGTCGGTGATATACCGTCCTCTGCCTTTGGTCAGGTACGTCATGACGTGCCCATGCTCAGTCTCGGCAATGCCTACGCCGACACGAATATGCATGATTTTGATCGCCGGATCCGGCGGTCGCTGGATTTGCCGGATGGGGATCTGTTCGGTGATGGCGCACGCGTGGCCTACTGTTGTGAACCCAAGCTGGATGGATTGGCCATCAGCCTGTTGTATGAAGATGGCGTGCTTACGCGCGGCGCGACCAGAGGGGACGGTACAACTGGCGAGGACATCACCGCCAACGTGCGTACGGTACGTAATATTCCGCTGAAGCTGCGCGGCAAGGGCTGGCCCGCGGTGCTTGAAGTCCGCGGTGAGGTATACATGCCCAAGGCCGGCTTCGAACGTTTGAATGACAATGCCCGTGAGGCAGGCGGCAAGACCTTCGCTAATCCACGTAATGCCGCCGCCGGGTCGTTGCGGCAGTTGGATACAAATATTACTGCCCAGCGTCCGCTGGAGTTCTGTTGTTATGGTATCGGCCGTTTTGAGGGTGAGCTGCCCGATACTCAAATCGGCATTCTGCACAAATTGCGCGACTGGGGCTTATTGATCAGCCGAGAGCTGAAACTGGTTGAAGGCGTCGAAGGCTGCCTTGACTACTACCGGGATATTGGCGAGCGGCGCAATAGTCTGCCCTACGAAATTGATGGCGTGGTGTTCAAGGTCAATGACCTGGGCTGGCAACGTGAGCTGGGCTTTCGCGCCCGCGAGCCGCGCTGGGCCATCGCGCATAAATTCCCCGCCAGCGAAGAAATGACCGAACTGCTGGACGTGGAATTCCAGGTAGGGCGTACTGGTGCCGTGACCCCGGTGGCACGGCTGAAGCCGGTGCAGGTGGCGGGTGTCACCGTATCGAATGCAACGCTGCACAATATGGATGAAGTGCGGCGGTTGGGCGTGATGATCGGTGATACTGTGATTATCCGCCGGGCCGGCGATGTGATTCCGCAAGTAATGCAGGTTGTGCAAGACCTGCGTCCAGCCGATGCCCGAGCGGTGGATGTGCCTGAGCAGTGCCCGGTATGCGGGTCTGCCGTGGAGCGTACCCAACTGATCAAGCGTGGCCGCGGCAAACAGACCATCACTGAAGGTGCGGTATACCGCTGCGTTGGCCGGCTGGCCTGTAAGGCCCAGCTGAAGCAGGCGATTATCCATTTTGTTTCCCGGCGGGCGTTGGATATCGACGGACTGGGTGAAAAGATCATCGAGCAACTGATCGAGCGGGAGATGATCGCCTCCCCGGCTGATCTGTATGCCTTGACCCATCACCAGGTTATTACCCTGGAAGGTTTCGCTGAGGTATCCACCACCAATCTGTTACTGGCTATTCAGCAGAGCAAGCAGGTGAGCCTGGCACGTTTCATTTACGCACTGGGTATCCCCGATGTGGGTGAGGAAACCGCCAAGCTGCTGGCTCGTGCACTGGGAACACTGGAGCGTATCAGTCACGCGCGGCAGCATGTGCTGCAATTTCTACCGGAAATCGGCGCTGAAGTAGCCCACGAAATTACCTCTTTCTTTGAAGATGAGCATAACCAGACGGTGATCCGCCAGCTCCTGGAGCGGGGAGTTCAGTTGCAGGATGAAGCGGGGCTGGGAACAGAGTTTGCTGCCAGTGTCGGGCTGGGCGAGTTTCTGGCTCGATTGGAAATCCCCTCCGTAGCCGCAACCAGCGCCCAGCGGCTGGCAGATCGTTTCGGCAGTCTGGCAGCCATCATCGAGGCGGACTGGCTGGATCTCAAGCAAGTGGAGCGGCTTAACGATAAAGCTATCCGCAGCTTGCGTGAGTTTTTTGCCGACCCGAAACAGCGCGAGCAGGTGCTGGCAGTTGAGCAGCAGTTGCGTGATTTTGGCATGCATTGGGATAGCCCCAGGGCAGACAGTGCAGCGCTGCCATTGAGTGGTCAGACCTGGGTATTGACCGGTACATTGGAGGCTTTCTCGCGGGACGTTGGCAAGGAGCATCTGGAACGGTTGGGTGCCAAAGTGGCCGGCAGCGTATCCGCCAAAACCCATTGTGTCGTCGCAGGGCCGGGTGCCGGCAGCAAGCTGGCCAAGGCAGAGCAATTGGGTGTCCAGGTCATGAATGAAGCAGAGTTCCTTTCATTGCTCGCCAGTCACGGTATTAAGGCATGAGGGGTCGGATTATCCTCGCGCCGATGGAAGGGTTGGTGGATGCGCCCATGCGCGACATCCTGACCCGTATAGGCGGGATTGATCGCTGCGTCAGCGAGTTTATCCGGGTAACCGATGGGCTGCTGAATAGAGGCACCATTCGCCGTATCGTTCCGGAAAGCCAGCAGGGCTGGCGAACCAATACCGGGGTGCCGGTTCACCCTCAATTGCTCGGTTCTGATCCCTATTGGTTGGGGCGGAACGCGGCGCTGCTGGCCGAGTTGGGTGCGCCGGCGGTCGATCTGAACTTTGGTTGTCCGGCCAAGACAGTCAATCGGCATCGCGGCGGGGCAAGCTTGCTGCGTGAGCCTGACACCCTGTATCAAATTGTGGCGGCGGTGCGGGCTGCGCTGCCGGCGCATGTACCGGTTACTACCAAGATGCGGCTGGGCTACAGCGATACCAGCCAGACTCTGGAGTGCGCCGATGCGCTGGCCAGTGCTGGTGCCGCGGAAATTGCGGTGCACGCCCGCACGCGGGAGCAGGGCTATAAACCACCAGCTGATTGGGATTGGTTAGCATGGGTGCGAGAGGCGGTTGCGGTGCCGATTGTGGCCAACGGTGATGTAACTGATCTGGACAGCTATCAGCGCATCCTGACAGTGAGTGGGTGTAGCCAGATCATGATCGGCCGTGGTCTGGTGGCTTGTCCCGACCTGGCACGACGAATCCTGGATGCCCAGCATGGCCAGTCCACACCGATGCTCAGTTGGGCTGGGCTGCATCCCTGGATTATCGACTTCTATATACAGGTACGCGAACGGGTCGCTGATCGCCATGCGCCGGGTCGCTTGAAACAATGGCTGGTGATGCTGGCTACGCACTATCCAGAAGCGCGCCTGTTGTTTGACCAAGTACGCCGCCAGACCTGTGCCCAGATCGTGCAGGATCTGCTTCAGACGGATAGTCTGCAGCAGCGCTGCCTCGCCTCCGAAAGCGCAGCCGCCCGGACGCAGGCAGCCTTCGTATGAGAATTATTGGTGCTTGATGGCAACTTCGTCGCCTGAGTTATCCGTTGCGCGTTCGGCTACCTGCTGACGAAAACTTGTCGGGCTCATGGTAGTCCAGCGGCGGAAAGCGCGGGTGAAGCTGCTGGGGTCGAGAAAGCCCAGTTCGTAGGCAATGCTGGTCAAGGACAGCTCGCCTTCGCCAATCATGCGAATCGCCGTTTCCCGGCGCACTTCATCGGCCAGTTGCTCGTAGGATGTGCCCTCCTGGCTCAACTTCCTGCGCAGATGCCGTGGGCTGATGTTCAGTGGGCTGGTAACCCGTTCGACACTGATATCCCCCGATCCCAACAGCAATTGAACACGCCGCTTTACCTGCTCCACCAGATCTGTGGTGGGTTGATTGGCGAGCATGTCCTGAAGGGTGTCGATCAAGCGTGTACAGATGAAGGCATCGGCGGTCACCAGTGGCTTATCCAGCATGGAATGCGGCATGACGACCGCATAGGAAGCAGCGCAAATGACCTCGTCGCATTCGAGAAGGCGTCGGCATAAATCCAGATCATTCGGTGAACGGCCCAATATGGCGCGTTTGAATAAGCCTCTGCCGGTATCATCCAGCTGATTCAAACCTCGCCCGAGGTAGCCCAATACCGCCTCGATGTGCTGTATATGCGGATCGCCTACCGGGATCAGCCACAGGGATGACTCATCTTCATCGCGACGCAGTTCGAGCCGCATCTGGGTGGTGACTATTGGGAAAAAGCGGGTAAGCAGCTCTAGAGCTGCCCCGATGGTGGCGGATGTGCCGGCGCAGAGCCATAGCAGATTAATTGCCGAAGGCGAAAAAATACGGTGAAGTCGCAAACCAAACAGATCATCACCGGACAGCCGGGTGGCTTCGTTCCACACCAGATTGGAGCTGGCCTGCTCGATAAAAGCTGAATCAGGCAGACGACTGTTGGTCAGGCCGGACGCCAGGCTGGATTGGGTCAGGTCGACGCCATACTGCGCCAGAGCGCGGTTGATGACCGCCATCCAGTAGGTATGCTCGCGAACGTTGCTTTTTGTTTGTTCTTTTACGCTTCCCAACATATGCTTCCCTTAAAAGCGCGTGGACGGACAGAATTCTTTTCTGTCTCGGAAGGCCGAAACATTCTATATAGAGTCGGCTGCCCGGGCTTCGAAATCCTGTTTCACAGTGCGGAATTACAAAGAGAGTCGCTTGGCTTGTCTCTTTCGCCGACAATTAGTGAAAAAATATCCAGCACGCTCCCTCAAAGTAAATCGCTTCCAGTGCATGTAGCGCTTTCCATGAGCCCATTCCATGCAGGTTTTGTAACAAACATCTGTTTGAGTTGCAAACCGGTTGAACCGATTTTCTGGTTGCATGGCTGAATGACTTCAGCTGACTGATGATTCATATTTATTCTGTGAATGGCCGCTTAAGGCAAGGGAATTGGCCGTCAGGGGCAGGTTGTTTTGGGTGTGCTCATGACAGACTCGGTAATGTCCTGAACGTGTCTCGCGATACACAGGTTCATGTCACCCAAACGGAGCAGCACAATGACAAAAAAAATGCATGCCTGGTCGCTCGCGGCCTTACCCCTGGCTATCGGATTGGCCAGTTTTTCAGGTTCTGCAAACGCAGTCAGCTTTAATATCGGTGAAATTGAGGCGCAACTGGATACTCAGCTGTCCATCGGCGCGAGTATGTCCATGTCGGATCGAGACAAGCGCTTGTACTGGCATCGCGATATGGGTGGTGAAGCCGCCGCACGTACTTCGGATGACGGACGTCTGAACTACAAGAAAGGCGATATATTCTCCAAGATTTTCAAGGGTTCCCATGATCTGGAACTGCGTTACGGTAACTCCGGCGCTTTCGTTCGTGGTAACTACTGGTACGATTTTGAAACCAAGGACGGCAGCCAGCGCTTCTACGACATCAGCGACTCCGGTCGTCACCCTCTGCAGAAAGGCTCCGGCATTCAGCTGCTGGACGCTTTCGTCTACCACAACTATTCCATTGGCAATAACCCCGGCAACGTCCGCCTGGGTCGTCAGGTCGTCAGCTGGGGTGAGGGTGTCTTCATTCAGAACGGTATCAACTCCATCAACCCGGTTGATGCGTCTGCCTTCCGTCGCCCAGGAGCGGAGCTGAAAGAAGGTCTGATGCCGGTTGAGATGCTGTATTTCTCCCAAGGCCTGACCGAAAACCTGAGCATGGAAGCCTTCTATCAGCTCAAGTGGCACGGCACTGTGGCGGACAACTGCGGTACCTTCTTCTCCACTACTGACGTGGCTGCTCGTAACTGTAATAACCGTCTGGTATTCAACGGCGCTGACTTGCATCCCGATCTGCAGCCCCAGATGACTTACATCGCTCGGGCTCGTAAGGACAAGGAAGCCAGTGATAGCGGCCAGTTCGGTGTGGCCTTCCGCTGGTTTGCTCCTGCGCTGAACAATACCGAGTTTGGCTTCTATGCCATGAACTACCATAGCCGCAATCCGTTGTACTCCAACATTGCTGGCCGTGTAGCAGGCCCGGCTGCAATCGACCGTCCTGATCTGATGGTGCCCATTCAGGGCTACGAGGGTGACTTCGGTGGTGCTGGTTATTTCTTCGAGCATCCGGAAGATATTCGCCTGTACGGCATCAGCTTCGGTACCGATATTGGCGGCACATCCGTAGCCGGTGAAATCAGCTACCGTCCGAACATGCCGCTGCAGATCAACACTGGCGATGGCAGCCGTGTTGCCCTGATGGGCGCGGGCGTTGGTATTCCTAGTACCGGTCAGGACAATACCCATCGTGGTCTGACCAACCTCAACCCGGGTGATTACATCCAGGGTTACGAGCGCAAGGAATTCTGGCAGGCATCCATGAGTGCCGTTCACTTCATTGACCGCGTATTCGGTGCAAGTCGCCTGGCGTTGGTGGGTGAAGTCGGTGCCAACTACATCGGTAGCATGAGCAACAGCGGGCCCAAGTTCGGTCGTGATTCGCTGTTCGGTCAAAGCCCTTGGCAGGTTGGTGATGGTCAGCCCGTTGGTGAGTGTTCGCACTATCAGGGTACTACCGTCCAAGGTGGTCGTTCGCCTAACGCAGCCAGCTGGTGTGAAGACAACGGCTTCTTCACCGACTTTTCCTGGGGCTATCGCGTACGTGCGTCCCTGGACTACAGCAACGTATTTGCCGGTATCAACCTGAGCCCGACTCTGGCCTGGTCGCATGACGTTGAGGGTTACAGCCCCAACTTCAACGAAAATGCCAAGTCGATCAGCGTCGGTCTGAATGCCGATTACGCCAACAAGTACAACGCCAGCATCAGCTACACCAACTTCTTTGATGGCAAGTACAACACTCTGGTTGACCGCGACTTCGCCGCTGTCAGCGTCGGCGTAAGCTTCTAAGCAGTTTTTTGGAGAAAAACAATATGCAAATGCAGAAAGTATTTATCGGTGCCTGCGGTCTGGCATTGAGTCTGGTTGCCAGCGCTGTAGCAGCACAGAGCCTGTCCCAGTCGGAAATTGATCAACTGGGTGCCAACCTGACGCCAGTCGGCGCTGAGAAGGCCGGTAACGCAGCGGGTACCATTCCTGAGTGGACGGGTGGCCTGGCTGCGGATGCAGGCCAGAGCCTGGCCAACAACTTCCTGGAAAACCCGTTCAAGGATGAGCAGCCGGAGTTCGTGATTACCGCACAGAACTACCAGCAATACCGGGACAACCTGACACCGGGCCAGATCGCGCTGTTCGAGCGTTATCCGGAAACCTACCGGATGCCGGTTTACCAGAGTAAGCGGACTGTGGGTTTCCCGCAGAGCATCTACGATCAGGTCAAGCGCACTGCTGGCCAGGCCAAGCTGGTCAATGGTGGTGACGGTGTAGAGAACGTTGAGCCAGGCGCCTCGTTTATCTTCCCGGTACCGAAGAGCGGCGGCGAAGTCATCTGGAACCACATGACCCGCTATCGCCTGAACGTACACCGCTGGTACATGCAGGCCATGCCGCAGACCAATGGTTCTTTCACTCTGATCAAGATGGAAGAAGAAGTGGGTTATCCGAACCTGATGCCCGACGTGGATCCGGCGAGCATGCCCAACACCATGCTGTTCTTCAAACAGCGTGTGAATGCGCCAGCCCGTCTGGCCGGTAACGTGCTGCTGGTACACGATTCTCTGGATCAACTGAAAGAGCCGCGTATGGCATGGGTATACAACGCGGGTCAGCGTCGTGTGCGTCGCGCCCCGCAGGTTGCTTATGACGGCCCAGGTACCGCTTCTGACGGCATGCGTACTTCTGACAACTTCTCCATGTACAACGGTGCACCTGACCGTTATGACTGGAAACTGGTTGGCAAGAAGGAAGTATTCCTGCCGTACAACTCAGGCAAGCTGTCAGAACAGGGTCTGAAGTATGCCGACGTGCTGAAAGCCGGTCACGTCAATCCGGAACACACCCGTTTCGAGCTGCACCGTGTATGGGAAGTACAGGGTGACGTCAAACAGGGTCAGCGCCACATTTACGCCCAGCGTAACTTCTTCGTGGATGAGGACTCCTGGATGATCTCCCTGGCTGACCACTATGACGGTCGCGGCACGCTGTGGCGCGTAGGTGAAGGTCATCTGGCCTTCAACTACAAGCAGCAGATTCCGGGCTACACACTGGAGACCCTGTATGACCTGCTGGCAGGCCGTTACATCGCTCTGGGTATGTACACCGAAGAGGCTTCTGCTCCGCAGTACGGTGGCACACCGCCGACCTATAATCAGTTCACTCCAGCTGCTCTGAGGGCTGCTGGTGTACGCTGAGGTTTAGATACTGCTGTTACTGTGAGGAAGGGGTGCTCGCAAGGGCACCTCGGACTGTCGAAAACCCCGGTTTATCCGGGGTTTTTTGTTTGCCCGGCGAAGCCGGCAAACCCGTCCACCTGAAAGAAGGTGG
>CAYYUQ010000027.1:0-36475 GCA_964474945.1 uncultured Halopseudomonas sp. | reverse complement strand
GGCGACACCATACCGGAATGGTCAGGTGTTGCACTCAGTTCTTGCGGCCGCCAAGCATCATGACAACAGCGGGGAAAGCAGCGATAGCTCTTGGGATAATAGCCGCCGCAGGGGTTGCAGGTGCCTGGTACACCGGTAGCCAGGTGGAGCAGGTGCTGGAACAGAATATTGATCTGGCTAACGAGCAACTGCAAAGCCAGTTCCCCAACACCGACCTTGTGTTGGAAATGACGACCTTTGAACGCAGCCTGTTCAGCAGTCAGGCGCGCTACCGTCTGGTGCTGGAGGCGGCTGAGGGGGATGACGCCGGGCTCGAGCTATTCATCAACGATCATATCGAACATGGCCCGCTGCCGCTGTCCCGCCTGACGTCTTTCAAATGGTTGCCGGTCATGGCTGTCAGCCATGCACAATTGGAGCAGACCGATGCGCTGGCCGATTTGTTTGCTGCCAGCGCGGGCCGCCCGCCAGTCACCATGACCAGCAGTGTGGGTTATGGAAACGGTATCAAGGGCGATCTGCAGATAGCTCCGCTGAACTGGCAGAACGAACATATCACCAGCCGTTTTTCCGGCCTCTCGGCTGTTTACACAACCGATACCACGGGTTCCGAGCTCCAGTTCGAGGGCCGGGTAGACTCAATCGAATTGGCAGGGCGGGCCAACGTCAGCCTGGTTGGCATGAATTTCAGCCTGGATCGTCAGCGCGATGCATCGGGACTGTACCTGGGTTCCGGCAGGATGGAGCTGGATCAACTGGCTGCGGTGGTAGACGACAAGCCCCCGCTGATTCTCAACGGAATGCTGCAATCCGATAACACCCGACTGGATGCAGACGGTGCCAACGTGGAGATCACCTATCGAATTGGCTCGGTCAGTTATGGAACCAATAAACTGGGCTCGATGGATATGGACTGGACCTTCAGCCGCTTCGATCCGCAAGCCATGATGGTGCTGGCGGGGATATACAACAGTGCCATGTTGGGCAGTGTGAATGGAGACGTTGAGGCGGTGAAGGGGCAGGTTCAGGCCGCGCTGGAACAGATTCTGGAAGGACAGCCGCGCGTGTCGCTGGATAATTTTTCCATCAAGACTGCCAACGGCGAAAGTCGCTTCAGCCTGGGGGTGGATCTGGACCGGCCGATGTCTCTGGAACTGCCGCCCGCCATGCTGATGCCGCAGTTGATCAGCAACCTTGAGGCCAAACTGGTTCTATCCAAACCGATGCTGGTGGATATGGCCCGGCACAAGGCGTTGTTCCAGCCTGGGGCAGATAGCGCGGCGGTGGAGCGCGAAGCACTGATGATGGCGGAGATGGTCGGCGGTATGGCCGAGATGATGCAATTGGGTCAGGTGGAGGGGGACAGTATCCTTTCCCAGCTGAACTATGCCGGCGGTGCGGTCAAGCTCAATGGTCAGTCCATCGAGTTGGAAGAGCTGGTCGGCTTGCTGGCAGGAATGCAGGGTCTGCAATAAGACCTTCTGTTCAGGTAGTTGCCTTGGCAGTGTCATGTCAGGCAGCTACCATGAGCCCCCGATTATCCGTGTCGAATAACGGCCTGCTGAACCAAGAAGGATACAGATGACTTCCATTGATGAGTTGCACCTTATGCTGAGCCTGCTGGTGCTCGGTTTTCTGCTGTTGGGAGTAGGTTTCAACTTTCGTGACAAGGGCTGGGGTGTGGCGCTGATGATGGCTGGCTCTGCCACCATACTGATCACCATTGCGGTGCGTATTATTGATGCGGTGTCATTGACTTGAAAGGACAGGCTGCCTGCTGAACAGGCAGCCCGCACGGCTCAGAAGTGCATTTTAACCAATAGATTGGTGACGTTCTGATTGGTATCGAAGCCCGATACGTTTTGCAGGCCGTACTTATTCTTCCAGTAGCTGTATTCAATACCTGTATACAGTTGTTTTGCCTGCCAGCCCAACGCCTTGCCCAGATCATATTTGACCTGTGGGTTGAAGTGCAGGTTGGCATGCTTGTCACCGTTGCCACCATCATTGTCCACGATCCAGTCGATATAGCCGTCGATAAGAATGTCGGAGCGGCCGGCTGGGATAGTGAATGCCCAGACCGGGGTGATTTGCCATGCGCTACGTACACCTTCAGGGGTGTCGGAGTGGCGGTAATAGGTGTTCAGCTGCAGATAATCAAAGCCGGGTACCGTCAGATCTACAGCAGGCCCGAGCAGGTAGTTCTTGATGTCGCCTCGTCCCTGTTCATAGGTGGCAGCGAGCAACACGTCGGTGATCGGCCCGAAACTGAACTGTTGGCCGCTCAGTTTGCCCAGCGACAGGCGCGGTGCAATTTCGCCATACCAGGTGCTGTTGTTACCGGCGACATCCTTTTCGCCGTTGTAATGAATGCTATCAACAAACATGAACAGATCGCCAAAGCTCCAACCGCTGACATGTTCTAACGTGACGGTCTGCTGGATGGACGGGTCGACCTGAAAATCCTTGCCATATAGATAGGTCACGCTGTTGTCCTGCCAGAGCAGAGGCGAGGCAGTAGCGATACTGCTGGTCATAACAAGGCTGGCGACGGCGGCGCCCTTGATCAGTGTGCGCATGGAGAGTGGTTTCCGGCTGCATGATTTGACGAAGGGGGCATATTAAACTGCGTTGCTGATCCTGTCAGTAACCGCTCCGTATCACTTCAATACCCTTGGCAAGTACCCTGCGCCAGGCATCCAACCCGTCCCGGTCTATTTCACTGTCATGCCGGCGAACAGTCTCCAGCAGGGCTTCCAGCCAGTAGTTATACAGATGCGGCTGGATGTTCAACCGGTCACGCGAGTGGGAGGCGGCCAGTGCATGTAATTTGGTTGGCGGCAGTCCGCGGGCATACAACACGAGATTGAGGATACCTGCGCGCAATAGCTGCTTTTGCGCAACCATGTCAGTGTGGAGAAATTTCTCTTTTATCTCCGGGGAGCTGGCGAGGAAGGTCGCGTAGAAATCGTCAAAAAAGGCGGGTGCTTTACAGCAACGGCCATAGCTTTGGAAAACCAGATTTTCATCAGTCATGTTCATTCAGTCGTTATGAGCCCGGAGCCGACCACGGGGTCGTCTCTGGCGTGTATTTTTAGAATCCGCTGCCGCTTTTTTTGGCATCGGTGGTATGGTTTGAAGCTCGCGGGCAGGGAGGATACCCTAAGACCCGGCTCTCGGCATGTAGTCATAAGTCTGAAACAATTTTGTGGTGGCGAAGGAATATCCGGATGTTGTTGATACGAGGGCTGAGCTGGCTGATTCTGTTCCAGCTGATCGGCACTGCCTTGAATGTGCTGTTTTTGCCTTTTCTGCCCAGTGCCATCATTGGCATGGTGCTGCTGGTGGTATTTCTGCGCTTCCGTGGCCGGGTCAGTGACTCGATAGAGACGGCCTCATCTGGACTGTTGCGCTTTCTGCCCCTGCTGCTGACCCCGCCGGCGACCGGCATCATGATGTACGGAAGTGAGATCGCGGCTGATGCCGCCGCCATTCTGGTGAGTCTGACCGTCTCCTTTATTCTGGTGGTACCGCTTGTCGGTCATCTGATGCAGTATCTGATCAAGCGCCAGCTGCGTAAGGAGGGGGTATGAACGCCCTGTCCATGGCTTGGTCGGCAGTGGTCGCGCATCCGCTGTTCCTGATTGGTCTTACCCTGGGCGTGTATCAATTGGGCCAGGCTCTGTATGAGCGCACCCGTATGGCCTTGCTGCACCCATTGATCGTCGCCATCACCCTGCTGATTCCGGCGCTCTGGCTGCTTGGTCTGGAGTATCCCGCCTATCGTGATGCGGTGTTCCCTCTGACCATGTTGCTGGCGCCCGCTACCGTCGCCCTGGGGGTGCCGCTGTACCACAATATGCGACGCATTCGGCAATACTTCTGGCCGGTGATGATTACCCTGATGGTGGGTGGTGTGTTTGTGACGGTCGTGACCCTGCTGTTGGCCTGGTTGCTGGGCGCTGACTTCGCCATGCTGATGACGCTGGCGCCTAAATCGCTGACCACACCGATCGCCATGGCAGTGGCGGAGCAGGTGGGTGGCATCGCCGCGCTGGCGGCTGGCTTTGTCATGTATACCGCGGTGCTGGGTGCGCTGATGGGCCCCTGGCTGTTGAACGTAACCGGTGTCACCGAGCCTTCCGCGCGCGGCATGGCCTTGGGCCTGGCGGCCCACGCGGTGGGCACTTCCCGGGCGCTGGAAGAAGGTGACGAAACGGGCGCCTTCGCGGCGCTGGCGATGAGCCTGATGGGCATCGTCACTGCGCTGCTGCTGCCTGTGTGCGTGGCATTCTGGATGATGCTCTAGCGTGTCGCGTCTGTTCCCGGCAGAAAAGCCGGGAACGCCCTCCCTTATCCCCTGTCTGATACTTCAGCGCGCCCGGTGGTGGCCGCTTTGGCTTTGCCGTGATCGGAGCGATGCGCCTCCCATAGTCCGGAGCCAGAATTAACCTCGCCGAACGGTCAGCCCGGTAGGGATCGACCAGGATAAGGAGTTGCACAGATGGAATTCGATCCGCTGCTGCTATCCCGTCTGCAGTTTGCTTTTGTCGTGTGTTTTCACGCGATCTTCCCGGTGTTCACCATCGGCCTTGCTACCTTTATCGCCTTCCTCGAGATGCTCGCCTTCAAGACCGGCAATCCGGTCTGGACGCGGTTGTCGCAGTTCTGGATCCAGGTATTTGCCGTGGCCTTTGCCATGGGCGTGGTCTCGGGCATCGTCATGTCCTTCCAGTTCGGTACCAACTGGAGCAACTTTTCCTTTGCAGCGGCCAACTTCATCGGCCCGATGCTCAGCTATGAGGTGGTGACTGCCTTCTTTCTTGAAGCGGCCTTCCTTGGTGTGCTGTTGTTTGGCCGCGACAAGGTACCGCCGGGCATGCATCTGTTCTCCGCCTGCATGGTGGCGCTGGGCACGCTCATTTCGACATTCTGGATTCTGGCGGCCAACAGCTGGATGCACACCCCGGTTGGTACCGTGTTCGCGGATGGCATGTTTGCCGTCACCAGCTGGGGCCAGGCCATCTTCAACCCGTCATTCCCCTACCGCTTTGCCCATATGGTGGTCGCCTCTTTCCTTACCGGCGCCTTTGTTGTCGCCGGGGTCAGTGCCTGGTATCTGCTGACCGGCCGCGAGGTGGAAAGCAATCGTCGGGCCCTGTCCATGTGCCTCTGGCTGATCCTGATTGCTGCGCCGACACAAGCGGTCATTGGTGACTTCCATGGGCTGAATACCTTGGAGCATCAACCCATCAAGGTGGCGGCAATGGAGGGAAACTGGGAGACAGTGCGCGGCATGCCGCTGCTGCTGTTCGCCCTGCCTGTTCGCGAGGCTGAGCGTAACCACTTCGAGGTGGGCATTCCCAGGCTGGGCAGTCTGATTCTTACCCATGACTGGAGTGGTGAACTGCCCGGCCTCAAGACAGTGCCGCCCGAGCAACGGCCACCGGTGTGGATCGTGTTCTGGGCGTTCCGCATCATGGTGGGTATCGGACTGTTGATGATCGGTTGCGCACTGGCCGGGCTGGTGTTGCGCAAGGGCGGTCGTTATTGGCGTCAGCCGTTCTTCCTGCAAACCCTGCGGCTGATGGCATTCACCCCCTTTGTCGCTGTGCTGTGCGGCTGGATAGTCACCGAGGTGGGTCGCTTTCCCTGGCTGGTGTACGAGCAGATGAGCCATATTGAAGGACTGACCCCGTCGCTCACCGGAGGCATGGTGTTATTCACCTTGCTGGGTTATGTGCTGGTGTATGCGCTGATCTTCAGCGCTGGCCTGTACTACCTGATGCGTGTGTTGCGCGCCGGTATCGAGAGTATCGACGGGCATGCTGATACCCACGATGTTGAACGGCCAAAGCGTCCGCTGTCGGCCAGCCATGTCAGTATGGACGAGGGAGAACACACCCATGCACGGCATTGACCTGAGTATTATCTGGGCAGTGATCATCGCCTTCAGCATCATGATGTATGTCTTGATGGACGGCTTCGACCTGGGGGTGGGCATCCTGTTTCCCTTCGCGCCCGACGAGGCGGCGCGGGACGTGATGATGAATTCGGTTGCGCCAGTCTGGGATGGCAACGAAACTTGGTTGATTCTCGGCGGTGCGGGTTTACTGGCGGCCTTCCCGCTGGTGTATTCAGTGTTCATGCCCGCGCTGTATATCGGCGTGTTTCTGATGCTCGCCGGACTGATCTTCCGCGGCGTGGCATTTGAATTCCGCTTCAAGGCCGAGCGCTCCCGGTATCTGTGGAACTGGGCTTTTGCCGGTGGCTCGATGATCGCTGCTTTCGCACAGGGTGCGGTCGTAGGCACCTACATTGAAGGTTTCAATACCCTGGATGGACGCTATGTGGGCGGGCCGCTGGATTGGCTGACACCGTTCACTGTGCTGACCGGATTGGGCTTGCTGGCTGGTTATACGCTGCTCGGCAGTACCTGGTTGATCATGAAGACGGAGGACTATATTCAGCAATGGGCCTACCGCATTGCGCCCTGGTTGTTACTGGCGGTGTTGGCGGTGTTTGCCATTGTGAGCGTGTGGACGCCATTGGTTGACCCCTCTGCCTTTGAACGCTGGTTCAGTGTTATTCGCGTCATCTGGATTTTCCCGCTGTTGGCACTGGTGTTTGCCTGGCTGGTGTTCCGTGGCATCAGTCGACGTCAGCAGACCAGTCCATTCATTGCCACCATGGGTATGTTTGTCTTTACCTTTCTGGGTCTGTTGGTCACCAAGTGGCCCTATGTGGTGCCGCCCGATTACACCCTCTGGGATGCCGCCTCGGCACCGGGCTCCCAGCTGTTTTTGCTGATCGGCATGCTGTTCGTCATCCCGGTCATCCTCGCTTATACCGCCTGGACCTACTGGGTGTTCCGCGGCAAGGTGCGCGCCGGTGAAGGCTACCATTGAGGAACGCTGCTGACCCATGAGCCCTGCGGATGAGGTAGCGCGGTGGCTGCGTCGGATCATGCGCGGTCAGCGCCGGTTGCTGTGTATCGCGCTGGGGTTGGCGCTGCTGGCTGCTGTGCTGTTTATTCTGCAGAGCTGGGTCATAGCCAGTCTGTTCGGGCATTGGTTACAGATCTATTGGCTGGACGCGCCGGCTGCCGAGCGGGCCGGCTGGTGGTTGCCGTCTTTGCTGATCTGCCTGATGTCGCGCCCGCTGCTGCAGTATGCGCGGGAACGACTCTGTCAGCAGGCTGGCTGGCGGGCCAGAAGAGATCTGCGGGAGCTGCTGTTACAACGCCTGGCCGCGCTGGGCCCGGCGCGCCGGGTACTGGGCGCTGATGCACAATTGACCAGCCAGGTACTGGATCAGGTAGACGCGCTGGAGGGATACATCAGCCGCTATCAGGTGCAGCGCCAACTGGTCATCATTGTGCCCTTGATGCTGCTGGTGGTTACCGCCTGGCACAGCCTGCTCGCGGCGGGCTTGCTGTTGCTGACGGCGCCCCTGGTGCCGCTGTTCATGATTCTATTGGGGCAGAGTGCTGCTGCCGCGAGCCAGCGTCAGTTTGGTGCGTTGGGCCGCATGAGCAGTCGCTTCCTCGATCTGTTACGCGGTATGCGCACATTGCGTCATCTGCAGGCGCTGCCCGCCGCGCAGTTGGCGGTGGAGCAGGCTGCGGAAGACTACCGCAGCCGTACCATGGGAGTGCTGCGCCTGGCCTTTCTATCCACCGCTGTGCTTGAGCTTTTTGCTTCGATCGCCATTGCCATGCTGGCGCTTTACCTGGGTATGGGACTGCTCGGGATGTTGCCCTGGACGCAGGGTGAAACGCCGGTGCCCTATCAGAGCGCCCTGTTCATCCTGCTGTTGGCCCCGGAGTTCTATGCGCCATTGCGGCAATTGGGCAGTGACTACCATGCCCGCGCCGAAGCGCAGGCGGCACTGACCGATATGCTGCCGTTACTGCAATTGAATGTCGTGGAACATGCCGGCGCTCAGCCTTTGACACTGCCCGCTGCGCCGGCCATTGAGTGCCACGAGCTGTCCGTAGCGGGGGAGGGTATCCCGGCGCGGCTGCCAGAGGTAAACCTGCGGCTGGCTGCAGGTGAACGGCTGCTGGTGCAGGGCCCCAGCGGCAGCGGCAAGTCCACCTTGATTCATACTTTGCTCGGCTTTCTACCCTATTGCGGCGAGATTCTGATTGATGGGCGCCCGTTGGCGCAGCTGCGCCGCAATGAGTGGCATGCCCATGTCAGCTATCTGGCTCAGCAGCCTGAACTGCTGCCGGGAACCGTGGCGGATAACCTGCGGCTGTCAGCACCGGAAGCCAGCTATGCCGAGCTGATTGAGGTGCTGCGTGAGGTCGAGTTGTGGCCATTATTACGGCGATTACCGCTGCAGTTACAGACCCCGCTGGGAGAGTGTGGTTCAGGCCTGTCTGGTGGGCAATTGAGCCGGCTGGCGCTGGCGCGCATGCTGCTGCGCGATACGTCGGTATGGCTATTGGATGAGCCGCTGGCTCATCTGGATACTGAGACTGCGCTGATCATCGGTGCGCTTTTGGAGCGCGTCAGTCGTGGACGAACCCTGTTGCTGGTCAGTCATGAATCGGCCGGCCTGGAGTGGGTGGATCGGCGGCTGAGTCTGGAGCGCTGCCATGACTGACCCACACAGGCCAGACCGGCAACCGATGGCGCTGTATGGATTGCTGCGCAGCCGCTGGCAGGGCTGGTTGTTGGCGCTGTTGCTGGGCTCGATAGCGCTGTTCTCTGCTATCGCCCTGCTCGCCTTATCCGGATGGTTCATCACCGCAGCTGCGTTGGCCGGCATGGCAACCGGATACGTGCTGGACATCTTTCGACCAGCCGCGATCATCCGACTGCTGGCATTGACTCGCACCCTGGGCCGCTACGGTGAGCGATTGGCGTCGCACCATGCTGCACTGGGATTGCTCCGCGATCTGCGTGCGACTCTGTTTCGCCGAATCAGCCAGGCTAGCCAGTTGCCTGCACGCAGCAGCCAGGCGATGCACCGGCTGGTGGCTGACATCGACCTGCTTGATCAATTTCCCCTGCGGGTGGTGATGCCCTGGGCCTGGGCCAGTCTGATACTGCTGTTGCTGTCAGGGCTTCTGGGACTGATCGGCAGTCATCTGCTGATTGCCGCGTTGCCCGGTCTGCTAATGGCCTGGTTACTGCCATGGCTCGGCTATTGGCGGGGCGGGCAGCTGGCCCGTGATGATGTCGAACGTGGAGAGCAACGCCGGGCTCATCTGCTGGATAGCCTGCAACTGCTCACACCCCTGTTGATCTGGCAACGCTGGGCAGGTCGGGCAGCAGATTTCAGTCAGCGGGATCAACAATACCTGGCACAGCAGGATGACCAGCAGCAACTCGCCAGTGTGATTGCTTTGCTGCAGCAGTGGGCGCTGGCCGCCAGCCTGCTGATGGTGCTATGGCAGGCTGAAGGGCTGACAGGTGCAGACATCTCGGTGCCTGTGCTTCTGGCGGTTACCCTGGCATTGCTGGGGCTGGGGGAAGCACTGCTGCCCTTGGCGGGCAGTTTTGTGGCGTTGGGCTTGAGTCAGGCCGCACGGGACAGGGTGGAGGCATTGGTAGAGATTGGCGCTCCGCCCTCTGGCGCGGTTCGGCCCAGGCCTCAACCGCCTTATACCGTGGCCTGGCAACAACTGAGCGTGTGCTGGCCGGGGGCATTGAATGGCGCTGCGGATCTGAATGTGCAGTTGGAGCAGGGGGAAACACTGCTGCTGCACGGCCCCTCCGGAGGGGGTAAATCCACCTTGTTGCAGCTGCTCGCCGGTGAGTCCATCGACTACCAGGGGCGCTGCCTGCTCAATAACCAACCGCTGGAGCACTGGGATCTGCGCAATCTGATGGGCTGGCTGCCCCAGGATGTGGATATCTTTGATCTGCCGTTGGCGGATAACCTGCGGCTGGGCAACCCCAATGCCGATGATGGGCAGTTATGGCAGGTACTGGCGGACATGGCACTGGATGACTGGGTGCGCAGCCATCCGCAGCAGTTACAGCTGTTGCCGGGGGAGCTGGGTTCGGCTATTTCCGGTGGCCAGGCAAGACGTATTGCGCTGGCGCGGCTGCTTTTGGCGGATCGCCCCATTCTGTTATTGGATGAACCCTTTGCCGGACTGGATGCTGAAACCCGTGACAGGGTGATGCAGGCACTGGTGCGTCGGCAGGCGGATGGATTGCTGATCATAGCCAGCCATCAGTTGGTTCGCGCTGATCGGTTGCGAGCTGTGCGGGTGGGGGATGACGTGATATCTGCGGCGAAGCCAGCGTTGCTCGAGTAGAACTCAAGCAACGCTGATCACAGGGCAACCGGAAGCGGCAGAGATTACCAGGTATCCACGAAGGGCCGGGTGCCCGCTTGCAAGGACTCAGCGGGTGCCGAGTTGAGGCCGCGCAGTAGCCAATCACGGGTTTCCAGTGGGTCGATAACTGCGTCGATTTCAAGGAAACTGGCCATGCTGATGCCCTTGCCGCGGGCATACAACTCTCCGACCAGTTTGTCGAACAGGGCTTTCTGCTCCGTCGGATCCTCGAGTGCTGCCAGTTCCTTGGCAAAGCCCAATCGCACCGCACCCTCCAGGCCCATGGCGCCAAACTCACTGCTCGGCCAGCCGATGGTGAACATCGGCGCGTGGAAGCTGCCGGCGGCCATGGCCTGCGCCCCCAGACCGTAGCCCTTGCGCAGGACGACGGTGAAGAACGGAATGCTCAGGCTGGCAGCGGTGACGAACATGCGTGACACATGGCGCACTGTTGCCTGTTGTTCGGATTCGGGACCGACCATGAAGCCGGGGGTATCGCAGAGCGACACCATCGGCAGGCCATGGGCCTGACAGAGCTGCATGAAACGCGCAGCCTTATCGCCAGCCGCCGCATCAATAGCGCCACCCAGATACATCGGGTTATTGGCCATCAGGCCAAAGGCCTTGCCGCCAATGCGTACCAGGGCGGTGATCATGCCCGGTGCAAACTGCTGACGCAGCTCCAGCACGGAATCGGTATCGGCCAACGCAGTGATTACCTCGCGGATGTCGTACACCCGCAGGCGATTTTCCGGAATCAGATGCCGCAGGATGCGCTGGTCGGCGCATTCGCTGGTCGGCAGATCGCCCTGGAAATAGGACAGGTATTGCTTCGCTACACGGGTAGCCTGTGCTTCATCTTCGACTACTACATCGATGACGCCATTGGGCCCCTGCATGCGGGTAGGGCCGACTTCTTCAGGCGTGTAGCTACCCAGCCCACCCCCTTCGATCATCGCTGGGCCTGCCATGCCGATGGTGGCGTTGCGGGTGGCGATGATCACATCACAGCAGCCGAGCAGCGCAGCGTTTCCGGCGAAGCAGCGGCCCGACACGACGCCCACCAGCGGCACCTGCCCGCTGAGTCGAGCCATGCGCATGAAGGTCGTGCAATCCAGTCCTGCCACGCCCACCTTGTCAACGTCGCCGGGCCGGCCACCGCCGCCTTCGGCGTAAAACACCAGCGGCAGGCGCCACTGTTCGGCCAGCTCCAACATGCGGTCGGTTTTCTTGTGGTTCATCACTCCTTGGGTGCCGGCAAATACGGTGTAGTCGTAACTCATCGCCATGCAGCGGGCTGCTTCAGCACCAAACAGGGCGGCGTTGACTGTACCGATACCAGCAATAAGACCATCCGCGGGGCTCATCTTCAGCAGGTCTTCATGGCTGCGCCGGGTACGTTGAGCGGCGAGGGCGAAGCCGCCGTATTCCATGAAACTGCCTTCATCCAGCAGGTCGGCCAGGTTCTCTCTAGCGGTGCGCTGACCGGTCTTGCGGCGCCGAGCGACCGCGTCGGGGCGCTGGGCATCGGTCAATTGCTGCTGACGCTGCAGTACTTCCTGCAGGTCGGCGCGGATGTGCTCCAGGTCGATCTGTTCCTCGGTGAGCTGTTGGTCTGCCGTTTCTCCGGTGGGTTCGACAAACAAGAGCGGGCTGCCTTCAAACAGGTTGTCACCGGGAGTGGCGGCCAGGGCGCGAACAACACCGCTGCACTCGGCTTTGACTACAAACTCCATTTTCATGGCTTCCAGTACCGCTACCTGCTGGCCGGCGAGGATACTGTCACCCGCCTGCACATCGAGACTGACCAGTACACCCTGTACCGGCGTGGTCAATGGCTGGCTGCCAGCAGGAGCCTGGTGATCAGCCTGATGACGGGTCTGCGCGGTTGCTGTGGGTGTGGCAAACAGATGCGGGTGGGCGTGCTCACTGGCACCGACCAGCATGGCGGCATGGGCTTCGATGAAGCCGGTGGTGACACTGTTGTTCTGGACGTCCCTGTGCAGCAGCAGGTTCTGTAAAAAATGCAGGTTGGTGGTCACGCCTTCAATGCGGAACTCGCAAAGGGCGCGGTAGGCCCTGCGCAAGACGGCCGCATAGCTTGTATCTGCATGCACAATCAGTTTGGCCAGTAGCGAGTCAAAGCCGGGATTGGTCGTGTAACCGCTGTAACCGTACCCATCCACCCGCACACCATGCCCACCGGGCGCTTCGTAGGCTGTCAGCATGCCGCCGGTGGGGCGGGCGCTGCCATCGGCCTGCATGGCTTCAAGGTTGATGCGCAACTGCACGGCGAAGCCGCGTGGGGCAGCAACCTGATCCTGGCTGAGGCCCAGTTCACTCAGGCTGGCGCCGGCAGCCAGGCGTATCTGCAGTTGCGCCAGATCCAGCCCGGTCACGGCTTCGGTAACGGTGTGCTCAACCTGAATACGCGGGTTGGCCTCCATGAAGACAAAATCTCCATTGTCCTCATTCAGCAGGAATTCCACGGTGCACAGGCCGCGATAGCCGACGGCGCGGGTCAGCTTCACCGCAGCGTCGAGCAACTGTTCACGTATCTTTGGGGTGAGGTCGGGAGCGGGGGCTATCTCCAACAGTTTCTGGTTACGCCGTTGCAGGGTGCACTCACGTTCCCACAAATGGATGACATGCTCGCCATCACCCAGAATCTGCACTTCGATATGCCGCGCGCGGCGAATCAGCCGTTCGATATACAGATCGCCATTGCCGAAGGCTGACTTGGCTTCCGAGGCGCAGCGGGCGAAAGCGTCTGCCAGCTGCGCCGGATCATCGACTGCCCGCATGCCGCGCCCGCCGCCGCCCGCCAGCGCCTTGAGCATGACGGCGCTGCCTGGTGGCAGGCTGCTGAAGAAGGCTTGTGCCTGCTCCAGGCTGGTCGCCTCGTTGGTGCCTTGTACCAGTGGTACGTTATGTTGCTGAGCCAATCGGCGGGCGCTGGCCTTGTCGCCAAAACAATCCAGCACGCTGGCATCCGGGCCGATAAAGGTAATCTCCGCAGTGTGGCAGGCACGGGCGAATTCAGCGCTCTCGCTGAGAAAACCGTATCCGGGATGAATGGCATCGCAGCCCTGTTCCTGCGCTAGCGCAATCAGTTGGGATATATCCAGATAGGCGGGAGCGCCACGTCCGCGCAGCGCCACGGCGGCATCCGCCTTGCGCACATGCAGGGACTCGGCATCGTCCTCGGAATAGACCGCCAGACTGGGTATATCCAATTCTGCTGCTGCTCTTGCCAGGCGGATGGCGATCTCGCCACGGTTCGCAATCAGCACACGTTTGAAAGGCATCAGATCAATTCCTTGAGTTCGTTCTTTTTCACCTTGCCGGTAGCGGTCATCGGCAGGGATTCCACCAGGCGCACCTCCGGCACCTTGTAGCCGGCCATGACGTCACGGCACCAACCGATAAGGTTGTCCGCGGTCAGGTTGCTATCCGGTTTGGTGATCACAAAGGCCAGCGGCATTTCGCCCCGGCGCTCATCCGGCCGTCCAATCACTGCGGAGGCGAGGATATCCGGGTGCTGTCCGAGCATGGCTTCCAGCTCGCTGGGGAAAACGCTCATGCCATTGACCTTGAGCATTTCCTTGCGCCGACCGAGGTAGCGAATAAAGCCCTGTTCGGTGATGACGCCACTGTCGCCGGTATGCAGCCAGCCGTTGCGCAGGGCTTCGGCGCTGGCTTCCGGTCGGTTCCAGTAGCCCTTGAGCAGTGACGGGGAGCGCACACAGAGTTCGCCCTCGCTGCCCAGCGGCAGCAGCTCGCCGCTATCAAAGTCACATACCTTGAACTCGGTGCCGGGCACCGGCAGCCCGACAAAGGTAGGGGCAGACTTGAGATCCAGATCATCTTCCTGCAGGCCCGCTGTGAAGGTGTCGCAGGTATGGGTTTCGGTCATGCCGAAGCTGGTTTCAAACAGCGTGCAATTGGTCAGTTCGCGCCAGCGGCGTCGGTACTCCGGGGTCAGCTTCTTGATAAAGGACACGCAGGAAGTGACTGTCAGCGAGCTGAGATCAAACTGATCACGCTGCGGGTGATCAAGGATTTCTGCGGCACTGTCGACCAGCAGGCCGCAGTGGTTGACCCGGTACTGTTGCACCGCGCCCATGAACGCCAGGGCGTCCCAGCGCGCCAGCAGTACCAGCGTAGTGCCGCCAAAGACCGGAAAGAGTAATCCGGCGTTTTCACCGGCAATCCAGAACTCTGGCATGAAGTTCAGACTGACACGATCCGCGTCCAGACCCAATGCGGGGGGTAAAAAGCTGGCGCAGGTATAGAGCATATCGCCATGGGAATGGATACAGCCTTTAGGCAGGCCGGTTGTCCCGCCGGTGTAATTCAGCGCGGCCATATCATCCAGCAGGGGCTCGGGCAAATCGGTGCGAGGGGCGATGCCGGTCAGCGTGGGTAACAGGTCAATGGCGTCGGTGATGGGTAGTTTCGGTGCCAGCAGCAGGTCGGGCACCGCGAAAGGAGGTTCTGCCGGGCATAATTCCGACAGACTGGTGCTGATGAGTAGTTGCAGTTCGCATTCGGCGGCGACCTGGCGTACCACAGGCAACAGCTGGTCAAAACACACGATAACCTGTGCGCCGCAGTCCTTGAGCTGATAGCTCAGTTCCATGGGCATGGCCATGGGGCTGACCGGGCAATGCACAGCACCCATCTTGAGGATGCCATAGAAGACAATATGCAGCTGCGGGCAGTTGGGCATGTAGACCGCCACCCGGTCGCCAGGCTTGACGCCTCGCTCCAGGAGAAGCGCAGCAAAACGATCGCTCATATCGTTCAATTCGGCATAGCTGAGGTCATGGCCATAAAAGCGTACGGCAGGCTTATCCGGATCGGTTTGCGCCCAGTGCTTCAGATAATGAGTAAGCGGGCGCTGGCCCAGCGGGTATTGCGGTTCAGTGGCGTGGCCCTGTGGCCAGGCAGCCTGTTGCAGTGTGGCGAGCCGTTGCAGATAAGCCTGTTCTGACATGCGATGCTCCGTCTATTGATCTTGTTTTGTATGAGTAGCAGCAGAGTAAGACGATGTTCGCGGTGCTGAAAGCGATGATTATTCATTCCGATCCATGAGTATGATTCATGGATGTCGCTCATATATCTATCATGCAGCACAAGTCAGCACATCGGAATCTATTTGCATGAATGAGAAGAATACATCGCCATCATTGGCTCGTATTGATCTGAACCTGTTCCGCATATTCGAAGTGATCTACCGCGAGCGCAGTTTGACCCGCGCCGCAGCGGTACTGCATGTCAGTCAGTCGGCAGTCAGCCATGCTCTGTCACGTCTGCGCGAGCATTTCTCCGATCCGCTGTTTGTCCGTGAGGGCAGGGGGGTTGCCCCTACCATGATGGCCTTGCGTATGGCGCCGGCGATTCTGGATAGTCTTGAGCGTTTGCAGCAAGGCATTGGTTGGTTGCAGCAGTTCGACCCGCTAACCGATCAGCGCACCTTTACTCTCAGTCTGCCGGAGCAATTGGAGCCTGCGGTATTACCATCGCTGCTCTTGCGGATGCGCACGCTGGCACCGCACTGTCGTGTACATACAGCAGGAGTGCGTTGGGGCGATTTGCCGCTGGAGATGTCCGCCGGACGAATTGACCTGGCGATACAGATTGCTCGACCAGCGGCATCCCCGTTGCGACAGATGCAACTGGTCAGCGCGTCGCTCTGTGTGGTCGCCAGCGGCCACTTCGAGGGGGATCTGACAGCAGAGCGCTATCTGGCTGCCGAGCATATTGCGGTGGCCTCTTGGCGGCGCGGGCTGTCCTTCGAGGATCTGGCGCTGGGGCATCTGGGGTTGGGGCGCAATGTGGTGCAGCGCTGTCAGAGCTATCTGGCGGCGAGCCAGGTTGTGGCACGCAGCAACCTGTTGCTGACCATGTCGCGATTGCAGGCCGAACAGATCAATCCAGCGCTGGGAAATCGGGTGCTGGACATGCCGCTGCCGCTACCCGAGCTGGGGCTCAGCCTGTACTGGCATGAAGAGGCCGAACATGATCTTGCCAACCATTGGCTGCGCCAGCAGATATTGGCGCTGAGTCAGAACAGTTCCAGCGGTGTGAGCGCGTCTTCGCTGCTATAACCGCCGATATCCAACTCGTTATAGGAAGGCGGAATGTCCTCTTCCTTGAATATCTCCAGGAAAGCGCCAGGCGTACCGGGACGAGCACTGCGTCCGGTGTGTGGATCGACACGCACAGTAACCAGCCCCTCTGGCGGTGGTTGGCTGTGGGCCGGCCGACCATCCAGCGCGGCTGCCATGAACTGGGTCCAGATGGGCAGTGCCGTGGTGCTGCCGTATTCGCGGCGACCCAGTGGCGTCGGCTGATCAAAACCAACCCAGACAATGGTGACAAAGTCGCCGTTGTATCCAGCGAACCAGCCGTCCTTCTGATCGTTGGTAGTGCCGGTCTTGCCGGCCAGATCGTTACGCTTGAGTTCGCGGGCACGGGAGCCGGTGCCGCGGGTGATGACATCCTGCAGCATGCTGTTCAACTGATAGATGGTGCGCGGGTCGATGACCTGTTCGGCAACGGCCGCTTCGGGCCGCGCTCCATCAGTGCTGAGACCCGCGTAGGCATCCACACGCGCCTGATGCTCAACCAGCTTCTCCGGCGTGACCGGGGGCCGAGTGAAGTCGATCACCTGCTGTTCACTGTTCTCGATGCGTTCTATCAACCAGGGTTTGACCGCATACCCGCCATTGGCAATCACCGCATACCCCGTGGCTATCTGCAGGGGCGTAAATTCGGGCGTACCGAGCGAGGCGGAGAGGTGGCGAGGCAGCTCGCTGCGATTGAATCCGAAGCGTTCGATATAGGTCAAGGCCTCGTCCACGCCAATATCCATCATCAAGCGTATGGAGACCAGATTGCGTGAGCGGTAAAGCGCCTCGCGCAAACGAATCGGGCCGAGAAAATCGCCACCTGAGTTGCGCGGACGCCAATCTTCACTCTGATGGCCATCATTGAACACCAGCGGCGCATCGTTGGTCAGGCTGGCGGGGGTATAACCATGATCCAGCGCGGCGCTGTAGAGGAACGGCTTGAAGGCCGAGCCGGGCTGACGTCGGGCCTGGGTGACACGGTTATAGTTACTCTGTACAAAAGAGAAGCCGCCGGTCAGCGCCTGAATACTGCCGTCCTGCGGCGATAAGCTGATCAGCGCGCTCTGGGCCTGGGGCACCTGGGACAGTCGGTATTGTTCAGGCTCGTCCAACGACTGAACACGAATCAGGTCGCCGCGTTGCAATATATCGGCGGGTTTACGCGGATTCGGTCCCATGCTGTTGGCGCTCAGATAAGGTCGCGCCCAACGCATGGCCTCCCATGGAATGATGCCTTGCTCGCCGTTGCGCAGGATGACCCTGGCGCTGTCTTCATTCACGTCAACGACAACTGCCGCCCGCAGCCCGCCCATGCTGGGGGATTGGCGAACCAATTGCGTCAGTTGTTCTGGATCTGCTTCTGGATGCCGGGCCTCGGGCCCGCGGTAGCCGTGACGTTGATCATAGGCGATCAGTCCGTCACGCAAGGCGCGGTTGGCCTGGCTCTGTAGCTGACTGTCCACCGTGGTATAGACATGATATCCGTCGGTATAGGCCGCCGTGCCGAAGCGCTCGATCATGTCCAATCGGGCCATCTCGGCTACATAGGGTGCTTCCAGTTCAGGATTGGCGCCGTGATTGCGCGCGGTAACCGAGGAGGCCACCGCTTCTTCGTATGCGGCCCGATCAATGCTGCCCAGTTGCAGCATGCGCTGCAGGATCCAGTCCCGGCGGATTCGCGCGCGCTCCGGATTGGCTACCGGATTGTAGGCCGACGGTGCCTTGGGCAGCCCGGCGATCATGGCCAGTTCGGCCAGTGGCAATTCAGCAATCGGCTTGCCATAGTAAACGTGGGCTGCAGCTTCAATACCGTAAGCACGATTACCCAGATAGATCTTGTTGACGTAAAGCTCAAAAATTTCCCGCTTGCTGAGCTGACGCTCAATTTGCAGAGCTAATAATATTTCGTTGAGTTTGCGTGAAAATACCCGGTCGCTGGTAAGAAAGTAGTTCTTCGCTACCTGCATGGTAATAGTGCTGCCACCGGTCTGAATGTGTCCGGTGCTGAGCAATTCGGATGCTGCTCGTAGCAGGCTGGCCGGGTCTACGCCGTGGTGATTGAGGAAGTTGTCATCCTCTGCGGCAAGGATTGCGTCGATAAAACCCCGGGGTATTTGTTCGAAACTGATCGGCAGCCGACGCATTTCACCAAATTCTGCGATCAGCTTGTGATCTTTGCTATAAACGCGCAAAGGTGTTTGCAATTTGACATCGCGCAGTGTATCTACATCGGGCAGGGCCGGACCCAAATAGAGTGCGACACCGCTGAGGACGAGAAGCGGGCCACTCGCAGCGGCAACCAACAACCAGAACAGAACGATTAGAAAACGCATGAGGGATTGATCATTTCCCTGTTTAATGAAGCTGTTTACGGAAGAAGGGTTGAGAACGGGTTAACAGTCCGCATTATAAGCTGATTTTTTTACTTTTAGCCATTTGCGCTGGAACAAGGACTGTTATTTAATGTGGTCAAATACGAACCGCCCGTAAGTGGTGGATGCTGATAGGAAATTGGCTGTGCTAGGGCTCCTAAAGAAGAAATCGAACACGTTGCTGGGTATCGATATCAGCTCCACCACGGTGAAGCTGCTGGAACTCAGCCGGTCAGGAAACCGCTACAAGGTAGAAGCGTATGCGGTTGAACCTCTTCCCCCCGGTGCGGTGGCGGAAAAGAATATAGTCGAACTCGAAAGCGTCGGGCAGACCCTGGAAAAGGTGCTGTCACGCTCGCGTACCTCGCTTAAACAGGCGGCGGTCGCGGTAGCCGGGTCTGCGGTGATCACCAAGATCATCGAAATGGACGCCGGCCTCGACGACAATGAGATGGAAGAGCAGATCGCGCTGGAAGCCGATCAGTACATCCCTTACCCCCTTGACGAAGTAGCAATCGACTTTGAGGTTCAGGGCGTTGCGCCACGCAACCCCGAACGAGTTGAAGTGCTGCTGGCTGCCTGCCGCCGGGAGAACGTTGATATTCGTGAAGCTGCGTTGGCGCTCGCGGGGCTCGACGTCAAAGTGGTGGAAGTCGAAGCCTACGCCATGGAACGAGCCTGCGAACTCGTGATAGACCAGCTCAGCGGCGACCCCCAGGAGCTGACTATTGCGGTGATCGATATTGGCGCCACCATGATGACGCTGAGTGTGCTGAGCCGCGGACGCACCATCTATACCCGTGAGCAGTTGTTCGGTGGCAAGCAGCTCACCGACGAAATTCAGCGCCGCTATGGACTGTCCCAGGAAGAAGCCGGTCTGGCCAAGAAGCAGGGTGGCTTGCCGGATGATTATGATGCAGAAGTGCTGCGTCCTTTCAAGGAGGCGGTAGTACAGCAAGTATCTCGCTCCCTGCAATTCTTCTTCGCCGGTGGTCAATTCAACGATGTTGACTACATCCTGCTGGCCGGTGGCACTGCATCCATTCCGGGGCTGGATCAACTTATTCAGCAAAAACTCGGAACCGCCACGCTGGTGGCCAACCCCTTTGCAAACATGACCCTATCGAACAAGGTGAACGCGGTCGCGCTCAGTAATGACGCGCCGGCGTTGATGATCGCCTGTGGTCTGGCAATGAGGAGTTTCGACTAATGGCTCGCATTAACCTGTTACCCTGGCGCGAGCAGCTCAGGGAAGAGCGCAAGAAACAATTTCTGTCGATTCTGGTGCTGATAGTCATAGTAGCGGGCCTGCTGGTATTTCTCGCTGACCGTACCCTGGATGGCAAAATTGATCATCAGAGTGCGCGTAATGACTTTCTGCGAAAAGAAATCCAACTGCTGGACGGCCGCATCAAGGAAATTGAACAGTTGCAGGCGCGCCGGACCCAACTGCTGGATCGCATGAAGATCATTCAGGATCTTCAGGGCAACCGTCCCATCATCGTGCGAGTGTTTGATGAATTGGTTCGTACCTTGCCGGAAGGTGTGTACTTCACCTCGGTCGGTATGAAAGGGCCTGTCATCAGTATCAAGGGCGGCGCAGAGTCGAACAGTCGAGTATCCAATCTGATGCGTCAAATGGACTCCTCTGACTGGCTTTCCACTCCCAACCTGACCGCCGTGAAGGCAGTCACCCAAGGAGCACTGGATCAGGCTAACGTGTTCGAAATGTCGGTTCGTCAGACTGAACCGGGCGCGGCAGCCGCTGAGGGAGAACAGCAGCAATGAGTTTTGCTCAATCCTTGGAAAGTCTGAAGAAGGTCGATATAAACGACCTTGACTTCAATAATATTGGAGCCTGGCCGGGAGTGCTGAAAGCCATCGTCGCCGTTGTGGTGTTCGCGGTGCTGCTCTTTCTGGGGTATCACTTCCATCTGAAAGATCTGCAGGCGCAGCTTGAGCGCACTGAGGGCCAGGAAACAACGCTGCGTAAGGAATTTGCGGACAAATCTTTCAAAGCCGCTAACCTTGAAGCCTATAAAACGCAGCTGGTGGAAATCGAAGAGCGCTTTGGCACGCTGCTGAAGCAATTGCCCAGCGATACCGAAGTGCCTGGCCTGCTTGAGGACATTACCCAGATGGGCCTCAATAGCGGTCTGGAGTTCGAGTCCATCACCCTGCAGCCAGAAGTGGCGAAACAGTTCTATATCGAGTTGCCGATCAGTATCGTGGTGCAGGGCAACTATCATGATATTGCCACTTTCGTCAGTAGCGTCGCAGGCCTGCCGCGTATCGTTACTCTGCACGACTTCAACATACATCCTCTCAGTGCAGGCAATCCTGATCTGCTGAAAATGAATATTCTGGCGAAAACCTACCGTTACAATGAAGCGGGAGGTAAAAAATGAGTGTATACAGACCCATCGCCGGTGCGGTGTTGATGCTGAGCGCTGTATTGCTCAGTGGATGCAGCAATAATGAATTCAGTGATCTGCAGGTTTTCATGGAAGAGACCCGGGCGCGTCCGGCTGGTGCTATCGAAGCGCTGCCAGAAGTTCGTCCTTATGAAGCCTTCACCTATAGTGCCAGTTCGCTGCGTAGCCCCTTCCAGCCGCCGGTTCGTATTGATCTGACTCGGCGGGAGAAGGGATCACAGGATATCCGGCCGGATGAAGAACGAACCAAGCAGTTCCTTGAGGGCTTCAATATTGAAGGCTTCGAAATGGTTGGGGTACTGAGTAATCAACAGGGCATTCAGGCGCTTATTCGTGGCGCAGGTAATGTGCATAGAATCAAGATCGGAGACTACCTGGGCCGCAACCATGGCCGGGTCACCAGCATCGAAGAAAGTCGTGTCGATGTAATTGAAATAGTCCCGGATGGTGAAGGTGGTTGGTTGGAGCGACCGCGTACCCTCAGCTTGCCTGAGCGCGGATAAGGTCAACCAGGGAGAGATAACATGAACTGTAAACAGTCGCGCGTGGAACGCAAGCAAATGCCTCTAACCAGGAAGTTTTCATTCGCCGCCGTGCTTGCGCTGCTTAGCCCGCTGGCCTTGGCCGCGGACCTTCAGAAGCTTGATGTCGCGTCATTGCCGGGCGAGCGAGTAGAGCTCAAGTTGACCTTTGACGAGCCGGTAACGGCAGCGCCCAAAGGCTACACCATTGATCAGCCGGCGCGCATTGCGATCGATCTGCCGGGCGTCAAGAACCGTCTCGGCGAACGTAGCCGGGAACTGGGGCTGGGTAATACCCGCAGCCTGACTGTGGTGGAAGCCAATGACCGTACTCGGCTGATCATCAATCTGACTGATCTGGCTCCCTACATCACCCGTGCTGACGGCAATAATCTGTATATTCTGGTCGGGGCGGGCGAAGCTCCAGGCTACACCGCAGCCGCATCGACAGTAGCCAGTGCCCCCGCGCAGGCGAGTGGAAACAATTGGCGTGGCGCTGATCAGCCAGCGGTTTCCAGTCCCGCTGCCGTATCTGGCGGGCGTGCGATTCGCAGTCTGGACTTCCAGCGCGGTGAGCAGGGCGAAGGCAACGTTATCGTTGATCTGTCTGATCCGGCCATTCGTGTGGATGTGCAGGAACAGGGCGGGCGCGTGCGACTCAATTTCCCGAATACGGGCCTGCCGGATGAGTTGCGCGTTCGTCTGGATGTGAAGGATTTCGCCACGCCGGTGAATTTCGTCAACGCCAGTGCTTCAGGTCAGGATGCCAGCATCAGTATCGAGCCTACCGGGTTCTATGAGCACCTGGTATACCAGACTGACAATCGCCTGATTGTCAGCTTCAAGCCCTTGAGCCGAACGGAAGTGGAGCAGCGTCGTGCAGCGGACTTCTCCTATGCAGGTGAGAAACTGTCGCTGAACTTCCAGGATATCGAGGTGCGCTCGGTATTGCAGTTGATAGCTGACTTCACTGACCTCAACCTGGTCGCCAGTGATACGGTTCAGGGCAGCATTACTCTTCGTCTGCAGAACGTGCCATGGGATCAGGCGCTGGATCTGGTACTCAGAACCAAGGGTCTGGACAAGCGTCAGGTAGGTAACGTATTGCTGGTGGCGCCCGCTGAGGAGATTGCTGCCCGTGAGCGCCAGGAGCTGGAATCCCAGAAGCAGATTGCTGAGCTGGCGCCGCTGCGCCGTGAGTTGATTCAGGTCAACTACGCCAAGGCTTCCGATATCGCTACGCTGTTCGCCTCGGTTACCGCCGGCGGTGAGCAGCGGGGGTCCATTACCGTAGATGACCGTACCAATAGCATTATTGCGTTGGAAACCCAGGATCGTCTGGACGAGCTGCGCCGTATCGTTACTCAGCTGGATATCCCGGTGCGCCAGGTCATGATCGAAGCCCGAATTGTTGAAGCCAACGTCGGCTTTGATAAGGCACTGGGTGTTCGCTGGGGTGGTAACGTGAACCTGGGCAGACGTTTCAATGGCTTCGGCGGTACCAGTCCCACTTCACAGATGGGTGTTGTAGATAACCCCACTCCGCGTGAGCGTGAATATATCTATACCAACCCGCTTACCGGCGATCGGGAAGTGCGTACCGAGACCATTCAGGACGTTACCGGTGGCTTACGTGGTATCCCGGAGATCCCGCTGAATATTCCATTTGTTGATATGGGTGTAATCGGTGCTACCTCGGGTATCGGTATTGGTTTTATCACTGATAACGCTATCCTGGATCTACAGTTGTCAGCCATGGAAAGCTCCGGTAACGGGGAGATTATTTCCCAGCCCAAGGTAGTAACCTCGGACAAGGAAACGGCCAAGATCCTCAAGGGCTCCGAGATCCCCTATCAGGAGGCCAGTTCCAGTGGCGCGACGACCACAGCCTTCGCTGAAGCAGTGCTGTCGCTGGAAGTGACGCCGCAGATTACCCCGGACAATCAGGTGATCATGGAAGTGATCGTGACCAAGGATGAGCCGGACTTCGGCAACCAGGTCAACGGCGTACCGACCATCCGCAAGAATGAAGTCAACGCCAAGATTCTGGTGGCTGACGGCGAAACCATTGTGATTGGTGGTGTATTCTCCAGCGAATCGCAGAAGAGTCACGAGAAGGTTCCCTTCCTGGGTGATCTGCCTATCATTGGAAAGGCGTTCCGTCGCGACCTGACCTTCGAGAGCAAAACCGAATTGCTGGTATTCCTCACCCCGCGCATCATCAACAATGGAGCTATAAGCCTTGCCAGGTAATCCCGTTGCGTAATGTATTTCTGGTAGGCCCGATGGGTGCAGGAAAGAGCACCATCGGCCGCCTGCTGGCAAAGGAGCTTCGTTATCCCTTCAAGGATTCTGATCGGGAAATCGAAGCCAGAACCGGAGCTGATATTCCCTGGATCTTTGATGTGGAAGGGGAAGAGGGCTTCCGTGAGCGCGAAGAAGCCATGATCGCCGAGCTGGTGCAGGAGCGGGGAATCGTTCTTGCCACCGGTGGCGGCGTGGTGATGCGCGAATCCAATCGCAAGGCTTTGGCAGATAACGGCCTGGTGGTCTATCTGCGTACCAGTGTTGATCAACAGCTGCAACGAACCGCCAAGGATCGCCAGCGTCCCTTGTTGCAAACCGCAGATCCGGAAAAGGTCTTGCGAGAGTTGATGGAAAGACGTGATCCGCTATATCAGGAAATCGCTCATCTGGTGATTGATACTGATCAGCGGGGGCCGAAGATCGTGGTCAATACTATTGTTGCTCAACTGGAACGCGAGCTGGACTGACATCCGCTTTGCCCGGCATGGGCGGGACTGATGTATCCTAGCGGGATTGTCAGGGAGAGTTCCAATGCAGCAATTGACCGTTGATCTTGATGATCGTAGTTACCCCATTTATATCGGCAGCGGCCTGCTCGGGCAGATCGAGCTGCTGGCACCTCATATTGCCGGCCGGCAGATATGCATCGTTACCGACGATACTGTCGCCCCTCTCTATCTTTCGCGTTTATGCCAGACACTGAGCGACTATTCGGTTCTGCCAGTGATACTGCCTACTGGCGAAGCCTTCAAGAACTGGTCGACACTTCAACAAATCTTTGATGCCTTGCTCACTGCTCGACATGACCGTCGCACCACCTTGATTGCATTGGGTGGCGGTGTGATTGGCGATATGACCGGTTTTGCTGCGGCCTGCTATCAACGTGGCGTGGACTTTATCCAGATCCCAACCACCTTGTTGTCCCAGGTTGATTCGTCCGTCGGTGGCAAGACCGGGATCAATCACCCTGCTGGCAAAAACATGATTGGTGCCTTCTACCAGCCGAAGGCCGTGCTCATCGATACCGCTAGTCTCGGCACGTTGCCCGAGCGGGAGATCAGTGCCGGGTTGGCTGAGATTATCAAGTACGGTTTGATTCGGGACAGCGGCTTTCATGATTGGCTGGAAGACAATATGCCGGCGCTGCGGGCGCTGGAGCCGGCATTGATTACCGAGTCTATCGCCCGTTCCTGTGCGATCAAGGCGGAAGTGGTTGCGGCTGATGAGCGGGAGGGGGGCGTGCGCGCCATTCTTAATCTGGGGCATACCTTCGGGCATGCCATCGAAGCACATCAGGGCTACGGTAGTTGGTTGCACGGAGAAGCGGTCGGCGCGGGCATGGTCATGGCTTTGAACCTGTCCCACGCATTGGGTTGGGTATCGGCAGATGACCAGCGCCGCAGTGTGGAGTTGATTGCGGCGGCGGGCCTGCCTACGGAGCCACCGCGGGGTATGTTGGCGGCGGATTTTCGTCGGCTGATGGCGGTGGACAAGAAGGTGCTTGATGGACAGTTAAGGTTGGTGTTATTGCGGCAACTGGGCGAGGCGGTGGTGACAGCAGATTTTGATCCGACCATTCTGGATACGATACTGGCAGGAGCTGGTCAATGACGGGGCAGGGCAATATGGGGGTGGGCGAGTTGGATGATACCGAGGAATTTCTGCTGCATTACCAGTTGAAACACGACCCCTTCATGTCGCGACCACCGGGCTTCCGCTTCTTCACTCCGGGGCGTAAGCCGGTGCTCGCCCAGTTGCATCACATGGCGCATTTTTCGGAGCAGTTGCAGGTCGTCATCGGCCCGTCCGGCTCGGGCAAGACATTATTGCGTCAGGCCATGGTGGCCAGCTGTAACAGGGACAAGGTGCAGTGCATTGTTACCTCCGGACGTGAGCATGCTGATGCTACCAGTCTCGGGAATCTGATTTGTCAGGCGTTGAATGTGGGTAACACAGCTGCCTTGCTCGAGCGTGCTGAGCAGCTGCATGCCATCGGTATGCAGATGTATCTGGTCGTGGATGACGGTCATTGTCTCGAGCCGGCAGCTGTGCAGTTGTTGGCCGACCTCAGTCAGGCGGGACGTTCTGCACCGCGGGTTTTCCTGTTTGCGGAAGATTCGGTGGTGGACTTGCTGGAGGCGGTCGAGATTCCGGGTGAGCGCGGGTGGCTGCAGCTGGTCGAGTTGGCGCCTTTTACACTGGACGAGACTCGTGGCTATCTGGCCCAGCGGCTTGAAGGGGCGGGGCAGGGTATTGAGTTGCTGGATGACCAGCAGATCGCACATATCCATCGGCTCAGTGGCGGATGGCCGGGAGCCATCAATCAGGTGGCGCGACAGGTGATGCTGGAGGATGTGCACGAGCCGACGCGTCCTGCGCAGCAGAAGCGAGCCGGATTGCCGGTGCGCTCCCTGGTTGCCCTGGTGCTGGTTGGTGCCGGTGTTGTTATTGCCTGGCTGATGGGCGGCGATGAGCCCGAGCCGACACAGACAGTATTGAATCTGCCTGAACAGGTCACCACACTGGACGTATCGGACCGGCCGGTACTGCAAATGCCGGGTGATACCGGTAATACTCTGGAGCGTATTGTGGAGGAGCCGGATAGCGAATCAGAAGGTCTTGCTGATGTGCTTCGCGAAGCAGCGCCGGCAGTGACCGTTGATACTGTAGCGGAGCTTCCGGAGCCGGTAGCCATGCCGGCGCCACCGCCAATAGAGGCGCCGCAAGTCGTTGCTGCGCCTGAGCCCGCCGTAACGGCGCCGGTAGCCAGCCAGGCGCCTGCAGCAGTACCAACGCCTGTCGCTGAAACTGCTCCCAGTGCGCCGGCACGCTCCGAGTCGGCTGCAACACCCGCGCCGCCGTCCGCTGCCAATCGAACAAACGCAGCGGCCTATCACCGGGATGCCTGGTATCGTCAGCGCGCGGCAAATGAATATACCTTGCAGTTGTTGGGCACCCGTTCTCGCCAGGCGGCGGAGGACTTTGTTCGCAAGCAAGCGGGGCTCACGGACATCGGTTACTTTGAAACACTGCATGAAGGCAAGCCCTGGTTTGTGGTGACTCAGGGCGCTTATGCTGGCCGCAGTCAGGCCCAGCAGGGGATAGCTCGCCTGCCCGAGGCGTTGCAAAAGCAGAAGCCCTGGCTGCGAAGCATGGGTAGCATTCAACAGTCCCTGCGCTAACCTCTGGTGCATGACGGCATTCCAGGCCGTCATGTGCTTTGTCTCCCCCGGCTAGCCGGCACTGGATGCCGGATAGCCGCATGTATCCTTTAGTTGGGCAACGGTTTGCTGACCGTTGCTCATCCATTCAGCTGTTATCCCCTGCCTTCCCATTCAAAGCATCAGGACGACCCGATGATGCACTCTCATGGTGCATATCAGTGTTTGCTGCACTGCTTTGGTTCAAAACGGGTAGATATAAAATAAAAATGCTTTCGCTTTTACGACATTTGCATATGTTTTTGCGGCAAAAAATATTGTGATGGGACAGCCTGCTGTGTAGAATCGGATCATGTTCTGGCGTGCTGAAGCTGCTTTTCAGGTGTCAAGTAGAACGGCAAGTCTTTGAAATACATGGAAAATCGAGAGCGTATTTATGCAAGCAGGCCTCTATCAACCGGATCAATTCAGGGATAACTGCGGTTTTGGTCTGATCGCCCATATGCAAGGGCAGGCGAGCCATCATCTGCTGGCTACCGCTATCGAAGCACTTACCTGCATGACCCATCGTGGCGGTATCAATGCTGACGGTAAAACCGGCGATGGCTGCGGGCTGTTATTGCAGATGCCTGATCAATTCATGCGGGCGGTAGCTAATGATGAGTTGGATATCGAGCTGCCGGCCCGATATGCGATAGGTATGGTATTTACCGGTGAGGATGCTGCGGCGCAGAAGCGTGCGCAGGATGCCTTTGCGGCGGCGATAGCTGAGCAGCAACTGACGGTACTCGGCTGGCGCAGGGTGCCGGTGGACGATAGCGTATTGGGGCCGCTGGCCTTGAGCAGTCGGCCCGCCATCAGTCAGGTGTTCGTGGGTGGCGAAGAGTGGGATGAGCAGCAATTTGCCATTCGACTGTTCTATGTGCGCCGCAAGGTCGAGATTGCCATGCAGGGCGAAGCAGATTTTTATATCTGCAGCCTGTCTGCACGCGTCATCTCCTACAAGGGATTGATGATGCCTGCCGATCTGACCCGGTTTTATCCGGATCTGGCTGATGCGCGGATGGAGACTGCCATCTGCGTATTCCACCAACGTTTTTCTACCAACACCCTGCCGCGCTGGCCATTGGCACAGCCGTTCCGGCTGCTGGCGCATAATGGTGAAATCAATACCATCACCGCCAATCGCAATTGGGCCTATGCGCGGCGTAACAAGTTCGCCAACCCCCTGTTGCCCGACCTGGACAGCCTGGCACCGCTGGTAAATACCACCGGCTCTGATTCATCGAGCATGGATAACATGCTTGAATTATTGCTCTGCGGCGGCATGGATCTATTCCGTGCCGTGCGCATGATAGTGCCGCCGGCCTGGCAGAACATGGAAACCATGGACGCGGATCTGCGTGCCTTCCATGAATACAACTCCATGCATATGGAAGCCTGGGATGGCCCGGCGGGTATTGTGCTGACGGAAGGTCGGCATGCAGTCTGTCTGCTGGATCGCAATGGTCTGCGCCCGGCGCGTTACGTGATTACCGACAACGGCTATATCACGCTGGCCTCCGAAATCGGCGTTTGGAACTACCAGCCGGAGAATGTGATAAGCAAGGGCCGAGTCGGTCCCGGACAGATATTGGCGGTGGATACCCACACCGGCGAGTTGCTGCACACTGATGATGTGGACGGCCGACTGAAGTCCCGCCACCCCTATCGCAAGTGGCTGAAGCAGAATGCGCTGCGAATTCAGGCGACCATGGATGACCGCGATCATGGTGCGGCTTTTCTTGCACCTGAGGCGCTGCAACAGCATATGAAAATGTTTCAGGTCAGTGCCGAGGAGCGGGAGCAGGTATTGCGTCCGCTCGGTGAGAACAGCCAGGAAGCGGTTGGCTCCATGGGTGATGACACGCCCATGGCCGTGCTGTCCGGGCGGGTGCGCTCGGTGTATGACTATTTCCGCCAACAATTTGCCCAGGTGACCAACCCGGCGATTGATCCGCTTCGTGAAGCCGTGGTCATGTCCCTGGAAACCTGTCTTGGTGCTGAGCGCAATGTATTCGAGGAAACCCCGGATCATGCCAATCGGGCGATTCTCAGTAGCCCGGTCATTTCGCCTGCCAAATGGCGCACCTTGTTACAGCTGGAGCAGCCGGGCTTCGCCCATCAACGGATTGACCTGAATATGGATGCCCAGCTGCCATTGGGCGCGGCAATTGCTGCCATTACTGAGCAGGCCGAAGCCGCGGTGCGCGGGGGCAAGACGCTGTTGATACTCAGCGATCGGGCTATCGCTCAGGGTAAACTGCCGGTGCATGCGGCGCTGGCAGTGGGTGCGGTACACCATCATCTGACCGCCAGAGGGCTGCGTTGTGACTGCAATATCCTCATGGAAACTGCAACCACGCGCGATCCGCACCATTACGCGGTCTTGATCGGCTTTGGTGCGTCTGCGGTTTATCCCTATCTGGCTTATGAAGTGTTGGCCGATCTGGTTCGCACTGGCGAGGTGATCGGTGATCTGTATGAAGTCTTCAAGAGCTACCGCAAGGGGATTTCCAAAGGACTGCTGAAGATCCTGTCGAAGATGGGGATTTCCACTGTTGCCTCCTATCGGGGTGCCCAGTTGTTCGAGGCCGTGGGGTTGGCTGACGAGGTGGTCGAGCAATGTTTCCGTGGCGTGCCCAGCCGTATTCAGGGCGCACGTTTCAGTGATCTGCAGGCGGATCAGGCGTTGCTCGCCGCCGAAGCATGGAATCCGCGCAAGACCATTCAGCCCGGCGGGCTGCTCAAATATGTGCATGGCGGGGAATACCACGCCTACAACCCGGATATTGTGCGCACCTTGCAGGACGCCGTGCAGGGCGACAGTTATGCGAAGTATCTGGAATACGCTGCCCTGGTCAACCAGCGCCCGGTTGCCACATTACGCGATCTGTTACAGCTGCGCAGTGACCTGACGCCCATCCCATTGGACGAGGTTGAACCGCTGGAGCTGCTGCTCAAACGCTTTGACTCGGCGGGTATCTCGCTTGGTGCCCTGTCGCCGGAAGCGCACGAAGCCATCGCTGAGGCAATGAACCGCCTGGGGGCCCGTTCCAACTCGGGTGAGGGCGGGGAAGATCCGGCGCGCTATGGCAGCATTCGTACTTCAAAGATCAAGCAGGTAGCGTCCGGACGTTTTGGCGTGACCGCTGAATATCTGGTTAATGCCGAAGTGCTGCAGATTAAACTGGCGCAGGGTGCCAAACCGGGTGAAGGTGGGCAGTTGCCCGGCGGCAAGGTCAATGAACTGATCGCACGGCTGCGCTATGCGGTGCCCGGTGTGACGCTGATCTCGCCGCCGCCGCACCACGATATCTATTCGATTGAGGATCTGGCGCAGCTGATTTTTGACCTGAAGCAGGTCAATCCAAAGGCGCTGGTGTCGGTCAAGCTGGTGGCCGAGCCTGGTGTCGGCACCATCGCTGCCGGCGTTGCCAAGGCCTACGCCGATTTGATCACCATTTCCGGCTATGACGGCGGTACCGGCGCGTCCCCGCTGACATCGATCAAGTACGCTGGCTCGCCATGGGAGCTGGGACTGTCCGAGGCGCACCAGACGCTGCGCGGTAACGATTTGCGTGGCCGGGTCAGGGTGCAGACTGACGGCGGTCTGAAAACAGGTCTGGATGTGATCAAGGCGGCTATTCTCGGGGCTGAAAGCTTCGGCTTCGGTACCGCGCCGATGATTGCCTTGGGTTGCAAGTACCTGCGTATCTGCCACTTGAATAACTGCGCAACCGGCATTGCCACACAGAACAGGAATCTGCGTGACAATCATTACATCGGCACCGTGCAGATGGTGATGAATTTCTTCACCTACGTTGCCAGCGAAACCCGTGAGTGGATGGCGAAGCTGGGCGTGCGCCATCTGGAAGACCTGATCGGCCGGACTGATCTGCTGGAGATTCTGCCTGGTACCACCCGTAAGCAGCAGGGGCTGGATCTGCGGCCATTGCTGTTCAGTGATGCTGTCCCGGCGGATAAGCCGCAGTTCTGTCAGGTCGAGGGTAACGCGCCGTTTGATAAGGGCTTGACCGCTGAGCGTATGGTCAGTCTGGCCATGCCGGCAATCGAAAGCGCCAGTGGCGGTGACTTCGAGCTAACCCTGACCAACTGTGATCGCTCCATTGGTGCGCGGGTGTCCGGGGAAATTGCCCGCCGCCATGGCAATCAGGGCATGGCCTCGTCGCCTATCAACTTCCGGTTTACCGGCACTGCGGGCCAGAGCTTCGGGGTATGGAACACCGGGGGGCTGAACATGTATCTGCAAGGGGATGCCAACGACTATGTGGGCAAGGGGATGACGGGGGGTTCGCTGGTGATAGTACCGCCTGCGGGAAGTCCGTTCCGTTCTGAACAGACCGCGATTATCGGTAATACCTGTCTGTATGGCGCTACCGGCGGCAAGCTGTTCGCTGCCGGCGTGGCTGGGGAGCGCTTTGCCGTGCGTAACTCCGGTTGCCATGCGGTCATTGAGGGCGCTGGTGATCACTGCTGTGAGTACATGACCGGTGGCATGGTCTGCGTGCTGGGTAAGACCGGTTACAACTTTGGTGCGGGTATGACCGGGGGCTTTGCCTATGTGCTGGATCAGGACAACAGCTTCTTCGACAAGCTCAACCATGAGCTGGTGGAGCTGCAGCGTATCAGTGGTGAAGCGATGGAAGCCTACCGTAGTCATCTGACCGGCGTGCTGACCGAGTATGTCGAGGAGACAGGCAGTGCCTGGGGAGCCGAGGTGCTCGAGGATCTGGATAACTATATCCGGCGGTTCTGGCTGGTCAAACCCAAGGCAGCGAGTTTGCGGGCGCTGCTCAAGACCACACTGGCCAACCCGCAGTAAGCGTTGGGTGGTACAACGAAATTCATGCTGCCCCGCCGCGCGTGGCAGCAGTAAAGAGGTGGAACATGGCAGAGCGCCTGAATAACGACTTCCAGTTTGTCGACGTGGGCCGGCAGGAGCCGAAGAAGCGGCCACTGCGCCAACGCAAGACGCGTTTTATCGAGATCAATGACCTGTTCAAGCCGCAGGAAGCGCCTGAGCAGGCGCATCGCTGTCTGGAGTGCGGTAACCCGTACTGTGAATGGAAGTGCCCGGTGCACAATTTCATTCCCAACTGGCTGAAGCTGGTATCCGAGGGCAACATCATTGAGGCGGCGGAGCTGTCGCATCAGACCAATACCCTGCCGGAAGTGTGTGGTCGGGTATGCCCGCAGGATCGACTATGTGAAGGCGCCTGTACCCTGAACGATGGTTTTGGTGCGGTTACCATCGGTTCGGTAGAGAAATACATCACCGATACGGCCTTCGCCATGGGCTGGCGTCCAGACATGTCGCAGGTGGTGCCCACCGGTAAGCGGGTGGCAATCATCGGTGCTGGCCCGGCTGGGCTCGGCTGTGCGGATGTGCTGGTGCGTGCTGGAGTCAAGCCAGTGGTGTTTGATCGCAATCCGGAGATCGGTGGTTTGCTGACCTTTGGTATTCCGGAGTTCAAGCTGGAGAAGACCGTGATGTCCCAGCGCCGGGAAGTCTTCACTGGCATGGGTATCGAGTTTCGCCTGAATACCGAGGTCGGCCGGGATGTCACCATCGATCATTTGCTGGATGAGTACGATGCGGTCTTCATGGGTATGGGTACCTACAATTATATGAAGGGCGGTTTTCCGGGTGAGGAACTACCCGGTGTACACGATGCGCTGGATTTTCTGGTGGCCAACGTGAATCGTCATCTGGGCTTCGAGAAGTCGCCGGAAGACTATGTTGATATGCAGGGCAAGCGTGTGGTGGTGCTGGGCGGCGGTGACACCGCCATGGACTGTAACCGTACTTCGATCCGTCAGGGAGCCGAGTCGGTTACCTGTGCTTACCGCCGTGACGCGCAGAATATGCCCGGCTCGCGTAAGGAAGTGAAGAACGCCAGGGATGAGGGTGTGAAGTTTCTGTTCAACCGTCAGCCGATTGCCATTGTTGGTGACGGTAAAGTGGAAGGTATCAAGGTCATCGAGACCCGCCTGGGCGAGCCGGATGCCAATGGCCGCCGCAGTCCTGAGCCTATTCCAGGTTCGGAGCAGGTTCTGCCTGCCGACGCGGTGATCATCGCCTTCGGCTTCCGCCCCAGCCCGGCACCCTGGTTTGCCGAGGTGCAGGTAGAGGTAGATGGCACCGGCCGGGTTGTCGCTCCCGAGCATTCACGCTACAAGTTTCAGACCAGTAATCCCAAGGTGTTTGCCGGTGGCGATATGGTGCGGGGCTCGGATCTGGTCGTGACGGCCATCTGGGAAGGGCGGCAGGCTGCTGAGGGAATTCTGGATTATCTGGAGGTGTGAGCATGCTTGGAGTTTTTTTCGGCTGAAAGTCTGTGCATGGATGGCGTGGGGCGATCTGGATTCGAGGACACGCTGCAAGTACGTCCCTGTAAGCTCATTGATGCCATCCCTGGCATCAAACGGTCCTCGAAGCCAGATCACCGCACTCCACCTGCTGGTTCAGAGTGTGCTGTTGATTCAAAAGCTTTTGTGGATGCACGGAGATAGCGGCAGCGTCTACCGGTCGAGCTGGCCCGACCGGTAGACGCAGTCCCGGCACGACATTGCTGCTGTCGAATTGCCAACCACCATATCAATCAACGAATACGTCGCCGCGCCTCTTTGCCGCACCGCCCCTTATCTTCCCTGTGAGAACGGTTACAATGGTTGCCATTTACGCCACTGGATACCGATTTCATGTCTGAATTGAAGAATGACCGTTTTCTGCGTGCGCTGCTGCGCCAGCCTGTTGATGTGACGCCCGTGTGGATGATGCGTCAGGCGGGTCGTTACCTGCCTGAGTATCGCGCTTCCCGCGCTCGCGCCGGCGATTTCATGGGGTTGTGCATGAATCCCGAGATGGCCTGCGAGGTGACTCTGCAACCGCTGGAGCGTTATCCGCTGGATGCCGCCATTCTGTTTTCCGATATTCTGACCATCCCTGACGCAATGGGCCTGGGGCTGCATTTCGAGACCGGTGAGGGCCCGCGTTTCCGCAAGCGCATCGACACGCTGGCGGATATCGAAGCGCTGCCGATCCCTGATCCGAGAAAGGATCTGGGCTATGTGATGGATGCGGTCAGCACCATCCGCCGTGAGTTGAATGGCCGCGTGCCGCTGATCGGCTTTTCTGGCAGCCCATGGACGCTGGCCACGTATATGGTGGAAGGGGGCTCTTCCAAGGATTTCCGCAAGATCAAGGCGCTGATGTATGACCAGCCTGAAGCCGTGCACCTGCTGCTGGACAAGCTGGCGCAGTCGGTCACCAGCTACCTGAATGAACAGATCAGATCCGGTGCTCAGGCGGTGCAGATCTTCGATACCTGGGGCGGCAACCTCTCCTCTGATGCCTATCAGAAGTTCTCGCTGGCCTATATGCGCAAGATCATCACTGGTTTGATCCGCGAGCATGACGGTCGGCGCGTGCCGGTGATTGTGTTTACCAAGAACGGCGGGCTGTGGCTGGAAAGTATCGCTGACTGCGGTGCTGATGGTGTTGGTCTGGACTGGACGATGGATATCGGTGTGGCCCGCTCCCGTGTGGGCGCCAAGGTGGCGCTGCAGGGCAATATGGATCCTACTGTGCTGTACGCCAACCCGCAGGCTATTCGCGACGAAGTTGAGCGTATTCTGGCCAGCTACGGCAAGGGCACCGGTCACGTCTTCAACCTCGGCCACGGCATCACCCCGGAAGTCGATCCGGCGCATGCCGGCGTGTTCATCGAGGCAGTGCACGAACTATCGGCCAAATACCACGAATCCAACCCGGTCTGACGGCAGATACCCATAGGGAGACAACGATAATGAAGCTTGAAACCCTGGCAATACATGCGGGATACAGCCCTGATCCGACCACCAAGTCGGTTGCGGTGCCGATCTACCAGACCACCTCCTACGCTTTCGACAGCACCCAGCACGGCGCTGATCTGTTTGACCTGAAGGTGCCTGGTAACATCTACACCCGCATCACCAACCCGACCAACGCGGTACTGGAAGAGCGGGTGGCGGCACTGGAAGGTGGCGTGGGCGCATTGGCGGTGGCATCGGGCATGGCCGCGATCACTTATGCGATCCAGACCATTGCCGGGGTAGGCGACAATATTGTGTCTACGGCCAAGCTGTATGGTGGTACCTATAACCTGTTCGCGCACACCTTCCCGCGTCAGGGCATTGAGGTGCGTTTTGCGCCACACAATGACATCGCCGCGATGGAAGCGCTGATCGACGAGAACACCAAAGCGGTATTCTGCGAGTCGATCGGCAACCCGGCTGGCAATATTGTCGATCTGCAGGCGCTGGCTGATGCGGCGCATCGTCATGGTGTACCGCTGATCGTGGATAACACGGTCGCCACGCCGGTTCTGTGCCGGCCGTTCGAGCATGGCGCGGATATCGTGGTGCATGCGCTGACCAAGTACATCGGCGGCCATGGCAACAGTCTGGGCGGTATGGTGGTGGACTCGGGCAAGTTCCCCTGGGCTGCCAACAAGGAGCGCTTCCCGCTGCTGAATACGCCTGATCCGTCTTACCACGGGGTGGTCTACACCGAAGCATTCGGCCCGGCGGCCTTTATCGGTCGGTGCCGGGTGGTGCCGCTGCGCAACATGGGCGCGGCATTGTCGCCATTCAATACCTTCCTGATTCTGCAGGGGCTGGAAACCCTGAGCCTGCGCATGGAGCGTCACTGTGAGAACGCGCAGGCAGTCGCCGAGTATCTGCAGCAGCATCCGCAGGTGGCCTGGGTTAAGTATGCCGGTCTCAGTGATCATCCCGAGCACGATCTGGCTCAACGCTATATGGGCGGCAAGCCGGCGGCTATCCTGTCCTTCGGCATCAAGGGCGGTCAGGAAGCCGGTGCACGGTTCATTGATGCGTTGCAGCTGGTGTTGCGCCTGGTGAATATCGGTGACGCCAAGTCATTGGTCTGTCATCCGGCGTCGACCACTCACCGTCAGTTGGATGATGATGAGCTGGAAAGAGCGGGTGTGCCCCGCGATCTGATCCGGCTATCGATTGGTATCGAGCATATCGACGATATTCTTGCCGACCTGGAGCAGGCGCTCGCAGCGGCAAAATAAGCAGGTGTTGAAAGCAACAGAGGCGACGTCGGTCGCCTTTGTTGTTTGCCCGGCGAAGCCGGCAAACCCGTCCACCTGAAAGAAGGTGGAGTCACC
>CAYYUQ010000026.1:0-36575 GCA_964474945.1 uncultured Halopseudomonas sp. | reverse complement strand
ACCTTCTTTCAGGTGGACGGGTTTGCCGGCTTCGCCGGGCAAACAAAAAAGCCCGCTGGAATTAACCAGCGGGCTTGAAATAATGGTGCCCGGGGACGGAATCGAACCGCCGACACGGGGATTTTCAATCCCCTGCTCTACCGACTGAGCTACCCGGGCAACGGGGCGCTATTAAACGATTCAAGGCCCATCATGTCAAGCGCCGATGTTAAATATTTTTACTTTTTTCAGCTGCTTAGGCAGACGGTGGCACATAACCCTCAGCTTGGGCATAGTCTTCCCCGGCGAGAAACTTGCCCATTTCCTGCTGGATGAACTTGCGATCCTCAGCATCCATCATGTTCAGGCGACGCTCGTTGATCAGCATGGTCTGGTGCGCCTGCCATTCATCCCAGGCTTTCTTCGAGACTTCTTTGAAAATGGCTTCGCCTTTTGCGCCCGGATAAGGCGGACGTTCCAGGCCTGGCAGTTCCTGTTTGTACTTGCGACATACGACTGTGCGCGACATGGACTATCTCCTCTCAGGCAAGCAACTGTTCAACCCGCTTGAGTAACTTGCTGACCGGCGCGGCCAGCCCCAGTCGGGTAGGTTGGCGCAGGTTATACCAGACCTGCCCGGCTTCGGCCACGCCGGAGGTTGACGCAACCCGCACCAGCAGTGGCTGAATATCCAGATGAAAGTGGCTGAATGTATGGCGCAGCGGCTCCAGCGCTTGCTGCTGCTCCGAGCGCCAGCCCAGGCCCGCCAGCAACTCATCCAGCTCGGCCTGGCTGTCCAGTTGCGGCGGGCACCAGAGTCCGCCCCAGAGCCCGCTATCCGGCCGCCGTTGCAGCCAGATATCGCCATTCTGGTTGGCCAGCAGCGGCATCATGCATTGGCGCACCGGTAGCGCCTTGCGAGGTTTGGAATGGGGATAGCTGCTGGGCTGACCCAGCTTCAACGCCTCACAACCCGTCTGCACCGGGCACAACAGACAGGAGGGTTTGCTACGGGTACACAGCGTCGCTCCCAGATCCATCATCGCCTGGGTGTAATGATTGAATCGCTGTTGCGGCGTGTAGCGCTCGGCTACCTGCCACAATTTATCCTGCACCGCCTTTGCACCCGGCCAGCCTTCAACCGCGTGGTAACGGGCCAGCACTCGTTTGACGTTGCCGTCCAGAATGGGCGCACGCAGATCCATGCTCAGACTGGCTATGGCGCCGGCAGTGGAGCGACCAATGCCCGGCAGTTCCTGTAGCGCCGCGACGCTCACCGGGAACTCACCGCCATACTCAGCCACAACAATCTGCGCCGTCCTGTGCAGATTGCGCGCGCGGCTGTAATAACCCAGCCCTGTCCACAGGTGCAGCACTTCGTCGGCTTGCGCAGCGGCCAGCGCATGCACATCCGGCAATGCCTGCATGAACCGCTGGTAGTAGGGAATCACCGTAGCAACCTGGGTCTGCTGCAACATGATTTCTGATACCCATACCCGGTATGGATTGATGTCCTGCTGCCAGGGCAAGTCCTTGCGCCCTGACTGGTCATACCAGGCCAGTACCGCCTGGGAAAATAGCTCACTCACCGGTTGAACAGTCCTCTGATGGCATCCCGTACCGCAGGCGCCTGGTCGCCCAGCTTCTGTTCGAGCTTTTCCTCGACCTTATCGCCAATCTTGCGCTCGGCTTCATTGCGCAGCAGCTGCCCTGCAAGCTGGGTAACACCCTGGGTATCTACGCCACAACTCTTCGCTGCGTTATGCAGATAGCCATCACAGCGCAGCGGCCACTCGATACCGACATAGCGCTCATTGATTCGGCAGGCGGGGTCTGGCATGTCACGCTTATCGCCCTGCAGCACCAGACCAACACCGTAGTCCAGACGCTGCTCCGGCAGGTTGATATCGCCATTGCCCTTGGCGGTGATACCCGGCAGAGCAGCAACAAGATCGCGGCTCTGCACAGTACCGTTGACGATCCGGAAGCTGCCGTCCAGCTTGTTGAACGGCGTATTGTCCGCACCGAAGTCCGCGGTCAGCGGCTCCCGGTTGGCCAGCGCAATGGCCTGACAGAGCTTCTGTTCCAGATTCACCCCCAGCAGCGCACCATTGGCCACATCGAAGCGCACGTCACCGTTCAATGCATGGATCCAGTTGCGCACACTATTGCCCTGGGTCTTGATGTTCATATCCAGATTCAACAGACCACGAAACTGCTCGGGCATGTCATAGGCGCTCTGCAGGGCCTGCGAATCCATGCCGGTCAGCTTGCCTGTCAGGGTCATGGGCGCCGGTACGCGCCCGGCGCCGATGGTCGCGGAGGCGGCAAACTGGCCACCGAAGACACCACCCTCGAACTGACGCAGGCGCACATTGCCAACCTCGGCCTCCAGCGCCATCTTGAACGGACTGATGCTCTGCCCGGTGAGTTGCACCTGTTGCATATCCAGACTGCCAATCACGTTGAGCCCGGCCAGCGTGTCCATCGGCAATACCGGCTCGTTATTCCATGGCTCAGGTGCCGCAGTCGAAGTGCTACTACCCTGTTGCGCTGCAGGCGCGGTACCCGCGGCCGACTCCGTCGGCGGCAGATAGTGATCGATATTCAATTTGCTGCCCGACAGATCAAACCGTAGCGCCTGCTTCTCGATATCCGCCAGACCCATGTTGCCGCTCAGCTCGGTACCATCGATCAGTAGTGTCATATTGCGCAGCATGACACTGTTGGTGCTACCGGCCAGCTCCGCGCTCAGCGCCACCCTGCTCAGGGCATTGGCCTGGGCCATGGCCGGCAACCGCTGACCGAGGGCGTGAATCAGGGTGCGCGCATCAAACTCCGCCACATTGATGCTACCCGCCAGTGCCATATCACTATCCAGCTGGCTGGCATGCAATTCCCCGGTGGCGCGAAGATCAGCCAACGCCAGACGCAACTGTTTCAGTTCCGCAGTCTGCTCGGCCAGGTTGATCACGCTGTCACCCTGCAGACGCAGGCCGACCGCACGACCATTGAGCGGGTCACCACTGGCATCCAGCTTGAGGTCAAACCCATCCATCTGATAGCGCTGGCCTTCAAGGTCAAAACTGGCAACGGTTTTCAGATCAATGCGCACGCGCATGGCCGGCTGGTCTACCAGCAGCAGGCCGAGCAACTCAACGTCGAAGGGCTCCTTGTCCAATAGCGCGCCGGTGCGCAGATTGACCTCATCCAGCGTCACCCGCTGGTCAGTCTGGCGATCCATGTACTCGATACGCGCATTGGTGATGCGCACGCTTTGCACAGCAACATCCAGCCGGCCATGCTCGGCGGCTTCGGTTTCAGCAGCGGCGCGACCTTCCTCGCTCGATTCAGGCTGCGAGGCGTCCAGCGGGCCGATGTTTGCCCAATTGGCTACGCCGTTCTTGTCGACCTGCAGGTTCAGGCTGATGTGATCCAGAATGACATCGCTCATGCGCAGTTGGCGGCGTAGCAATGGCAGCACTTCTACACCCAGCCCCATGCTGCCCACCTCAGCCAGCAGTTGCTCGGGTTGCTCAACCGGCGCGATACCAACGTCCTTCAGCTCGATACCCAGCCAGGGAAACAGCGACCAGCCGATATCGCCACCCAGCGTCAGCTCGATATTCGCTTGCTCGCGCGCGGCCTGCTGGATCTGCTCCTTGTAATCGTTGGGGTCGAACATGCGGGTCAGGAAGAACAGCACCGCAACAGCCAATATCACAAGAGTCAGGACGGCCAGCCCGAGGATTCCGGCTAGTTTTTTCATGGTTGCTCCCATTGGATCAGAATATCTACAGAGTAAAGCTTGTCGGGTCAGCTTGCCACCGACCTGCCTTTCTATAGCCCCGGACCACGGGGTACACGTATAATGCCCGCCCCTGTATGAAATATTTGTGGAGAACGGCCATGGAGCAGCGCAAGGCAAGTGTCGAGCGCAACACCTCGGAAACCCAGATCAAGGTAGAGATCAACCTGGACGGTACCGGTCAGGCTCACTTTGATATTGGCGTTCCCTTCCTCGAGCACATGCTGGATCAAGTGGCCCGACACGGCCTGATCGACATGCATATCGAATGTCGTGGCGATCTGCACATTGACGACCACCACACAGTGGAAGATGTCGGCATCACCCTCGGCCAGGCTTTTGCCAAGGCCGTTGGCGACAAGAAAGGTCTGCGCCGCTATGGCCACTCCTATGTGCCGATGGATGAAGCCCTGTCCCGCGTGGCGCTGGACTTCTCTGGCCGTCCCGGCTTGCAGATGCATGTCCCTTTTACCCGCGCAGTAGTGGGTCGGTTTGATGTGGATCTGTTCCAGGAGTTCTTCCAGGGCTTCGTCAACCATGCACTGGTCACGCTGCACATCGACAATCTGCGTGGGGTGAACACTCACCACCAGATCGAAACCGTGTTCAAGGCCTTTGGTCGCGCCCTGCGTATGGCGGTAGAAATTGACCCGCGCATGGGTGATCGTATTCCTTCCACCAAGGGTTCGCTGTAAATGGGATCAGTCGCCGTCATCGATTACGGCATGGGCAACCTGCACTCGGTTGCCAAGGCATTGGAACATGCAGGCGCTCGCCAGGTGCTGGTCACCAGCGAGCCACAGCAGATCCTGGATGCTGACCGGGTAGTGCTGCCGGGTGTGGGCGCTATCCGTGACTGCATCACCGAGTTACGTCAACTGGGGCTGGATCAGGTGGTACGCCAGCTGGTGGAAGAAAAGCCGCTATTGGGTATCTGCGTCGGCATGCAAATGCTGCTGGAGCACAGTGAAGAAAACGGTGGCGTGGATGGGTTTGGCCTGTTCCCCGGCGCCGTACATTTCTTCGGTGATGACCTGCATGATCAGGGCGAGCGCCTCAAGGTGCCGCACATGGGCTGGAATCAGGTCAAGCAGACCATTGATCACCCCTTGTGGCATCGCATAGACCAGGATGCCCGCTTCTATTTTGTGCACAGTTATTATGCGCTCCCGGGCAAGCCGACCCAGATGGCCGGACGCTGCCACTACGGCGTGGATTTTGCCGCCGCACTGGCCCAGGACAACATATTCGCAACCCAATTTCACCCGGAAAAAAGCCACACCAATGGCCTGCAACTGCTGCAGAATTTTCTGGCGTGGGATGGGCGCTGGTAAACCAAGGAAAAAGACATGCTGATTATCCCTGCTATCGACCTCAAGGATGGCGCTTGTGTACGCCTGCGCCAGGGGCTGATGGATGATGCCACAGTGTTTTCTGACGACCCGGTGGCCATGGCTGCCAAGTGGGTTGAGGCCGGCTGCCGCCGCCTGCACCTGGTTGATCTGAACGGTGCCTTTGAAGGCAAGCCCGTGAATGGTGAAGTGGTTACCGCTATCGCCAAACGCTACCCGAACCTGCCGATCCAGATCGGCGGCGGTATCCGTTCGCTGGACACCATCGAGCATTATGTGCGCGCCGGCGTCAGCTACGTGATCATCGGTACCAAGGCAGTAAAAGAGCCCGAATTCGTTGGCGAAGCCTGCCGCGCCTTCCCTGGCAAAGTGATCGTTGGACTCGACGCCAAGGATGGTTTTGTTGCCACCGATGGCTGGGCCGAAGTCAGTGAGCTACAGGTAATTGATCTGGCCAAACGCTTTGAGGCCGATGGCGTCTCCGCGATTGTCTACACCGATATTGCCAAGGATGGAATGATGCAGGGTTGCAACGTGGAAGCCACCGCAGCCCTGGCCAACGCCACCCGTATTCCGGTAATCGCTTCCGGCGGCATCCATAACCTGGGCGATATTCAGCAACTGCTGAACGCCCGCGCGCCAGGCATCATGGGCGCCATTACCGGACGGGCCATCTACGAAGGCACGCTGGACGTAGCCGAAGCCCAGGCGTTGTGTGACGCTGCGGCAAACTAGACAAGCATCGGAGACCTGACATGGCGCTGGCCAAACGCATCATCCCCTGCCTCGACGTGGAAAATGGCCGCGTGGTCAAGGGCGTAAAGTTCGAGAACATTCGTGACGCCGGCGACCCGGTGGAAATCGCCCGCCGCTACAACGAGCAGGGTGCCGATGAGATCACCTTCCTCGACATCACCGCCACCCATGAAGGGCGCGACACCACTCTGCATACTGTTGAGCGTATGGCCAGCGAGGTCTTCATTCCGCTGACCGTAGGCGGCGGCGTGCGCACGGTGCAGGATATCCGCAATCTGCTGAATGCCGGGGCCGACAAGGTGTCGATCAACTCGGCAGCAGTATTTACTCCAGAATTTGTTGGCGAAGCAGCTGACCGCTTTGGCTCCCAATGCATCGTGGTGGCCATTGATGCCAAGCGTGTTTCTGGCCCCAACGAGCCTGGCCGCTGGGAAATATTCACCCACGGTGGGCGTAAACCTACCGGGTTGGATGCGGTGGAATGGGCGAAGAAAATGGAAGCGCTCGGTGCCGGTGAGATCCTGCTGACCAGCATGGATCAGGACGGCGTCAAGAGCGGATACGATCTGGGCGTGACCCGTGCCATCAGCGATGCGGTAGGCGTACCGGTGATCGCCTCAGGCGGCGTGGGCAACCTGCAACACCTGGCCGATGGCGTGCTGCTCGGCGGCGCCGATGCCGTGCTCGCAGCCAGCATCTTCCACTTCGGTGAATACAGCATCGCTGAAGCCAAGGCCTATATGGCCGAGCGCGGTATCGAAGTACGCCTGTAATACCTGTGCTGCCCGGTGGATAGTCGCTATAGCGCTTGAAACCGGGCCCACGTATCCCAAGACTCACCGCCGGTATTTGCGCTCCAGCAACTCATCCACACTGACCATCTCCACCCCTTCACTGACCAGCAGATCCTCAGCCAGGCGCTGTTCGAGGAAGGCGATTGTCTGCGGATAGGGATGACCGATAATCAGCGCACTGCCCTGTTTACGGGCCACGCTCAATGCTTGGCTGAATGCCGCCGCAATCGCCGCGGCGTCACGCTCATTATCCAGAAACACATCCCGCGATAGATGCCGGACGCCAGCCGCTTCAGCAGCAAAGGCCGCCTGCGTGTGGTGGGTAGTGCGGCTGTCGATAAAGAACAATCCGCGCTCCTTCAATACCTGCATCACCTCATCCATGGCGTCTCGCTCACCGGTCAGACGGCTGCCCATATGGTTATTGATACCGCGGATGGGTGTGAAGCTGTTGAGGTTGTGCTGCAGAACCTGGCGCAACTCGATAGCGTCCATTCGGCTGTATAAGCCGCCGGGGCCAATAGACAGCCCAGCGCTGTTTTCCATTGGCTGATGCAGGATGACAGTGCGCCCCAGGGTAGCCGCTTCTGCGGCCAACTGCTGGGCTGCCTGAGTATGCGGAAGAATAGCCAGCGCTACCGGCAGCGCCAGTAGCCGCCGTCCCTGCCTCAGATTGTGGCCGACATCATCAATGAGAATAGCGATGGCAGGGATAGTGCTTGCGGGAGATGAGGTTTCCACCACCGCTGCGGGCGGCGCCTCTATTACCGGCTCCGGCGGCGGCACAGCAGACTGGCGGTCAGCGTTTTCCAGCTCCAGCCAGCCTGCGCGCAACTGCTCACGGTAGGCAGCGTCCGCCCGGCGCTGCTCCATCTCGCCGGGCGTTTCAACCACTTGCTGCGTCGGCTTCGCCGGTGGCTGCTCTGATTCACCGCAGGCTGCCAGCAACCCCAACAGCCAGGCCAGCGCGAACCAGCGGGTCAAACTCATCGCGGACGCGCGATATTCAGTCCCTTGAGCAGGTTCAAGGCCTGATTCAACTGATAGTCGGCGTCCCGCTCGGCCGCCCCGCCGGTGGCCGGAGCGCGCATGGTGGGACGATCTTCCCCCGAGCCATTATGCAAATGCCCGAGCAGATCGGCTTCGCGGTAGCCGGTTTCGTCAGCGCTCCGCGTCAATTGCGCCCGCTCCACGCGAATGTCCGGGACGATCCCCTGGGCCTGAATTGAACGGCCGTTGGGAGTGTAGTACAGCGCCGTGGTCAGCTTCAGGGCGCGGTCGTTGTTCAGCGGCAGTACGGTCTGTACTGAACCCTTGCCGAAACTGTCAGTACCCATGATCACTGCCCGCCCCAGATCCTGAAGGGCGCCAGCAACAATCTCCGAGGCTGAAGCTGAGCCACCGTTGATCAATACCACCAGCGGTATATCGCCTCCGGGGTTGCCCGCTGTGGCGTTGAAGCGCAGCTCGGTGTTGGCCAGCCGCCCTTTGGTGTAGACAATCAGCCCTTCGGCAATGAAGGCATCGGCCACTTCCACGGCGGATTGCAGCACGCCGCCCGGGTTGTTCCGCAGATCCATGACCAACCCCTTGAGCTCGCCCCGGGAGGTCAGACTGGCCAGACTGCGACGCACTTCGTCGCCGGTATTGTTCTGGAATTGCGTGATGCGCAGGTAGGCATAGCCGGGCTCCAGCGTCTCAGTGCGTACGCTCTTGACCTTGATCACCGCCCGTTCCAACTGCACGTCGAATGGCCGACCAGCGCCGCGCACCAGCGTCAGGGTGATGGTTGAGCCCGCCGGGCCACGCATTCTATCCACCGCATCCATCAGGCTCATTCCCTTGACCGGGTGATCGTCGATCTTGACGATCAGGTCGCCAGGCTCGATACCAGCACGAGAGGCAGGCGTATCGTCAATCGGTGAGATGACCTTGATGAAGCCGTCTTCCTGGCCCACTTCCAGCCCCAGCCCGCCAAACTGGCCGGTAGTGGTGTCCTGCAGGCCCTGGAAGGCTTCAGGTTCAAGGTAGGCCGAGTGTGGATCCAACCCTTCGAGCATGCCGCGGATGGCATTTTCCAGCAGCGTGGCATCGTCCACAGGCTCGACATAGGAGGTACGTATGCGCTCCAACACCTCGGTGAAGGTGCGCAACTCATTGAGCGGCAGCGGTGCAGCAGGCGGGCTTTCCTGCGCCTGGACGGGAAGAATACCGAGCAGCAGAACCAGGCCAGCAACGGTCAATTTACGCACAGCGGTCATCAAACACTCTCCCCGTCAGAACATCATCCTGAAATGTATCGGCAGATCCACCGCAGCGCTGAATCAGCATCGAAAGCCTCCTGGGCTCGCGCTGCCCCTCGGCCATGAAAGCATGAACGAGGGTGCCGCTTGTTTCAAAGCTCTTCTCAGCCTCGCAGCATACACCAGACTGCGGGATCAAGCGGTTGGCCACGGTGGCGAATGGAAAAATATAGCGCTGGTTCGCCCAGGCCTCCACTGTTGCCCACGGTGGCAATGGCATCACCAGGCTGCACCCAGCTGCCCACTTCCCGCAGCAGGGTCTGATTATGGCCATACAAACTGAGATAACCGTTGCCATGATCGAGAATCAACAGTAGCCCGGAGCCGCGCAGCCAATCGGCAAACACCACGCGCCCACCATGTACGGCATGTACAGGCGTACCTTCGGCGGCACCAATCAACAGGCCATCCCATTTCAGGCGGGCATCAGCACCACGCTGGCTGCCAAAACGCGCCCGGATCTGACCTTGTACGGGTAAGGGCAGCTTGCCCCGCGCCTGAGCAAACGGCAGGCTGCCTGCGGGTGTGGGGATGCTGGTGATGGCTTCATCCAGTTTCTTGATCAACGCCGCCAGCTCGGCGCGCTCGGCCTCCCGACGGCTGACTTCCTGCTGTTGATCGCGGCTGCGATCACGCAGACCGGCAAGAATGCTGCCCCGCTTGTCCCGCTCGGCTTCCAACGCGCTACGGCGCTGAGCCAGGGCTTCACGGTTGCTTTGCAGCGCAGTCTGCTGCTCGGCAATCTGCAGGCTGGCTTCGCGGATACGGGCAATGGTCTGGGTGAAGCGAGTGATTTCTTCCGCTCGCGCCCGATTGAAGTCACCGTAGTAGCGCAGCATGCGCGCCATTCGCGCCGGATCATCCTGATTCAGCATCATCTTCAGATAATCCTGACGACCCGCTCGGTGAGCAGCGCGCACCTGACGGGCAATCTGCTCCTGCTGTGCCTCAAGCGCCTGTTGCAGCCCTCGGGCCTGTTCCTGCAGATCAGCCAGGCGTGCTTCCCCTTCACTGATCTGTGTCTCGATATCCGACGTTTCCCGGCCCAGCCGGGCGATCTCGCTTTCGCTGGATTTGAGTTGCTTTTCCAGACCGGACATTTCCTGCTGCAGGCTGCCAAGCATTCTTTTCAGCTTGGCAATCTCGGCCTCGGTCTGCTTCAACTCTGCGCGGGCCGCTTCGGCATCCGGCTCGGCCAGCGCAGGCAAGGAATGCAGGCCGAGCGATACCACCAGCAATGCCGCTATCCCGATGGCGGCGACGCGTGGTCTGGCATTGCCCAGCCGGCCAATCACAGTGTCGGCTCAGTCATGCAATGTGAGAATGGAGCGACCGGTCATTTCTGTCGGTTGCGGCAACCCAAGCAGGGTTAACACCGTGGGGGCGACATCCGAGAGGATACCACCGTCCCGCATGCTGACCTTGCGCGGGCCAACATAGACGAAGGGTACCGGCTCGCAGGTATGCGCGGTGTGCGCCTGGCCGGTACTGACGTCGGCCATCTGCTCAACGTTACCGTGATCAGCGGTAATCAGCACTTCACCACCAACCTTGTTCAGCGCCGTCTCGATGCGAGCGATACACTGATCCAGACACTCCACCGCTTTCACTGCCGCCTCGAATACACCGGTATGGCCGACCATGTCGCCGTTGGCGTAGTTGACGATGATGACGTCGTAGCGCTGCTGCTCAATGGCTTCGACGATGCGATCGGTCACTTCCGGCGCGCTCATCTCCGGCTGCAGATCATAGGTCGCCACCTGCGGGGATGGGATAAGAATGCGCTCCTCACCCGCAAAAGGCTCCTCGCGACCGCCGGAGAAGAAGAAGGTGACGTGCGCGTACTTCTCGGTTTCCGCAATCCGCAACTGGGTCTTGCCCTGATTGGCCAGGTATTCACCCAGTACGTTGTCCAGTGAGGAGGGCGGGAAAGCGCAGGGCGCTGGAATGTCCGCTGCATATTGGGTGAGCATCACGTAACCGGCCATGCTCAGCTCGCGCTGGCGCACAAAGCCGCTGAAGGTCGGTTCGACGAAAGCGCGGCTCAATTCACGGGCACGGTCAGCGCGGAAGTTCATGAAGACGACTGCGTCGCCATCTTCAACACGCACCGGCTCGCCAATCACGGTTGCCTTGACGAACTCATCGCTTTCGTTACGGGCGTAGGCTGCTTCCAGCCCGGCCGCGGCGGTAGCCGCCTGGAATTCGCCCTGCCCCTCTGTAATCAGGTTATACGCCGCCGCTACGCGATCCCAGCGGTTATCCCGATCCATAGCGAAGTAGCGGCCAATCAGCGTAGCGGTGCGGCCCTTGCCAAGGCGCTGGTAGGTGGCTTCCAGTAGCGCCAGCGATGGCGCTGCGCTTCTTGGTGGCGTGTCACGCCCATCCAGGAAAGCGTGCACATGAATCTGTTCAGCACCACGGCGCGCGGCCAGCTCGACCATGGCAGCGATCTGCTCTTCGTGACTATGCACACCGCCTGGCGAAACCAGACCCATGATATGCACCGCCCGACCAGCGCTGGTCGCCTTGTCTACGGCGGCACAGATCGTCGGATTGCTGAAAAACTCACCATCAGCAATGGCCTTGGTTACCCGGGTAAAGTCCTGGTATACCACTCGCCCGGCGCCCAGGTTCATGTGGCCTACCTCGGAGTTACCCATCTGCCCCTCCGGCAACCCGACATCCATGCCCGAGCCGGAAACCAGCGTGCGCGGCGCATTAGCCCACAGGCGATCCCACACAGGGGTGTTGGCGGCCATGATGGCATTGGAATCCGGCGACTCGCTGTGTCCGAAGCCATCCAGAATCATCAATACCACGGGTTTGGGAGCTACTGTCATCCGATTAACTCGCTGTGTAATAGAGGTAAGGGAATACGCTGCCGTGCCCGGCAGTCGTGATGCGGCAAGTTTACTTGCCCTGCATCGACGTGTCATGCCCGGCAGTAGTTCTGCCTCCGCTGAGGGCTGTGTATACTGGCGGGCTTCAACCGTATCGGAATCATACTTCTATGCAGTTTCTACAGCACCTTATCGAGTTCATAGGCAATCATTATTGGCTGACCAGCGCCTTTCTGGTTGTACTTGCGCTGCTGATCTTCACCGAGGGTCGCAAGGCTGGCAAGGCGCTTACTTCCCAGCAAGCCACCACACTGATCAACCGCGAGAACGCCCTGCTGGTCGATGTGCGACCAAAGAAGGACTATGCCGCTGGCCACATTGTCGATTCGATCAATATTCCTCTGGACAGTTTCACCACACGCATGGTCGAACTGGATAAGTACAAGGACAAACCCATTATTCTGGCCTGCGCCAACGGCCAACATGCCGGTACCGCGTCCAAACAGCTGAAATCTGCTGGCTTCCAGCAGGTGAACCGGCTGGCCCATGGAGTAGGAGGTTGGCGCGCAGACAATCTGCCCCTGGTTAAATGACATGACAGATATCACCATCTACAGCAGCAATTACTGCCCGTTCTGCATTCGTGCCAAGCAATTGCTCAGTAGTAAGGGCGTCGCGTTCAATGAAATCAACGTGGACGGCAAACCCAACGTACGTGCAGAGATGTCCCGTCTGGCTGGCCGTACTTCGGTACCGCAAATCTGGATCAAGAATATCCATATTGGCGGCTGCGATGATTTGATCGCGCTGGAACGCTCCGGCAAACTGGATACAATGCTGGCAGGCTGACTGCCTCGATAGAAAGGGAATGGCTGAGCAGCTACCGGCTCCGGAATTCCCATTACAACTGGAACCAACAAGGACTGAACATGGCTGACGAGCAACAGAACAACGCAACCGCCAACGGCGCAAACCAGCCGCAGGTACAATTCGCCCTGCAGCGTATTTATGTGAAGGATCTGTCCTTCGAATCGCCCAAGGCACCGGCCGTATTTCAGAGCCAGTGGAATCCGCAGGTCAACCTGGATCTCAACACCCGCCACACCCAGCTGCAGGACGACATCTACGAAGTCGTATTGAGCCTGTCCGCGACGGTTACCAATGGCGAAGATGAAGTTACCTTTATCGCTGAAGTACAGCAGGCCGGTATTTTCGCTATCGGCGGTCTGGATGAGGCGTCCATGCGCCACACACTCGGTGCTTTCTGCCCGAACATCCTTTTCCCCTACGCGCGCGAAGCCATCGATAACCTCGTACTGCGTGGCAGCTTCCCTCCACTGATGCTGGCTCCGGTCAATTTCGACGCTCTGTTCGCTCAATCCGAACAACGCCGTCTGGCAGAAGCCGAACAGGCCAACGCCTGATACGGATCGCCGCCGAGCCCCGGTTCGGCGGCAGTTTCAACGCTTGTCAGCGTCCCTTTTGATCATCTAATGTATCTGGTCGCTTCCCGAACCTATGGATGTACGCATGGCCCTGCCCGCCTCACGCCCGCTTTACCTGATTGCCTTTATTGTCTGCGTGCTGTTGTTGGCAACAGCGTATTACATGGAATATGTCATGGGTTTGCTGCCCTGCCCACTGTGCATGATGCAGCGCTTCGCCTTTCTGCTACTCGGCCTGGCCTGCCTGGCTGCAGTACTGCATAACCCCCAGCCCCGCGCCGGCCGCAAGCGCAGCATCACAGCGCGCCTCTATGCTGTAGCTACAACGCTGCTCGCCCTGTTCGGTGCAGCCACTGCCGGACGCCAGGTCTGGTTGCAGCATCAGCCATCCGATCAGTTGCCTTCCTGCCTGCCCAGCCTTGATTACATGATCGATGTGCTGCCCGTACTGGAAATGCTCACTCTGCTGTTCAGCGGCACCGCTGACTGTGCCAAGGTGACCTGGACTTTCCTGGGACTGAGCATCGCTGAATGCACTTTATTGGCCTTCATTGGCTTTGCCGTGTTCGGGCTGATTCAGCTGGTTCGCAGCGAGGACTGAGCGACCACCACCAACGCTCTTGATACCACGGTACGGACTGGCCTATTCTGTTTCTCCCACGGGAACAGCATTCCCAATCCCGGCTCACAAGGCAAAGCGAGGTGGATCATGCTGGAAAGGTGCCAAACAGCCCAGGAACGCTGGGGCGGAGTCGATAGACTCGTAGATCGCTGGCTGGCTGATCGAAAGGAACTCGTGGAACATTATATCGCGCTGCGGGATCGCAAGGCGCAGGACAACAGCATCCGCCAGCAGCTGAATGTTTTCTGCAGTGCCCTGCTTGATTACGTATCAGCAGGGCATTTTTCCATCTACGAGCAGTTGGTACGCGAAGCAGAAGAAGCGGGTGATGAGCGCGCGCTGGAATTGATGTCCAGAGTCATGCCGCGTATCGAGACCATCACCCAGTTCGCGGTCATCTTCAATGATTACTACGGTGCACAGACCAAGCGCCCTCTCAAGGAAGAGGTCATGCAGTCACGTCTGGTGAAAATGGGCGGACTGATGGATGAGCGCTTTGAGCTGGAAGACTGCCTGATCGAAGTACTACATACCGCCAACCGCAACACCCAAAGTATTACCGAAACCGTGGAGTAATCCGTGACAGGCAAAACCCGGAAGCAATCATCGCCCCCCGTACAGACCCCGCTGCATCTACTGCAGGTTCTGACGCGCACCCTCAATGAGCATCTGATGCAGGCCTGCGACCAGGCGCAAGAGGATGCACAGAAGGCTCTGGACAAGCTCGACCGCGAACAGCATAAGCTGGCGGAGAAGCTCGAACAGATTCAGGAAAAGCTGACACCAGCCAATCTTGAGAGCAGCGGCAAGTCACCGGAGAAGCTGCAGGGCAAGGTTGAGGAGCTGACCACCCGCATGACGCTGTTGAAGCAGGCTCGTCATGAGGCTGAAGAGTATATCCGGCAGTTGCAAAGCGATGTACGCCAGACCCTGCGGCTCGCCAAAGGTCTGGAGCGTATTGATCTGCAGGCCACTCAGGCCATAGACAAGCGCAACAACCCAAGCGCGGCAACCGGCTCACCCGGCAAGCGCCGCTCACGCAGCAGGAAACCTGCAGCATCAGCGCCTTCCACTACGGATAGTTCGAGCGGCAAGGCGTAAGCGCTATGGCTGCGTCTGCAGCGCAGCCATAGCCAACTGCTGAATCCGCGCATCCCGGGTGTCCGCGCCGCTGAGCTGCAAATGCGCCAGTGTATAGTCTTGCGATGAGCCATCGGCGGTTGCCGCCGATTGACACAGCTGTTCCAACACCGCCAATTGATGCCACTCCGCTGCCAGCTCGCAGGCCTTGACCTGCTCATACAGGGCATGGGCAGCAGCGTTATCCGCCAGTGCCCTGCGCACCTGCCGCAAGGGTAGAATGACCCGCGCACGCCAGCGCGTCTGGCTTTCCTGTAATGACAGCCACAGCCGCTCATCCGCCACGACCCGACGCTGCCCCAACCAGCACGCGGTCAGCAATAACAGCACGTCCTGACCGGCCTCATCCTGCAGCGCCAATAACAGTGTCTGCATCCCCGGCCGGGCATACAGCCAGCCAGCATAATCGGCCAGACCTGGCATCGCATCACCCCTCGACGCTGATATACTCCGCGCCATGATAAAGATTGAATCCCTGACCCTGCAACGCGGCCCCCTTCGCCTGCTGGACAATGCCAACCTGACCCTGCATGCCGGTCAGAAAGTTGGCTTGCTCGGCACCAATGGCGCCGGCAAATCCAGCCTGTTTGCCCTGTTGCGCGGCGAGCTGAGTGCTGACGCTGGCGACTGCTCGCTACCCGCTGATTGGCGCATTGCTCATATGCGTCAGGAAATTGATGACCTGCAACGCATCGCCGTCGATTATGTACTCGATGGTGATCAGCGGCTGCGGCAAATTCAGCAAGCACTCGCCACCGCCGAACAGCAGGAAGATGCCAGCCAGCTTGGCGGTCTGTATGCCGAATTGGAAGCCCACGGTGGTTTCAGTGCCGATAGCCGAGCTCGCACCCTATTGGCCGGGTTGGGCTTTACTCCCGAGCAGTGCGAAGCTCGGGTAGGCGATTTCTCCGGCGGCTGGCGTATGCGCCTGAATCTGGCCCAGACGCTGATGTGCCCGTCCGATCTGCTGTTGCTCGACGAGCCCACCAACCACCTGGATCTGGACGCCATCCTGTGGCTTGAGGAGTGGCTGAAGAATTATCCCGGCACACTGCTGTTGATCTCCCATGACCGGGATTTTCTGGATGCGGTGGTCGAACAGATTGTGCATGTGGAATCACAGAAGCTGACCCTCTACCGCGGCGGCTACAGCCAGTTCGAGCGCACCCGTGCCGAACGCCTTGGTCAGCAACAGGCGGCGTTCGAGAAACAACAGGCGCAGCGCGAACACATGCAGAAGTACATTGCCCGGTTCCGCGCCCAGGCAACCAAGGCGCGCCAGGCACAGAGCCGCCTCAAGGCACTGGAGCGAATGGAGTTGCTCAGCCCGGCGCACATCGACTCGCCGTTCAACTTCAGCTTTCGCGAGGCCGACAACCAGTCCGATCCATTATTGGATCTGCGTGAAGGCGTACTAGGCTATAACGGCTCACCGATTCTGCAGAATATCAAATTGCAGCTGGCGCCCGGTGCACGCATCGGCGTTCTCGGCCCCAACGGGGCGGGTAAATCCACGCTGATCAAGACACTGGCTGGCACCCTGCCGCTGATTGCCGGCGAACTGACAACCGGTGAGCATCTGGCGATAGGCTATTTTGCCCAGCATCAACTCGACAGTCTGGATCCCCAGGCCAGCCCTCTGCTGCATCTGGCACGCCTGGCACCCCAGTGTCGGGAGCAGGAACTGCGCAACTTTCTGGGTGGCTTTGACTTCCACGGCAGTCGCGCCGAAGAACCCGTATTACATTTTTCCGGCGGCGAGAAGGCCCGTCTGGCACTGGCCCTGATTGCCTGGCAGAAGCCGAATCTGTTGTTGCTTGACGAGCCGACCAACCATCTCGACATGGAAATGCGCCACGCGCTGACGTTAGCGCTGCAGGCGTTCGACGGTGCCATGCTGTTGGTGTCCCACGATCGCGCCTTGATCCGCGATACCACCGATGAACTCTGGCTGGTGGCGGATGGCAAGCTGCAGGTCTATCAGGACGACCTGGATAGCTATACCCGATGGCTGGCGCAATTCCGCCAGCAACAAGCCAGCGCAGCCAACAATCAGGAGTCGCCCGCGACACTGAAGGTCGATGCCAAAGCCCAGCGCCGCCTCGCCGCCGAGCAACGTCAGCGTCTGGCGCCCCTGAAGAAGACCGCCGACAAGCTGGAGCAGCAACTCGATAAGGCGCAACAGGATATGACCAGCATCGAGCATGCGCTGGCCGATAATGACCTGTACACCGATAGCCGACGCGATCAGTTGAAAACCCAGCTGGCCCGCCAGGCAGAGTGTCGCCAGCGTATAGACGAGCTGGAAATGCAGTGGCTCGAAGCCCACGAAGCACTTGAGCAGCTGCAAGCCGAACTATCGGAGCTGTCATGACCCTGTGGATTGATGCCGACGCCTGCCCGCGACCGGTACGCGAGATCATGTTGCGTGCTGCCCGACGCCGGGAACTGCAATTGATACTGGTAGCCAACTCCTCCCTTGGCTTGCCCCCGGCCCCCGGCGTGCGTCAGGTAGTGGTACCCGGCGGTGCCGATGTGGCCGACCTGTACATCATCGAACATGCACAGCCAGGCGACCTGGTCGTGACGGCAGACATTCCATTGGCTGATGGTCTGGTCACACGCAACATTACCGCCATCAACCCCCGTGGCGAGGTCTATGACAAGGGCAGCATCGGTGAGCGATTGGCCGTACGCAATCTGATGGATGAGCTGCGCGGCGCTGGATTGGCCGGACGGGGCGGCCCGGCACCTTACAGTGACAAGGACAAGCAATCCTTTGCCAATGCGCTGGATCGCTTGTTGGCGCAGGGCCTGGGCCAGTAACTCATGCAGTTCAGTCAGCGCTCAAACGCCTGCTCTTCCAGTTCGCATAAACAGCTCAGCGTATCGTAACGGGCCGCATTCACGGTACGTCCCTGCAACAACGCCCGCAGCACGGGCTCGATAAAACTGCTGTCCTGATTACAACTGGCGCCATCGCTATAGGGTCCGACATAAGCCAGTTGACCGCTGGCATCCCAGATGGCGACAGACGGCCCACCGGGCCAGTCAGCCCAGTCCGCAGGCAATAGCCAGTGCGGTAGATCGCCGTGGATATCGCCACGCCCACCCGGCAGGCTGCCGGCACGCGCAAAACGCACGCCTTGATCGCTGAAACGCCCCGTCATCTCGCTGATATAGGCTTCGTGGCCCGCGTTACAGGGGCAGTTGTCCTGCCAGACATGCACCACCTGGACCTGACCAACAGCAAAGGGGCCGGCCACGTCACCGCCATCGAAATAAGCCGGTCGCTGGAAATTGCGCTCATGCCGACCATCCAGCCACCACCAGGCCCAGCCAAGGCCCAGAACCCAGATTATACCCAGCGCCCCTATCAGGCTCCGACGCCATATCGGCATTACCAACCTCTTTATCAATTGCGAAACAGTCTCTGCCTGAGCCTATAATGGCCCAAGGCCACCCATCTTCTGCCAACCTCCGCACATCCTGCAAAGGTGAGGCTTTAATCTGATGCATGGGCGCTTTAGTCTTACCGGTCACGCAGGAACACGTCCGGACTTTGCGCCTTCTTATGGAGTCGGACAAGGATGAATTCCGCACCATGCATACCGAGTTGAACACACTTTCCCTGGCCATTGCGCTGGTGCTGGTTACCCTGGGTATGACCCTGGTACTCATCATGGCAGCCTGGCATTCAGGTAGCGAGAAGGGCCTGCGCCATTGGGCGCTGGGCAACCTTGCGCTGACCATGGGGCTGGTATTGAACATCAGCCAGGGATTACTGCACCACAGTATCTCGCAAATCCTGGCGGCTGGCCTCATGGCGCTCGGCTTGAGCGGGATATGGCTCGGTGTGCGCGCCTTCAAGGGCGCCAGCCAGCCGCAGGCCGGGCCCATCATGGCGGCGCTGCTGGTCATGTTGCTGCTCGCCTACTTCCATTACATTCATGACAGCGCCAGCGGGCGCCAGGCTACCGTCGGCATCTGCCTCGGCATTCTGGCACTGCTGTCTGCCCGTGAACTGCTGGTGCCCGCCAAGGCGCCTTTGCGCCGCGCCTATTGGTTTACTGGAAGCATCATGCTGCTCAGCGGCATAGGCCTATTATTGCGCGCCGGCCTGGGCGCCGAAGATGGGCTGCTGGATGCCAATCAATCCGAGCATGGCCAGGCGTTGCAACATGCCACCTTGCTCGGCGTCATGGTGGCGCAGATCGGTATGGCCGGTGGCTTCATTCTGATGACCCACTACCGCACCATGATTGCACTTCAGCAACTGTCCGAGCATGACGCTCTCACCGGCACGCTGAACCGTCGCAGCATGCATGACCGCGCTCAGGCGCTGCTGGATGCCACCCTGCAACAGGGCGAACCGGCGACCCTGGTCATGGTCGATGCGGATCATTTCAAACGCATCAATGACGAGTTCGGTCATCAGACCGGTGATGCGGTGCTTTGCCATCTGGTCAGTCGTATCCGCCAACATATGCGCAGCAATGACCTGCTCGGGCGCTTCGGTGGCGAGGAATTCGTGCTGCTGCTACCGGGCCTGGATGCCGGTGATGCCCTGGACGTTACCGAACGCATCCGCCTTGCCGTGCATGGCCACACCGAGGCGATTTCCGATCAAGCGGTCATGCTCAGTGTCAGCCTGGGTGTCGCGGGAACCGGTCTGTACGGCCACGATTACACCGCGCTGGTCGCTGCGGCCGATTCTGCCTTGTATCGCGCCAAGGCGCTGGGCCGCAATCGCGTGGAAATCTGTATTGAACCCAGCACTGAACTACGCGACAACGTGGCCCTACGTTTACTGTCTCAATTCCGTCATAATCTCGACGTATAAGGAAGACCTGAGCCCTCACCGGTCTGGTCGCAGCGAATGATATTCCTCCGCCCGCCCTGCCGGTGAACCGGTCTTCCATTTCGCCATTCAGACCGGTGTGTCAGCACCCAGGGAGCCACAGTGACTTTTCAGCCAGCTCAACGCCCATTTCCCCTTTCCCGCATGCGTCGTTCGCGCAAGGACGATTTTTCCCGTCGACTGATGCGTGAAAGCCGGCTGAGCACCGATGACCTGATCTACCCCGTATTCGTACTTGAAGGCAGCCAACAGCGCGAGCCGGTTGCATCCATGCCCGGTATCGAGCGACTGTCAATTGATCTGTTGCTGGAAGAAGCCGCCGAACTGGTCGAGCTGGGCATCCCGGCTGTGGCGCTGTTCCCGGTGACGCCGGTTACCGCCAAGTCGCTGGACGCCGCCGAAGCATGGAACCCGGAAGGTCTTGCTCAGCGCGCGACCCGTGCGCTGAAGCAGCGTTTCCCTGAACTGGGCGTGATCACCGACGTAGCGCTGGATCCATTCACCACCCATGGTCAGGATGGTATTATTGATGAGCAGGGCTACGTGCTGAACGATATTACCGTCGAGACACTGGTCAAGCAGGCCTTGTCCCATGCAGAAGCCGGTGCGGATATCGTCGCGCCCTCGGACATGATGGACGGTCGCATTCTGGCGATCCGCGAAGCACTGGAGGACGCCGGTTATATCAACACTCGGATCCTCGCCTATTCAGCAAAATACGCCAGCGCCTATTATGGCCCCTTCCGTGATGCGGTGGGTTCTGCCGCCAACCTCGGCAAGGCCGACAAGGCTACCTATCAGATGGATCCAGCCAATAGCGATGAAGCCTTGCATGAAGTCGCCATGGATCTATCCGAAGGGGCTGACATGGTCATGGTGAAACCGGGTATGCCATATCTGGATATCGTTCATCGGGTCAAGGATACTCACAAGGTACCTACCTTCGTTTATCAGGTCAGCGGTGAGTACGCCATGCACCAGGCGGCAATTGCCAATGGCTGGCTGAGCGAAGCCGTGATCATGGAATCGCTGGTCGTGATCAAGCGCGCCGGTGCCGACGCCATCCTTACCTATTATGCAAAACATGCAGCCCGCCAATTGCGCGGACGCGGATAATCTCCCGAGGAAAAAATGCAGGACACCACCAGCCAGTCTGATGTGCAGGCGCAGGACACCCCAACAGTACAGCCTGCTCTCCCCGTGTTACGCCTGGCAGAGCCTGCCGTCACGGCTACGGTGGAGCCACCTGCTCCCTCGCTGGACGCTCCCGAGCTGTATATTCACCGGGAGCTGTCGCAGCTGCAGTTCAATATCCGCGTGCTGGAGCAGGCGCTGGATGAGTCCTATCCGATACTGGAGCGACTCAAGTTCCTGTTGATCTTCTCCAGCAACCTGGACGAATTCTTTGAAATTCGCGTTGCCGGGCTGAAACAGCAGATCACCTTTGCCCGGGAACTGACCGGCCAGGATGGCCTGCAACCGCACCAGGTACTGAGCAAGATCAGCGAAATTGCCCATGAACAGGTGCAACGCCAGTACGCCATTCTGAACGACATCCTGCTGCCGGAGCTGGCCCGGCAGAAGATCCGTTTTATTCGCCGGCGTCAGTGGACCTACAAGCAGACGCTATGGGTACGGCGCTTTTTCCGTGCCGAGATCGCCCCTATCATCAGCCCGATCGGACTGGATCCGACCCATCCGTTTCCCCTGCTGGTGAACAAGAGCCTGAACTTCATCGTCGAGCTGGAAGGTATCGATGCCTTCGGTCGTGACAGTGGTCTGGCTATCATCCCGGCACCCCGCTCGCTGCCCCGGCTGATCCGGGTGCCTGATGAGCTGTGCGATGGCGGGGACAACTTCGTATTCCTCTCATCGATGATCCACGCTCATGCCGATGATCTGTTCCCCGGCATGCAGGTGCGCGGCTGCTACCAGTTCCGCCTGACCCGTAATGCGGACCTGAACGTGGATCCCGATGAGGTCGACGATCTGGCGCGGGCCCTGCGCGGCGAACTGCTGTCCCGGCGTTACGGTGACGCGGTACGCCTGGAAGTGGCCGACAACTGTCCCAAGCAGCTGTCTGACTTCCTGCTCAAGCAGTTCAGCCTCAGCGAGTCCGAACTCTATGAGGTCAACGGCCCGGTCAACCTGACCCGACTGTTCTCGATTACCGGGCTGGAGAATCATCCGGAGCTGCAGTTCCCGCCTTTTATCCCCGGCATTCCGAAAATGCTGACCAATCCCGACCACCTGTTCCCGGCGATTCGCAAGCAGGACATCCTGCTGCTGCACCCCTACGAGTCTTTCAGCCCGGTAGTGGACATGCTGCGCCAGGCCGCCCAGGATCCGAACGTGCTGGCGATCAAGCAGACGCTCTACCGTACCGGCGCCAACTCCGAAATCGTCAACTCGCTGGTGGATGCGGCGCGTAACGGCAAGGAAGTCACTGTGGTCATCGAGCTGCGCGCACGCTTCGATGAAGAGTCCAACCTGCAACTGGCCGGCAAACTGCAACAGGCCGGCGCGGTGGTGATCTATGGCGTGGTGGGTTTCAAGACACACGCCAAGATGATGCTGATCCTGCGCCGCGAGGACAAGGAGCTGCGCCGCTACGTGCATCTGGGCACGGGCAACTACCATGCCGGTAACGCCCGCCTGTACACCGACTACAGCCTGCTGACCTCGGATCTGGCCATTACCGAAGACGTACACAAGCTGTTCAACCAGCTGATCGGCATGGGCAAGGCCCAGCGCATGAAGAAGCTGCTGCATGCGCCTTTCACGCTGAAACGCAAACTTCTGGAAATGATCAACCGGGAAACCCTTGCCGCCCAGGCCGGCAAGCCGGCGCATATCATCGCCAAAGCCAACTCATTGACCGATGTGAAGGTGATCAAGGCGCTGTACAAGGCCTCCCAGGCGGGGGTGAAAGTTGACCTGATCATCCGCGGCATGTGCTGCCTGCGCCCGGGTATTCCCGGCGTATCGCACAACATCACGGTGCGTTCGGTAATCGGCCGCTTCCTCGAACACAGCCGGGTGTACTATTTCCTCAGCGAAGGCGAGGAACAGGTGTGGATGTCCAGTGCCGACCTGATGGAGCGCAACCTCGACAAGCGGATCGAGACCTGCTTCCCGCTGGAGGGCAAGAAGCTGATTACCCGCGCCAAGCAGGAGTTGCAGGTGCACCTGACCGACAATACCCATGCCTGGCTGCTGCAACCGGATGGCAGCTACGTACGCTGTAGTCCAAGCGGCAACCAGCACCCACGTAGCGCGCAGAGCGCGCTACTGGATAAGCTCGCGGGCTCGCCTCAACATACCGTCAGCTTGTAACCGATCTTCGCCCAGTATTGCGATTCCTGGGCGAAGTCAGCCTGGGTAAGCGGGTTCTGTTCCAACCAGCCCGACGGAAAGGATAGCGTCAGACTCTTCTTGTCGGCCTCCGCTTCCAGCTCCGGCATGTCCTGATAGCCGCGGATGTGGTGATACAGGATAGCCAGGCGGAGCAACATGCATAGCCGCCGCAGAGCCGGGCCATCTTCGCCCAACTCGGCAACCCGCTCGTCATTCGGCAGGTTACGCCGATGCCCGCGCACCATCAGCGCCAACGATTGCTGCTCCTGTCGGGAGAAGCCCGGCATATCCGCGTGCTCGATCAGATAAGCACCGTGCTTGTGATATTGGCTATGGGCGATATCCAACCCCACTTCATGCAGCCGCGCCGCCCAACGCAACAGATCAGCCTGCTTGCTGTCTGCTAAATCCCATGGGCCCGCGACCTTGCTCAGCAGGCTCAATGCCTTGCTCTCTACCCTTGCCGCCTGCTCCTGATCCACATGGCTGCGCTCAGCCAGCGCAGAGACAGACCGCTCACGGACATCTTCATGCTGGTGCCGACCAAGCAGCTCATAGAGCACACCCTCCCGCAGAGCGCCTTCGGAATACACCATGGTCTGCACGTCCAGAGCGTCAAACAGCGCCTCAAGAATCGCCAATCCTGACGGCAATATATTGCGCCGTTCGGCCTTGAGCCCGGTGAGGGTCAGCTTATCTACCGATCCGGCCTTCAACACCTTGCGCTTGAGCCATTGCACCCCTTCACGGGTCACCTCGCCGTTGCTCAGACCGGCCGCACGAATGCATTGCCCGATCACCCGGATGGTACCCGAGGCACCCACTGCCTCTGCCCAGCCCATACGCTGGATGCCCTGCTCGATCGGCATCAATTCCAGCCGGGCGGCGGTGTACGCCTGCGCGTAGGCTCGTTCGCTGATGACGCCATCAGCAAAGAACTGTTGCGCGAAGGACACGCAGCCGATCGGCAGGCTTTCACGTAATAATGATTCGAAACGCTCACCGACAATGAACTCGGTACTGCCGCCGCCAATATCTACTACCAGGCGCTTACCGGCGTCGTCCGCCAGGGTATGGGCTACCCCGAGGTATATCAGCCGCGCTTCCTCGCGCCCCGAGATCACATCCACCCGATGACCGAGGATATCCTTGACCTGACGGATGAACACCGCGCGGTTGCGCGCCACGCGCAGCGTATTGGTCGCCACGATGCGCACCGCACCGGCAGGCAGACCATTGATCAGTTGGGCAAAGCGCCGCAAACAATCCAGGCCGCGTTGCATTGCCTCATCACTGAGATCATTGTGCTCATCCAGGCCGGTGGCCAATTGCACTTTTTCGCCCAGACGTTCGAGTAACCGTACCTCCCCATGATCAACGCGGGCCAGCACCATATGGAAGCTGTTGGAACCCAGATCTATGGTCGCGACCAGCGGCGAATCCAGCTGTTCTTTCTGCGCCATGCGCGTTTCCCCTATTCAGCGTGAGGAAATTCTACCCATGTATGGTGGTGGGTGTCCGCCCCATGCGACAAATTATTCCTGATACACAATTCCCCTTGGCGCGTTTCACAGTTGCACAACGGGATGCTATCATCGGTTCCATCCGCACCTGCGAACCTGCGAACCTTTTCTGGAGATACTCATGAGTGATTTGATCGTGCACGTGACCGATGGCAGCTTCGACACTGAAGTGCTGAAGGCCGACGGCCCTGTTCTGGTCGACTATTGGGCTGAATGGTGTGGCCCTTGCAAGATGATTGCCCCGGTTCTGGATGATATTTCCCGTGACTACGAAGGCAAGCTGAAAATCTGCAAGCTGAACATCGATGAGAATACCGAGACTCCGCCAAAGTACGGCGTACGCGGCATCCCTACACTGATGCTGTTCAAGGATGGCAATGTAGAAGCCACCAAGGTAGGCGCCCTGTCGAAATCCCAACTGGCCGCTTTCCTCGATAGCAATATCTGACGTAATTCCCTATCCCCGGCTAGCTGGGGATAGATTTTATTGGCTATAGCTGTAGACGACGCCGCGTAGCGGTGTTAGATTTGCTTCCCAATTCCCTGTCGCACCCTGCGGCAATTGGCTTTCCCACTTGCCAACCCATCGCCCCACTCCACATGGCGGCTGTTACTAACCCCATCCTGCCGATAGATATCTCACATCACCGAACCTATGAATCTGACTGAACTCAAGCAAAAACCCATACCCGAACTGCTGGAAATCGCCGACCAGATGGGCCTCGAAAATATGGGCCGATCGCGCAAACAGGATGTCATTTTTGGCATTCTGAAAAAACACGCCAAAGGCGGTGAAGACATTCATGGCGACGGTGTCCTCGAGATTCTGCAGGATGGTTTCGGTTTTCTGCGCTCCGCCGACTCGTCCTATCTGGCAGGCCCTGACGACATTTACGTCTCTCCCAGCCAGATCCGTCGTTTCAACCTGCGCACCGGTGACACCATCTCCGGCAAGATTCGTCCTCCCAAGGATGGCGAACGCTACTTTGCTCTACTGAAAGTTGATTCAATCAACTTCGATCGCCCGGAAAATACCAAGAACAAGATCCTCTTCGAGAACCTGACTCCCCTGTTCCCGGATGCGCGTCTGGTGATGGAAGCCGGCAATGGCTCCACTGAAGATTTGACTGCACGTATTATCGACCTGTGCGCCCCTATCGGTAAGGGCCAACGCGGTCTGCTGGTAGCGCCGCCCAAGGCCGGCAAGACGTTGATGCTGCAGAACATGGCTGCAAATATTGCCCGCAACAATCCTGAGTGCCATCTGATCGTATTGTTGATTGATGAGCGCCCTGAAGAAGTGACCGAAATGCAGCGCACCGTACGCGGTGAAGTGGTCGCTTCCACCTTCGACGAGCCGCCAAGCCGTCACGTGCAAGTGGCCGAGATGGTCATCGAAAAGGCCAAGCGCCTGGTCGAGCACAAGAAGGATGTGGTCATCCTGCTGGACTCCATCACCCGTCTGGCTCGCGCCTACAACACCGTCATCCCCAGCTCCGGCAAGGTTCTGACCGGTGGTGTTGACGCCCACGCCCTGGAAAAGCCCAAGCGCTTCTTCGGTGCCGCGCGGAACATCGAGGAAGGCGGTAGCCTGACCATCATCGCCACCGCGCTGGTTGATACCGGTTCGAAAATGGACGAGGTGATCTACGAGGAATTCAAGGGCACCGGTAATATGGAGATCCACCTGGATCGCAAGATTGCCGAGAAACGTGTATTCCCCGCGATCAACATCAACCGTTCCGGTACCCGTCGTGAAGAGCTGCTGACCAGCGAAGATGAGCTGCAACGCATGTGGATTCTGCGTAAGATCCTGCACTCCATGGACGAAATTGCCGCCATCGAATTCCTGTTGGATCGTCTGAAAGACACCAAGACCAACGATGAATTCTTCCAGTCGATGAAGCGCAGCAAGAACTGAACTGCCAGCGACGAGCCTCAAGTTGCAAACGCTTATAGCGCCGCCACTTGAGGCTCCATCTACTCGACTGGCCGCTGTCGGCATGAACGCACCCTGATCAGACATCCCAGCTGGAGCGCTCCCCGGACTGCTTGCAGCCTGGCTTGAGGCCTGAAGCCACCATGCAATACTCCGATCTTCGAGATTTCATCAAGGGCCTGGAACGACGCGGCGAACTCAAGCGCATCCAGACACCCGTCTCCCCCGTACTGGAAATGACCGAAGTGTGCGACCGCGTCCTGCGCAAGGGCGGCCCGGCGCTGCTGTTCGAGAACCCCACGGGTTTTGACATGCCGGTACTCGGCAACCTGTTCGGCACTCCGGATCGGGTAGCCCTGGGCATGGGCGCCAATGACGTCAGCGAACTACGGGAAATCGGCAAGCTGCTGGCTTACCTCAAGGAGCCTGATCCGCCGAAGGGGCTGAAGGACGCCTGGTCAAAACTGCCGCTGGTAAAGAAAGTCATTTCCATGGCACCCAAGGTCGTGCGTGATGCGCCCTGTCAGGCCACCGTGATCGAAGGTGAGGATGTTGACCTGTCACAGATTCCGGTACAGACCTGCTGGCCCGGCGATGCCGGTCCGCTGATTACCTGGGGACTGGTCGTCACCAAAGGTCCGAACAAGGACCGGCAGAATCTGGGCATCTATCGCCAGCAGGTGATCGGCCGCAACAAGGTGATCATGCGCTGGCTGAGCCATCGGGGCGGCGCCCTGGACTTCCGCGAATGGTGCGAAAAGCATCCCGGCGAACCCTTTCCGGTAGCGGTAGCGCTGGGCGCGGACCCGGCGACCATTCTCGGTGCCGTCACCCCGGTACCCGACACCCTCTCCGAATACGCCTTTGCCGGCCTGCTGCGCGGCCAGCGCACCGAACTGGTCAAGTGCCGCGGCTCCGAGCTGCAGGTACCGGCTGGCGCCGAGATCGTCTTGGAAGGGGTGATTCACCCCAACGAAATGGCCGAAGAAGGTCCCTTCGGCGACCATACCGGCTATTACAACGAAGTGGACAGCTTCCCGGTATTTACCGTCGAACGCATCACCCAGCGGGAAAAGCCCATCTATCACAGCACCTACACCGGCCGCCCGCCGGACGAGCCGGCGGTGCTGGGGGTGGCACTGAACGAAGTCTTTGTACCCATACTGCAGAAGCAGTTCCCCGAGATCACCGACTTCTACCTGCCGCCGGAGGGCTGTTCCTATCGCATGGCGGTAGTATCGATGAAGAAGCAGTATCCGGGCCATGCCAAGCGCGTAATGCTGGGCGTGTGGAGCTTCCTGCGCCAGTTCATGTACACCAAGTTCGTTATCGTGGTCGATGATGACATCAATACCCGCGACTGGAACGATGTGATCTGGGCTATCACCACCCGCATGGACCCCAAACGCGATACCGTGATGATCGACAATACGCCGATCGATTACCTCGACTTCGCCTCTCCGATATCCGGGCTGGGCAGCAAGATGGGACTGGACGCGACCAACAAGTGGCTAGGTGAAACCAGCCGCGAATGGGGCACGGCCATCGTCCAGGACCCGGCAGTACAACAACGCGTAGATGCCATCTGGGCCGAACTGGGAATTGATTGATGAAAGTTACTCTGCAGCCTTCCGGGCACGTCATCGAGCTGTTACCCGGCGAGCGGATCATCGACGCCGCACGCCGTCTGGGGTTCGACGCGCCACAGAGCTGCCGTAACGGCAATTGCCATATCTGTGCCGCCAACCTGATCAGCGGCCGGGTGTCCCAGCATGGCATCGAACGCAGTCGAGGCGAGCTGTTTACCTGTATTGCCGAGCCACTGGAAGACTGTGAGGTCGAGTGGCAGGGTGTGCTGGCCCCCGATGAACTGCCACTGCGCAGCCTGGCCTGCCAGCTGATCGGCATCGAGGATATGGGCGGTGATGTCTGCCGCCTCCTGCTGCGCACACCGGCTGGCAAACCCCTGCGTTATCACGCCGGGCAGTACCTGCTGCTGCAGCGTCCGGACGGCGAGCTGTCGGCATTTTCCATTGCCTCCGCACCACAGGAAGAACGCCAGCTGGAGCTGCATATCCTGCTGCGCGAGGACAGTACCCGTGAGCTGGTCGAGCACATCCGCCAGCAGCGCATGGTGCGCATCCGCGCGCCGCTCGGTGACTGCTGCCTGCCGCGCCTGCCCGAGCGCCCGCTGGTGATGATAGCCGCGGGCACCGGTCTGGCGCAGATGCAGAGCCTGACCCAGTTTTGCCTGCACCAGGGCTTCGACCTGCCACTGCATCTGTACTGGGGTGTCCGCCACCCGCAGGACTTCTATCAGGCACCCCACTGGCAGAGCTGGCAGCAACAGCCCAACGTCTACCTGCACCAGGTGGTCAGCGACACCCCGGAATGGGAAGGCCGCCAGGGCATGCTCTGTGAAGCCGTATGCGAGGACCTGACTGCAGTGGCCGACTACGACATCTTCCTCTGCGGCTCACCGCTGATGGTCTATGCCACACTGGATGCCCTGCTGGCCGCGGGCGCAGTGCCAGAGCAAGTTTTCTCGGATGTATTTTCTTACGCGCCGCGGGCGCAACCGGCGGAAGACCCGGACCAGGGGGCGTAACGCCCCCTGCGCAGACGCCGTCGTCGAGTCCGTTCGCGGCCCGAGGCGATCGACAACCCTTAAGGGGCGCAGCCTCCTGCGCTACGCCTGCGGGTCGGGCTGCGGTAATGCCGGCAGGTCATGCACCATGAGCGCGAAGCCCTGACGCAATACCTTCTGTGCGGCCTGCTGTTCACCCATATGTTCGAGCAGCCGCACCAGCTCGGCGCAGGTCTGGATATCCTTGCGGTTGGTAAAGCTGGCTTCCAGGTATTCCTTCGCCTTGCCCCAGAGATGGTTACGTAACGCCAGTCGCCCCAGCGCCAGCAGCAGCGTGGCATCGTGCGGATGGTCAGCCAGCCAGCCTTCGGCGGTGTTCAGCTGACGCGCCGGCTCCTCGCCACGGACCAGCCCGTAGATGTGCACCAGACGATCGTTGTAGCCGTGTCCCAGCGCCTCGCGCAGCACCTTTTCAGCATGCACCTCCGCGCCCGATGCGCGCAGCTGCAGGCTGTAGGTTTCCAGCAGAGCGTTATTCTGTTTCAACCCTTTGGGCAGACGTTCCCAGACACTGCTGACCGGGTTCGCCTCGCCGGCCTTCAACCCGTCAGCCCGGTGACCGGCCTGCACCAGCAGCGCGCCATATACTCGCTGCTCCAGCGCCAGCTGGTCGGCTTCGCTATGCAGATGATGCTCGTGCAACTCCGGCAACAATTGCTCCAGTCGCTCCCAGTCTTCCAGCCGCAGGTACAGCTGGCTCATCAGTTTGAGCGCATACAGATGCCGCGGGTGTTCCTTGCGCACACGGGTCAGGGTGGCCAGGGCCTGTTCCAGCTGACCGCGGGCAATCTGCAACTGAGCCTGCGTGACGGCAATGGCAACATCGGCATCGGGAGTGGTTTCATAGGCCTCACGCAGCAGATCATCGGACTGGCGATAATCCTCCATCTCGTGGGCGGCACGGGCCGCGGCCAGGTAATTGATCAGCGGCTGATCAGCGTAGGGTGCCGCACGGCGCAATAACTTCAGGCTATTGGACCAGTGACCTTCCGCGAACTCCAGCAAGCCCCGGGTAGTCACCTGGCTGGCACGCCGGCCGCGGTTACGCCGGGACCATGGATTTACCCGGCGGCTCGAGGCATTGATCAACCTCACCACCGCCCGCAGCAGGGCCAGCAGCAGCCACAGCGCCAGAAGCGCGACCAGGCCAACCCAGATACTGGTTTCCACCGACATGTTGCGCCAGGCAATCAGCAGATAGCCGGGGTCCTCCGCAACCGCCATCCCCAGCAGGGCGGCAACCAGCAGCACCATCAGCACTGCGACGTAGCTTTTACTCATCGCTGTTGTCTCCGCTGGTGATGGCGGCAGCCGGTGCCTTGCGACTCTGGATATAGGCTGCCAGCCCCTGTTGCAGCGGCGACAGATCCGGAGGGCTGACGGTAATACGTTCAGCAGCCAGCTGGTTCATGCGGCTGAGCATGGTCTGAACCTGGGGATTCTCCTTCTCGAAGAACTGCTCCAGCATGCCGCCGGCTCGCTCCATGCTGACGCGATAGACCTCGCCCTCGCCACGCAATACGGCCCATTGCGCCTGTTCCAGGGTCAATTGCAGGGTGCGGCGCACCCGTTGCATTTCTGCCTCATCCAGCAGCGGAGTAATGACCTTGCCACGCTGGAAGTCGACCCGCACATAGCGCTCCAGACGCATCAGCAGACGCTCGCCACGGGTACGCCGGGCCAGCCGCTCCTCGAACTCTTCTTCGGCAGACACCTCGTCCGGATCGAAGACAGGTACAGGCAATGCGGACAACTCGGCTACCTGTCCATGCAGCGCGGACAGCTTCAGGTAGATACCGGAGCGATCCACCACCGGCAGCGCTTCCAGCTGAGTCTGGTAACGCGCCAGTTGCTGGCGTACGGCAAACACGCCGCTGTCGGGCTGACTCCGCAGAATCTCATCGACCGCTTCCAGCAGCTCACGGGCGGAGATCACATCCTGGGCGGCGAGCAGACGCAGGGACGCCAGTCGTAACAGGTATTCGGCTTCGGCCAGCTTCCAGTCGGCACGGGCGTCGCCCTGCAGATCGGTCAGCCGCTGGCTGAGGGCCTGCTGACTGCGCTGCATTTCTGCCACCAGCAGCTGGGACTGGCGCCAGTCGTCTGCGCCGGGCAGGGCTTCAAGGCGCTGGGCGACACTGGCCTGATTCTGGCGCTGGGCATTGGCCAGCTCGGTAATGCGGTTTTCCAGCTGAACCAGGTCCGCCTCGCGGGCACCACCCTGCTGAGTGGTCTGATACCACTGCCAGCCGGCAAAGCCCGATGCAGCCGCCGCCAGCAACAGGGCCAGCAGCGCAACGCCGTTACCGCCGGAGCGTTTGCGCTCGGTCTTCACAGTGCCTTTGCCAGCGCCCTTGCCGTCTTTCTTCGTTGCAGCAGCTGAGGCCGGGGGCACTGATGAAGACGGGCTCCCGGACGTATCGGCCGGTCTGGATTTGTCCTGCGACGCAGCGGTAGCGGGCGCAGCCTCTGCCGCTGGCGTCTTGTTGTTCTGGTTGTTGTCGTTTGTCGGTTCCACGCTATTCCCCTTATGGCGTGTTTGGGTGCGCCAGAATGGCGGCTGTTACGCTGTCATCATCCGCACCATCGCAGGACACCACATCCGTGCAGCCCGCTTGCTGCGCCATGTCGGCAACCCGCGCGCCTGGTACCCAGCAGCGCCAGTGACGCTGCTGCTCCCATGCTGATCCGGCCGCCTGCTGCCAATGCTGCAGGGCCTGACCGCTGAGTACTACTATGCTCTTACAGCCCTGCTGCATCGCTGCGGCAAGTTCCTGCTCCAGATTCTCCGGCATGCCGCGCTGGTATAACTCGAGCAGATCCACCCTACCACCTGCCTCACGGATGGTGCTAGAGAAGTGTGGCCGGCCACCTACCCCACGCCAGATCAATACGCGCAGATCCGGCTGGGCCAGCAACCGGTCCCAGACCGGCAGTCGCAACAGCGCTTCGCTATCCTGCCCGTCTGCCGGGAACTGTGCCGGCAAGCCGTAATCCTGCAAGACCGCAGCCGTACCGGCACCCACCGCAAACCATTCAATACCCAGCGGCGGCTGCGGCCAGTACTGGTCAAGCCGTTCCAGCCCCAGCCGCGCCGCTATCGGACTGACCACCATGACCGCATGATACCGATCCAGCTCCAGCATCAGACTACGCTGTTGCGGAGTCTCCGGCTGCGGCTGGATCTGCAGCAGCGGCAGACTCCGCGCGCTTATGCCATGCTGCTGGAGTCGTGCGGCCAGGCGCTGGTTATCCTCCGCCGAGCGCGTCAACAGCACCCAACTCACTGACCGTCCGCCTCCTGATAGACCGCGTCGAGTATTTCCTGTGCACCCTGGCGCAGCAGATCCTCGGCCACCGCCACGCCCAATTGCTCTGGCTTATCTTCCGGGCCTCGGGCCTCGGCGGTCAACAACCGCTTGCCGTCAGGATCACCGACCATGCCCCGCAACCAGATTTCGCCATTGGCACGCTCGGCATAGCAGGCAATCGGTACCTGACAACCACCATTGAGATGGTTGTTCAGCGCCCGCTCGGCACGCACCCGCAGGGCGCTGTCCAGATCATTCATGGGCGCCAGCAACTCATGCAATTCAGTGTCATCACTGCGGCATTCGATGCCCACGGCACCCTGCCCGCCCGCTGGCAGGCTCAATTCAGGGGAAAGTGTGCTGCGGATACGCTCGTCAAAGCCCAGCCGCTTGAGACCCGCCGCAGCCAGAATGATGGCGTCGTAATCACCGGCGTCCAGCTTGGCCAGACGGGTGTTGACGTTGCCGCGCAGGAAACGGATTTGCAGATCGGGGCGACGGGCCATCAACTGAGCCTGGCGACGCAGACTGGAGGTGCCCACCACGCTGCCCTGAGGCAAGGTTTCAATGGATTCGCAGGTATTGGAAACGAAGGCGTCGCGCGGGTCTTCACGCTCACAGATGACGTACAGCCCCAGCCCTTCAGGGAACTGCATGGGTACGTCTTTCATGGAGTGCACAGCCAGATCCGCTTCGTTGGCCAGCAGCGCAGCTTCCAGCTCCTTGACGAACAGACCCTTGCCACCGATCTTCGCCAGCGGTGAATCCAACAGCTTGTCGCCGCGGCTGACCATGGGCACCAGGCTGACAGTCAGCCCCGGGTGTAACTGTTCAAGGCGCGCCTTCACGTATTCGGCCTGCCACAGGGCCAGTGCGCTCTTGCGGGTGGCAATTCGCAGATGTCGACTCATGGGATTCTCGTCCTGTATCAACCGGCATGATACGCCATGCCCCGGTTATCATCCATGCGTCCGATCGAACCTCAGAGCTCCTCCATCAGCTTTCGCAGACCCGGTACGTGCCGACGGCTGACCGTCAGGGTTTCATCAGCCAGACCTCTGAGATGCAAATGAAAATGCCCCATGGAGCTACGCTGCAGGCGGCCTATACGGTTGCGCGCTACCAATGCATTACGGTGAATGCGCACGAAATGATCACCAAATTCGTCTTCCAGCGCCTTCAATGGCTCGTCCAGCAGCAGCTCACCGCCAGTGTGACGCAATGTCACATATTTATGATCGGCAATGAAATACAGCACGTCTTCTATGGGCACCAGCTCGACTCCCTTACGGGTGCGTGCGCTGATATGGCTGCGCGCCTGCTGGGTTTCACTGACGACGCCGGCCTTGCCAAGGCTGGCCAACTGCATACGATTGAGCTTCTGCGCCTTGCCCAATGCCTCGGCCAGATCTTCGCTTCGTACCGGTTTCAGCAAGTAGCCAACTGCGCTGACGGCGAAAGCTTCCAGCGCGTATTCGCCGTGGGCAGTACAGAATATGACCGCCGGCGCATCGGGCATTTCACATAGCCGGGCCGCGGCCTGCAAGCCATCCATACCGGGCATACGGATATCCAGCAACACCATATCCGGGTGCAGCTTTTCAACCAGCTCCAGCACCTCTTGTCCTGTCCCAGCCATCTCCGGCAAGGCGGTGTAGCCTGGCAAGGCGGATACCAGCCTCGCGAGGCGATCCCGGGCAAGAGGCTCATCATCGGCGATAAGTACTTTCATGCCTGAATGACTTCCTGTGCGTTAAGTGAACGGTTGTTTACAAGGATAGACCAGCCTGCTGAAGTAGCGCGGCCCATCCTGCCATGCCTCGACCCGCGCGGATGGCCCGAACAGAGCTGCCAGACGAGCGCGGATATTATTCAGCGCCATGCAGGCTCCGCGGTGTCCTGACTGCTGTGGACAGCTATTGGATACCTGCAGTTCAACGCTGCCTTCACGATAGTGGCCGCTGACCTGAATATCACCACCATCAATGCTCGGCTGCAATCCATGCAGGATCGCATTTTCCAGTAGCGGTTGCAGTGTCAACAGGGGCATCGGCAGGTTATCTGGAAGCTCATCCACCTGCCAATCCACCCGCAAACGCTCACCCAGACGATACTGCTCAATACGCAGATAACCCTGGCACAAGCGATATTCCTCTGCCCAGGTAGCCATCGCATCCACATCGGTGAGATTGGCACGAAACAGATCAGACAAGTCCAGCACAGCGCTTTCTGCCTTGTCTGGCTGGGTGCCGATCAGGCTGACAATGCTGTTCAGACTATTGAATAGAAAATGCGGACGGATCCGCGACTGCAGGGATTGGAGCCGCGCCTGCAAGGCCGCCTGGTTATGCAGCTGCCACTGCTGTTGCAGATAGAAATAGCGCAGCAACAGGCTGGTCATGATCAGCGCGATCAGCCCATGGCGGAGCAATTGCTCACCACGCAAAGGTGGGCTACCGGCCATGCCTTGATAGAGCACCCAATCAGCAAGCACGGAAAACACCAGCGCCAACCCAACCACTATCGTATAGCAGCAGGCGATGGCTACACCCAACGGGCGCCGGCGCATCCAGCCTCGCAATCGGCACATCAGCGCGGCGGACAGCAATACGATCCATTGCACGAACAGCGAGGCCAGCGCCAACTGCAACCAGTCAAATCCTTCGGTAGCCGGCTGCGCCAGTACCCAGACCAGTACCATGAGTTCGGCCAGCACTACCAGGGTGAAAACAGCAACAGACGAGCAGAGATCAGGGAGAAAAAAATCCTCTCCCTCCTGGGGTTTGCTGAGCAGTGACCAGATTCCATTCTTCATCCGCACAGTCTCCGCCAGCCGGACATCATCGTGCAAGCCTGGAAATGCTATCCTATGCGCTTTTCAACATTACTGCAGCGGAACGATCCGACACATGAGCCAAGATCAGACTACCAACCAATCCTGGGGCGGCCGTTTCAGCGAGCCAGTGGACGCCTTCGTCGCCCGTTTCACTGCCTCGGTCGATTTCGACAAGCGCCTGTACCGACACGACATTCAGGGCTCCATCGCCCACGCCACCATGCTGGCCAAGGTCGGCGTACTCACCGATGCCGAGCGTGACAGCATCATCGAGGGCCTGAACGCCATTTGCAGCGAGATCGAGGCCGGTCAGTTCGACTGGCAGGTGGATCTGGAAGACGTGCACATGAATATCGAGGCGCGCCTGACCGACCGTATCGGCATCACCGGCAAGAGGTTGCATACCGGCCGCTCGCGCAACGACCAGGTCGCTACCGACATCCGCCTGTGGCTGCGCGAAGAGATCGACGTCATCGTTGCCGAACTGGAGCGTCTGCAGCGCGGCCTGCTGGATCAGGCGCAGCAGCATGCCGCCGTGATCATGCCCGGTTTCACTCACCTGCAGACCGCTCAACCGGTCACCTTCGGCCACCACCTGCTGGCCTGGTTTGAAATGCTCTGCCGTGACCGCGAACGCCTGCTCGATTGCCGCAAACGGGTCAACCGCATGCCGCTGGGCAGCGCTGCACTGGCCGGCACCACCTACCCCATCGATCGTCAGCTGACCTGCGAGCTGCTGGGTTTTGAAGCGGTTTCCGGCAACTCGCTGGACGGCGTATCCGACCGTGACTTTGCCATCGAATTCTGCGCCGCCGCCGCACTGGCAATGATGCACCTGTCGCGCTTCTCCGAAGAGCTGGTGCTGTGGACCAGCGCCCAGTTCAACTTCATCGAACTACCCGACCGTTTCTGCACCGGCTCATCGATCATGCCGCAGAAGAAGAACCCCGACGTGCCCGAGCTGGTACGCGGCAAGTCGGGCCGCGTCTACGGCCACCTGATGGGCCTGCTGACCCTGATGAAAAGCCAGCCGCTGGCCTACAACAAGGACAACCAGGA
>CAYYUQ010000025.1:10913-37968 GCA_964474945.1 uncultured Halopseudomonas sp. | reverse complement strand
GCCGAGACTGATGGTGACTTCGATATCACCGGTGGTGCCGGTAACGACATCATCACAGGTGGTACAGGTGACGATGTGTTGACCGGTGGTGATGGCGCTGACACGTTCGTCTTCCAGGGCGGCATTGACGACCTTGACACCATTACCGACTTTACTGCTGGCGTTGGGGGAGATGTTTTCCAATTCAATTTCTGGAAGGCAGCGTTCATTCTTGATGGTGCTGATTCATACCAGTTGGGAGGCGCCGATGAGGCTCAGGTGCTTGTTGGTAAAGGTGTGTATGTGGTTTGGGGTGCCGTTGATGGTGAGCTGACCAGCGCCGACTTTGGTGGTGGTGCTGGTCAGTTCAGTAACCCTGCTGCGGAGACTGACTTCCTCTTCATCTTGGGAGACAGCGCAGGGGCGAGTAAAGACGTGAAGATCTATCATATTGATTCTCGTCAGGATGGAAATAACGGTGCGATTGCTGATGGGGATATCAAACTGATCGGTATCTTCGACCTGGCTGATGAAACTACGTTGGCTGATGTTGTTGCCGACAACATCGGCTGATATTGGTCTTGGAATAACCCCTCACTACCGTGAGGGCCGCGGCTGAAAGCCTCTGAACCCCTGCCTCCCACGAGGAGGCAGGGGTCTTTTTTGCGTTGCCGGTTTGCATCAGGATTCTGGTAAGCTGACCCCATTAACAGTCTGGTATTTGATGATGTCTCGATTTATTCCCCTGAATTCGAAAGAGCACCTGACCCACGGGTGGAAACGCTTTGACAGCATGACGTTTGCCGAGCGCGATGTGTGTGCGCCTATCGTGTTGGCGGAGCTGAAAATGTTGCTGCCGCACTATCCGCTTGCCTTCATCCGTAGCGACGAGCAGCGTTTTACCGCTGTTGCGTTGCAAGGGATGTTTGCCGGGCACAACATGATGGTGAGCCCGCAGGGCAAGTGGCTGGTCTCTTATATTCCCAGTGTGTATCGAGGTTACCCTTTTGCGCTGCAACCCTTCGAGCAGGCTGGTGAACCCCACTTTGCGCTGTGTTTCGATAATGACAGCGGCCTGTACCGTGAAGCGCCGGAAGCGGCATCCGGGCACGAATGTTTCTTTGTCGAGGATGGCCAGTTGTCGCCGGCAGCCAGCGGGGTGCTGGACTTTCTGCGCCAGCGCCAGCGCAGTCAGGCGCTGACACAAGCCGCCACTGATCTGTTGGCGGAACTGGGGTTGCTGCAGCCGTTGAGCTGGCCCTTTGCTTCACCGGATGAGGCGCGCCCTCTGGTGGCCGGTCTGTATGGGGTGAATGAACAGCGGTTGAGCGAGCTGAAGGATGACGACCTCGCTCGGCTGGTGCGCAGTGGTGCCCTGATGCTGGCGCATGCGCAGCTGTTATCCCTGCCGCGTTTTGATCTGTTACACAAGCTGTACAGCCTGCATTATCCACCGGCAGCCACGCCTGATCCTGAGCAGATAGAGCGACTTTTCGGTGACAAGGATGATACCCTGAAGTTCAATTTCTGACCGACCGATAACCCGGGTCGGTCATGCGGTGTTGAGAGGGATATGGGCTTAACTCAAGTGACTCGGCAGAGTGTTCCTGTTCTGGGCAGGCTTACGACCGTTTATAATGCGCTGGAAGACCGGGTGCAGATCAGTGGCCAGACCGCGTCGGGTGAGGTGATCGTCATCTGGGTCACGCAACGGTTGTTGAATCGGATGGTGGTGGCGCTGATTGAGTGGCTCGAGCAGCAGGATTCGCCTGTCCCGCGGGCCGATCTGTTGCACAGCGTGAAGCAGGCACGTGCGATCAACCAGCTGGCCGAGCAGGCGCGGCAGGAGGGCGGCGAGCCGGTGTCGTCGGCAGCGGCCAGTAGCAGCTGGCTTGCTGTAAGCGTTGATGTTCAACGTCGCGTCGATCAGCTGGTGCTGGTGTTCAAGGCCGCCTCCGAGGCGGGGGCGAGCCAGGCGGCTCTGCCGTTGTCTGCACTGGCCCTGAGGCAGTGGTTGAATATTCTGCTGCAGGCCTGCGTGCACGGCGAATGGTCAACGGCAGTCTGGCCGGATTGGATGTGCGAACAGCTGCCGGCGCTGGCACAGCCGGCGCGCGGTGCAATACACTGATCTGACCTCACTACCGGCGCCGGCGCCGGCAACCTTTATAACTGCGATGACCCTGATTGGAATGGCCTCTTGAAAGTTCTGCAGTTCTTCCGCACCTATATGCCCTCCACCTGTGGCGGGATCGAGGAGGCGATCCGTCAGATCTGTCTGGCTACCGGCAGGCATGGAGTCGAGCAGCGTCTGCTGACCCTGGCTCCGGTCGAGCGGGTGCAGACTCTCGAGCGTCCCGAGGCTCGGGTGATCCAGGTGCCGCTGCAGTGGGAGCCGGCTTCCTGTTCGATGGGGTTGGGTACCTTTGCTGCCTACCGTGAACAAGCCCGCTGGGCCGACCTGATCCATATCCATCACCCCTGGCCCTTTGCCGATATGGTGCATCTGCTGTCTGGGGTGCGCAAACCCGTGCTGCTGACCTACCATTCGGATATCATTCGTCAGCGTCGGCTGGAGAGGCTCTATGCTCCGCTGCGCCACGCTTTTCTGTCCCGCGTCGACCGCCTGATTGCCACCTCTCCGGATTATCTGCACAGCAGTCCGGTACTGGCCCGCTACGCGGACAAGTGCCAGGTGATACCGCTGGGCCTGGAGCCCGACAGCTATCAGCAGCCTGCGGCGGCGGTGCAGGCGGCGGTGCGTCAGCGCTACGGTGAACAGTTCTTTCTGTTTGTCGGGGTGCTGCGTTATTACAAGGGGCTGCATGTGCTGCTGGAGGCGGCCAGGCTGACCGGCCTGCCGGTGGTGATTGCCGGTGCCGGCCCGGAGGAACAGCGTCTCAAGCAGCAGGCGCTGCGGCTGGGGTTGACCAATCTGGTGTTTGCCGGTTGGGTCTCCGACGAGGAAAAGGCGGCGCTGTTCAGTCTGTGTCGGGCGGTGGTGTTTCCGTCCTGCCTGCGCTCGGAGGCCTTCGGCGTGACCCTGCTGGAGGGTCAGCTGTACTCCAGGGCGCTGATCTCCTGTGACATTGGCACCGGCACCAGCTTTGTGAACCGTCACGGTGAGACCGGACTGGTGGTGCCGCCCAATGATGCCCAGGCTCTGGCGGCGGCCATGCGTCAGTTGCAGGCCGAGCCGCAGCGGGCGCAGGCCATGGGGCGGGCGGGGCGGCAACGCCTGGCTGAGTTGTTTTCCGGCGAGCAGGTTGGTCGGGCCTACACTCAGGTCTACACCGAGTTGTTGTGCGCCGGTGGCTGAACCCGTCGTCGGTGCGTCATGTTGTCTATCACCTATTCATTACCCAAGGTCACGATTTAAAAGGAATACAGGATGAAAAAAGCCATTGTTACCGGTATCACCGGCCAGGACGGTGCCTATCTGGCACAGCTTCTGTTGGAGAAGGGGTATCAGGTGTATGGCACCTACCGGCGCACTGCGTCGGTGAACTTCTGGCGCAATGCCGAGCTGGGCATTCAGGATCACCCCAATCTGCAGTTGGTGGAGTACGATCTGACCGATCTGTCCTCAAGCATTCGCCTGTTGCAGAAGACCGAGGCCAGCGAGGTGTACAACCTGGCGGCACAGAGCTTTGTAGGGGTGTCCTTTGACCAGCCGGTGACCACGTCGGAGATCAGCGGCATCGGCGCGCTGAACCTGCTGGAGGCGATCCGCATCGTCAATCCCCGGGCGCGCTATTACCAGGCCTCTACCTCGGAGATGTTCGGCAAGGTGCAGAGCATCCCGCAGAGCGAGCAGACGCCGTTCTATCCGCGCAGCCCCTATGCGGTGGCCAAGCTGTATGCCCACTGGATGACCATCAACTACCGCGAGAGCTATGACATCTTCGGTACCAGCGGCATCCTGTTCAATCATGAGTCGCCGCTGCGTGGCCGTGAGTTCGTGACGCGCAAGATTACCGATACCGTGGCGCGCATTGCACTGGGCAAGCAGGCGCTGTTGGAGTTGGGCAATATCGACGCCAAGCGTGACTGGGGTTTTGCCCGGGAGTATGTGGATGCCATGTGGCGCATGCTGCAGGTCGATGAGCCGGATACCTTCGTGGTGGCTACCGGTCGTACCGAGTCGGTGCGCAGCTTTGTCGAGATGGCCTTCCGTGCCGCCGGCATCAGTGTCGAGTTCCAGGGCAAGGATGAGGATGAGGTGGCGGTGGTGGCGGCGCTGGATGAGGCGGTTACCGGCCTGAGCCTGCCGCTGAAGGTCGGTCAGACGGTGATGCGGGTCAATCCTCAGTTTTACCGGCCGGCGGAGGTCGAGTTGCTGATCGGTGACCCGAGTCGGGCCCATGACAAGCTTGGCTGGCGCGCCCAGACCCAGCTCGAGCAGTTGTGCCAGATGATGGTCGAGGCTGACCTGCGGCGCAACCAAGCCGGCTTCTCGTTTTGACCATGGCTACCGCTGCAGGCCGTCCACGCCGGGCGCTGGTGACCGGCGCTGGCGGCTTTACCGGTCGCTATCTGATGCAGGAGCTGGAGGCACACGGCTGGGAAGTCTGGGGTCTGGGGCATGGCCCGGTGGCCGGCGACGAGCGAATCTTGCAGGCTGATCTGCTGGCGCCGGCGGCGTTACAGGCTGCGCTGGAGCAGGTGCAGCCCGAGGCGGTATTCCACCTGGCGGCCATCGCCTTTGTCGGCCATGGTACGCCGGCGGATTTCTATCAGGTCAATCTGATCGGTACGCGCAATCTGCTGGCGGCGCTGGCGGCGCTGCCGCAGCCACCGGCCAGTGTGCTGCTGGCCAGCAGCGCCAACGTCTACGGCAACGCTGCCGAGGGCATGCTGGATGAGTCCACGCCGTTCAATCCGGCCAACGATTACGCGGTGAGCAAGGCGGCCATGGAGATGATGGCGCGCTTGTGGTGTGAGCGTCTGCCACTGGTGGTGGTACGCCCGTTCAACTACACCGGGGTCGGGCAGTCGCTGGCGTTTCTGGTGCCGAAGATCGTTGATCACTTCCATCGCCGGGCGTCGTTCATCGAGCTGGGCAACCTGCAGGTGTGGCGTGATTTTTCCGATGTGCGCGATGTGGTGCGGGCCTACCGCCTGCTGGCTGATGCCTGCCCGGCGGGGCAGACGGTGAATATCTGTTCCGGCCGCAGCCATTCACTGATGGAGGTGCTGGACCTGGCCCGGCAGATCAGCGGCCATGAGCTGCAGGTACAGGTCAATCCGGCGTTTGTCCGGGCCAATGAGGTGCGCACCCTGTACGGTGATGCTGAGCGGCTGGGCGAGTTGCTTGGCGGCTGGTCGCCGCGGCCGTTTGCCGACACTCTGGCGTGGATGCTGGCCGCGCGCGGTTAGCGCGGCAGCGGTCGACCGCTCTTGGGTGAGGGTGCTCGGCAGGGCTGGCAGCCGAACAGGGTGGCGATATGCGGATCGGCCAGGGCCCAGTCGCTCCGGTAGCGTAGCAAGTGCTGATAGTTCCTGTCGCGCATGCGTCGGGACAGTGGCCGGCCCAGGCAGCGCATGTCGGAGATATCGATCAGGCCAAACTCGTTATCTGGGGTCAGTATGATATTGCCCATGTGCAACGAGCGGAAATAGACGCCTGAGTCATGCAGGTGGGTGATGAATTCCGCCAGCCGGGCAAACAGTTCCAGTTGATTGAGGTCCATCTTCCTGTGCAGGAGCTGGCGGAGCGTTTCTCCTGGTAAAGGGTGATAATGAACGACTGAACGGTATGGGCCGCTGAGCCGGTACAACTGAATCACTCGTGGGCAGGGGATGCCCAGATTCTGCAATGCGACGGCGTTGTCAGCAAAACGCTTGGCTGGTGGGTAGAAGGCGGTCTTGGACAGCCAGCTCTTGCGTCGGAACAATTTGAGGAAGGTGCCATCGGCCAGGTACAAAACCTTCTCGCCATGACTATCCTGCTCGAGTACCTGCGCGTGCATACACCAGTCTGCGTACTGTTCCCTGCTGAGTAGTTGCATTGAAATGACCTTGAAACAAAACGGTAGTTTAACCTAACCACGCTTTTGCTTCATGCAGGGCTATATGACAAGCAGTGCCATCTGGGGTGCGGGCCATATCCGCTGTGATAAACTCGCCGCCTGATTCCATTTCGCGAAGAGCCTATGTCGGATTCCCGGAAAGAAAGTTTCGCCCGCTCCAGCGCCCGCATCTATCTGCGGTTGCTTGGCTACGTCAAACCCTATTGGCTGCCGTTTGCCGTCAGTATCCTCGGGTTTATGATCTTTGCCTCCAGCCAGCCGGCCATGGCGGCGATGCTGAAATATTTCGTCGATGGCCTGACCGAGGGCTCCAGCGCCCATTTTCTGGGGGTTCCGCTGATGTGGGGCTTCCCGCTGTTCATCATTCTGGTGGCACTGTATCAGGGGGTGGGCTCCTTTCTCGGTAACTACTATATCGCCCGTGTGTCGCTGGGGGTGGTGCATGACCTGCGCACCGCGCTGTTCGACAATCTGCTGACCCTGCCCAATCGCTATTTCGACAGTAACAATTCCGGGCATCTGGTGTCCCGGGTCACCTTCAACGTGACTATGGTGACGGGCGCGGCAACGGATGCCATCAAGGTGGTGTTCCGTGAGGGTATGACGGTGATCTTCCTGTTCGGCTATCTATTATGGATGAACTGGAAGCTGACCCTGGTGCTGATTGCGGTGCTGCCGTTGATCGGGCTGATGGTCAACAGTACCAGCAAGAAATTCCGCAAGCAGAGCAAGAAGATCCAGACGGCCATGGGCGATGTTACCCATGTGACCTCCGAGACCATCACCGGCTACCGGGTGGTGCGCAGTTTCGGTGGTGAGAGCTATGAGAGTGAGCGCTTCCACCGGGCCAGTGAAAACAATCGCCAGCGTGGCCTGAAGATGGTGCGCACCGGCGCGGTATTCACGCCGATGCTGCAACTGGCAACCTTTACCGCCATGGCCGGGGTGATGTTCCTGGTGCTGTTTCTGCGTGGCGATGCCACCGCGGGCGATCTGGTTGCCTATATTACCGCAGCGGGCATGCTGCCCAAGCCGATTCGCCAGTTGTCCGAGGTGAGCGCCAATATCCAGAAGGGCATTGCCGCGGCGGAAAGCATTTTCGAGCAACTGGATGAGGAGCCGGAGCGCGATACCGGGACGCTCGAGCGTGAGCGGGTCAATGGCCGTATCGAAGTCAGTGACCTGTCGTTCAGCTATCCCGGCAGCGACAGGCCGGTGCTGAAGGACATCAGTTTCCGTGTCGAGCCGGGGCAGATGGTGGCGCTGGTCGGGCGCTCCGGCAGTGGCAAGTCGACCCTGGCCAATCTGATTCCACGCTTCTACACCCATGAGCAGGGGCAGATCCTGATCGACGGTGTGGCTGTCGAACAGTATCGTCTGCGCAATCTGCGTCGACATATTGCTCTGGTTACGCAGAATGTCACTTTGTTCAACGACACCGTAGCCAATAATATTGCTTATGGTGATCTGGCTGGCGCGCCACGTGAGGCGATCCTGGCGGCGGCGGAAGCCGCTTATGCTCGCGAGTTCATCGAGGAGCTGCCTGAGGGCTTCGATACCATGGTGGGCGAGAATGGTGTGCTGCTGTCAGGTGGACAGCGCCAGCGTCTGGCTATCGCCCGGGCTCTGTTGCGGGATGCGCCTATCCTGATTCTGGATGAGGCGACCTCGGCGCTGGATACCGAATCCGAGCGGCATATTCAGGCGGCGTTGGATAGCGTGATGGAAGGACGTACGGCGCTGGTGATTGCGCACCGTCTGTCTACTATCGAGAAGGCCGATATCATCATGGTCATGGATAAGGGACGGATTGTTGAGCGCGGCAGTCATGCTCAGCTGTTAGCCCTTGATGGTTACTATGCTCGACTGCACAGCATGCAGTTTGAGGAAAACGCGCCCGAAGGGCAGGAATAAAGCGACTGATGAGTAATGCGATGAAACTGACCATGCCCCGTTTTGACTCCGCGCCGGTTCTGGTTGTGGGGGACGTCATGTTGGATCGCTATTGGCACGGGCCAAGTGATCGTATATCCCCCGAAGCGCCGGTGCCGGTTATTAAAGTAGATCAGATTGAGGATCGGCCTGGTGGTGCGGGTAACGTGGCGCTGAACATCGCGGCATTGGGTGCGCCTGCCTGGCTGGTCGGGGTGACCGGTGAGGATGAGGCGTCCGAGATCCTGCGTCGTCGTCTTAACGCAGCCGGTGTTTACTGCGCCTTCCAACAGCATGCCGGTCAGCCAACCATCACCAAGCTACGGGTTCTGAGTCGGCATCAACAGTTGTTGCGCGTTGATTTTGAGGAGCCCTTCAACACGGATGGTGATGCGCTGTTGCGCACCGTTGAGCAGTTGGCAGATAAGGTCAAGGTGCTGGTGCTGTCAGACTACGGCAAGGGCGCTCTGGTCAATCATCAGGCGCTGATCAAGCTCGCTCGAGAGCGCGGTCTGCTGGTATTGGCCGATCCCAAGGGCAAGGATTTCAGCATCTACCGCGGCGCAAACTTGATTACGCCGAATATGAGCGAGTTTGAAGCGGTTGTGGGTCATTGTTCGACCGAGCAGGAGCTGGTCGACCGAGGTATGGCCCTGATCGCCGAGCTGGATCTGCAGGCCTTGCTGGTGACGCGCAGTGAACACGGCATGACTCTGCTGCGTAAGGGTGAGCCGGCACTGCATCTGCCTGCCCGTGCGCGGGAAGTGTTTGATGTAACCGGTGCCGGCGATACGGTCATTTCCACGTTGGCCACAGCCTTGGCCGCGGGTGAAATGCTTCCCACTGCGGTAGCGTTGGCAAACCTGGCAGCGGGAATTGTCATTGGCAAACTGGGTACGGCGGCGATCAGCGCGCCGGAGTTGCGCCGAGCGGTGCAGAATGCCCAGGGTGGGGGGCGCGGTGTCATGTCTCCGGAACAGTTGTTGGTAGCCCTGGACGACGCAAGAGCCCATGGTGAGCGAATCGTGTTTACCAACGGCTGCTTCGATATTATCCATGCCGGTCATGTGGGTTATCTGGAAGAAGCACGGGCGCAGGGTGATCGGCTGGTCGTGGCAATCAACGATGATGCCTCGGTTACCCGACTCAAGGGGCCTGGTCGGCCGATCAACGCGGTTGAGCGCCGTATGACGGTATTGGCGGGCCTGGAAGCGGTGGATTGGGTAGTGAGCTTCGCTGAAGACACGCCGGAAGCCTTGCTGGAGCGCGTTCGCCCGGATGTATTGGTAAAGGGTGGGGATTACAGCATTGATGAGGTGGTCGGTGCGCCGATTGTGCAGGCCTACGGTGGTGAAGTGAAAGTGCTGAAGTTTGTGGATAGTTGCTCGACCACGGCTATCGTGGAGAAGATCCGCGAACGCAGTGACAGCTGACGGATTTCATCCGGGCGCGCTATGCGCGCGCCAGTGGATGAAATCCGTCACGGTCTGAACGCGTTATCCGCGTGGCAATACATTCTGCCGGTGCTGTTGCTGTTATTGCAGCGTGTACCAAACCACTGTTTGGCGGCCTTGCGGCAGTTGCGATAGTTGATTGAGCCTTTACGGTAGTTGCTGCAGACACTGGCGAAAGTCACGTGCGTGCCGTCGTACTCGTAGTACACCCGATATTCCTGCTTGGTTCCGCGGGCGCTCGTCCATGTCACCTTTTCTGATCTGCTCTGTACCACGCGCCTGTCGCGACCCGGGGCGGCGCGGGCTGTGGCAGGCGTCACCGGCTTGACAGGCGTGCTGGTGTTGACATGCCTGCCGGGTTGGTAGTTCCGGTCGCTGAATTCGACTTGCCGCGCGGGGGGTGTTTCGGTTGCGGAAGCAAGCATGGTGGGTGCTGAACTGAATAACCAGAGCAGCAGCATTCCGGTGGTGCGTAAGATGGTGGGCCATTTATCCATGGCAGTTCCCTCGAGCTGGCGGCGTCCTGAATGGGAGCCTAGCAATGTCGACGGAACGGAAGGGTGGCACAGGTCACAGAGTGGAAGCCTGATGTGATCGGGCTACCTGTTTTGCGAAGCAGGTCGGATTGGGGCCGGTAATCGGCCTGGTTGGAGAGCGCAGGACGAGCTGGCGCTCGTCCTTTCCCGGTAACGTCGGGCATCAGCTCGAAGGGCTTAGCCGGCGGCGCGCATATGGCCGAATTCTTCCAGATTCAGGTGCCATTCAACCGCTTCGCGCAGCAGATGCGGGGTATGGCCGCCCTTGGCGCAGGCACGCTCGAAGTAGTCGTTCAGTGCTTCGCGGTAGTCGGGGTGGGCGCAGTTGTCGATGACCGCACGGGCGCGCTCACGCGGTGCCAGGCCCCGCAGGTCAGCCAGGCCGTGCTCGGTGACCAGGATGTCGACATCATGTTCGGTATGATCCACGTGACTGACCATGGGCACGACGCTGGAAATAGCGCCACCCTTGGCGATCGACTTGGTTACGAAGATGGCCAGGTTGGCGTTACGCGCAAAGTCGCCGGAGCCGCCGATGCCGTTCATCATTTTCGTGCCGCCGACGTGGGTCGAGTTGACGTTGCCGTAGATATCGAATTCCAGCGCGGTGTTGATGCCAATGATGCCCAGGCGGCGGACAATCTCCGGATGGTTGGACATTTCCTGCGGCCGCATGACCAGCTTGTCCTTGTACTTTTCCAGGTTGCCGAAGACGCGCTCGTTGCAGCGACCGGACAGGGTGATGGAGCAGCCGGAGGCGAACTTCATCTTGCCAGCGTCGATCAATTCGAAGGTGCAGTCCTGCAGTACTTCGGAGTACATCACCAGGTCTTCGAACGGTGAGTTGATCAGACCGCACATTACCGCGTTGGCGATGTTGCCGATGCCGGCCTGCAGCGGACCGAGGTTGTTGGGCAGACGGCCAGCGTCCACTTCCCGCTTGAAGAACTCGATCAGGTGATCGGCGATGCCCTGGGTTTCCTCATCCGGCGGTGTCACTGTGGAGTAGGAGTCAGGCTGATTGGTAATCACGATGGCGGCAATCTTCGCCGGATCAATCGGGATAGCGGTGCTGCCGATACGCTGTTCGGAGCTGACCAGCGGAATCGGTGTACGGGTCGGCCGGTAGGTCGGGATGTAGATGTCGTGCAGACCTTCCAGATTCGGGTTGTGCGCGAGGTTGATCTCGATCACGACCTTCTTGGCAAAGATGGCAAAGCTGGCGGAGTTGCCGACGGAAGTGGTCGGAACGATATGACCTTCTTCGGTGATGGCGACCGCTTCGATAACGGCAATGTCCGGCATTTTAAGCTGATGGTTACGCATCTGCTCGACGGTGTCGGACAGGTGCTGGTCGATGAACATGACCTCGCCCCGGTTGATCGCATTGCGCAGGGTGGCGTCGACCTGGAAGGGCATGCGTCGGGCCAGTACACCAGCCTCGGTCATCTGTTTGTCCAGATCATTGCCCAGACTGGCACCGGTCAGCAGGCTGATTTTCATGGGTTCCAGTTTGGCCCGTTCGACCAGGGCTAATGGAACTGCCTTGGCTTCCCCTGCGCGGGTGAAGCCGCTCATGCCAACGGTCATGCCATCTTCTATCAACAATGCTGCGTCTGCCGCGCTCATGATCTTGTCATGCAGTGCCGGCATGCGAATACGATTTTTATACATGGGACAGATACCAGATAGGAATATTTGTAACACGCCGCAGTCTAGGCTGCGGCTGAGAGTCAGGGCAGTGGACAAAGGTCTAACTGATTTTCTGTTGTGGTCGGCCGGTCTGAATCAGGGTCAGGGGGTCTCGACAAGCCCGTGCGGCCAGTTGCAATGGGATTCTGCGACTATCCAGCCGCTCTGCGGGGCGAAGGCCTCACTCAGTAACAGGTGTTGCGGTTGTTGCTCGATCAACTCGCCTTTTTCCAGCGTGAACAGCCGACCGCTGGCGCTTCCGTCGATCAGTTCGGCCAGATACAGATCCGGCTTGTGCGGATCCAGCTGGGCGACCAGTTCGTTATGCTGAGCGTCCAGTGTCTCGTCGGCATGCAGGAGATTGAGATCCTTGCAGGCTGGGAGCGTCAGGCGCATATAGTAGACCAGTTGTAACGAGTTGGTCGGCAAATGCACATAGGCGCGTGGACGCTCCAACAGGTTCAGCTCTCTGCACATGACGGCACGCGTCGCGCTCTGCTGGGGTGCCAGTTGATACCAGCGTTTGGGATCAGCGGGCAGGGTGTCGGCGTAGGGCGCGGGCAGCCAGACTTCCTGATAACGCCCCGGCAGCCAGCCCTGACCCGTTTCCAGCAGTAACTCTTCCGCCAGTTCGGTCATCAGCGTCAGTAACGGCAGGCGCAGCTCATGGGCGGGCACGTAGCCGGACAGCAGCTTGAGTACGTCATCGTTGCGGTCGGGACGCTGCTGTCGAACCAGCACGCGGAACGCTCGCTGTTGCCAGATGAACGTGATATCAGCGGAAACCCCAAGATTCGCGACGGTCAATTCAAAGCAGTCGGGGTCAACTACCTGTACCGGCTGGCGCAGGGCAAGCATTTCATCAAAGCTGAGTGGGTTGCCGACGGGAGTGTAGCGCAAGACCTCGGGGCTGGCTTGCACGTGCAGGGCCTGGGTCTTGAAGGCGACGGGGTTCCTGCGTGCGATGATTCTGCTCATGCTGCCTCCTGGGTCGCGGTTGCTTGATACTGGCCTGCAGCGCAGGCCGTCGCGGCGCGGCGCTGCTCCTGCATGACGGGCTCATCCTGCTGAACACTGTGCTCCCCCATGGATCCCCGGCTTTCGCCGAGGATGACGGGAAGAGCTGGGGCCGATGACGGGCGGAGCTGGGGGCCCCGCCCTGAGGCGAGGCTGGCCTCGGGACAGCCCATATCAACACACCTCAGCGGTTCTTTTGCAGAATCCTCGCGACTGTTTCGACGTTCTGCCGCAGATGCACCGGGTTGATGGTGCCGATAATAGCGCTGCTGACAGCCGGGTGGCTGAATACCAGTTCAAAGCCGGCGGTCAATGGATCTTCACCTTCCAGACAGATGTGCCCGCTGGCCAGTGCTTTCTTTACCAGAATGCCCTTGTCATGTGACAGGGCAAAGTCAAGCACCGGACGCTCGCTCTGCTCGCGCAGATTCCAGGTCACCATGGCGCAATCACCGGTCACCAGCGCACGTAATCCACCTGCCACTGTCTTGCCTGAAAAACCGAAGGCCCGGATCAGACCTTCCTGCTTCAAACGCTGTAATGCAGGATAGACCTCATCTTCCAGTACTGTCAGGTCATCACCATTGGAGTGCACCAGCACCAGATCCAGATAATCAGTGTGCAACCGCTGCAACGAGCGCTGTACCGAGCGGCGGGTATGGGCTGCGCTGAAATCGAACCAGGATTCGCCGTCAGCAAACTCTTCACCTACCTTGCTGCACAGCACCCAGTCGTGGCGCCGGCCTTGTAACAGCGGACCGAGGCGCTCCTCACTGGTGCCATAGGCCGGAGCAGTATCGAGCAGATTGATGCCCAGCTCCTGCGCCAGAGCCAGCAGTGCGCGCACTTGCTGATCGCTGGGTAGTTCGAAGCCACTGGGATATTTTACCCCCTGGTTGCGCCCTATCTTGACGGTACCCAGCCCCAGCGGTGAGACCTGCAGGCCGGTACTGCCCAAAGGGCGGTGATGTATGTGCAGCGTGCTCATCAGAACAGGGTATCCCAGACAGGTACGGCAACGGCGGGTTTGGGCAGGGTATTGTGCGGTTGTGTATGCTCCGGTTGCAGCGATTGTTTCTGTAGTTCGGCGATGGCCTGATCGCTGAGGTCCGGTGCCAATGCCAGCTTGGTCGGCCAGCACACCAGCATATTGCCCAGCGCCTGCACATAAGCATTATCCGGGCGTACCAGCCCGCTCTGGGCTGGTTCAGCGCGGGTAACGGGCAATGTGGCCCATTGGCAATTGCTCAGATCAACCCAGGGCAGCAGCTCCGCTAATTCACGCTGGGCCTGAGCGATCAGCGCCTCGGCTTGCAGATCGGTACCCTGTTCTGCAAGGTCGCCCCCCAGGTACCAGCACCACTGACCGTCGGCGCAGGGGTGTGTGGTGACTGTAATCCGGGGTTTCGGACTGCTGCCGAGGCAGTGTGCATACAAGGGAGGTAATGTTGGTCCCTTGACCAGTACCATCTGTAGCGGGCGACGTTGCATTGCCGGTTGGCTTATCTCCGCCATGTTCAGCAGCGCTTGATTACCCTCTCCTGCAGCGAGAACGTAACGCTGGGCGATAATGGGCTGGCCGTTAACCTGTAAAGCGCTGATGCCATTCTGGCTGTCACCGGCCAGCTGCACTGAGCCGGCAATTAGGCTGTCGCCGCCCAGTTCGGCCAGCCGCCGTACTACATCCGGTACATCCAGAACCAGTTCGCCCAGACGGTATACCTTGCCCTTGAACGAGGGGTTGGCGAACACCGCAGGAAGCTCCTTGCCCTTGATGCTATCCACGCGACCACGTAGCGCCTTGCTGGCAAAAAAACCGGCAAGATTGCTGATCAGGTTCCCGGGTGACCACAGGTAATGGTGCGCGGAGAGTACACGTACGCCGTGTAGATCCAGTTCGCCGTGGCCATCCAGGCAGGCGCGCCAGCGCGCAGGCATACCGGAGATCGCCTCGGCGGCGCTGGTCAATTTGCCGTGCAGGGCATATTTGGTGCCACCATGGATGATGCCTTGCGACTTGCTGCTTTGCCCGCCGCCGAGGGCATTGGATTCAATCAGCAAGGTGCTGAAACCCAGTTGGCGCAGGCGTGCATTCAGCCAGAGGCCGGCGATGCCGCCGCCCAGAATACAAATATCGGTGTGCAGGGGTGTGCTCATGGGCTCCGCAAATATGGCCGGATAAAGGGCCTGTAGTATAGCCACCGAGGGCTGCACAGGTCACTTCGAAGCCGGTGAAAAGCCGGGACGCTACTCAGGGGTGTGGTTCTGCTACTCTATGCCGCGCTGTGTTATTGGAGAAATGCATGCCCCGTTTTGTATACAGCCTGATCTTCTTTCTATGTTTGCCGTTGATTCTGGCGCGCTTGCTGTATCGCGCCTGGCGCGCACCGGCTTATGCCAGACGTTGGTCAGAGCGTTTCGCGATGGGCGGCGATCTGCGCCCCGGCGGTATCTGGGTGCATGCTGTTTCGGTGGGGGAGTCGATCGCCGCCGCACCCATGGTGCGAGAACTGTTGAAGCGTCATCCGGATCTGCCTGTCACCATGACATGCATGACGCCGACGGGCTCGGAACAGATCCGCAAGCTGTTTGGTGATCAGGTTGGGCATGCTTATCTGCCCTATGATCTGCCCTGGTTGCAGCGTCGACTGATTCGTCGCCTGCAACCGCGGATCGCCATTGTCATGGAAACCGAGCTCTGGCCTAACCTGGTGGCTGAATGTGAGCGTGCCAGGGTGCCGGTGGTGCTGGCTAACGCGCGGCTATCCGAACGCTCGGCCCGGGGTTATCAGCGGGTGAGCTGGTTAGTGAGGCCGATGTTTGACGCCCTGAGCTGGGTGGCCGTCCAGAGTGCTGACGAGGCTGCACGCTTTGTTGAGCTGGGTGTACGCCGAGGGGCAATCACCGTCACCGGTAGTATCAAATTCGATCTCAAGCCGGCCGACGCGGTACTGCAGGCAGCTGCGCAGTGGCGCGCGCAATGGGGCGCTCGGCCGGTATGGATCGCCGCCAGTACCCATGCCGGGGAGGATGAGTTGATATTGCAGGCGCATCAGCAGCTGGTACAGCAACATCCTCAGGCGTTATTGATTCTGGTTCCCCGGCATCCTGAGCGCTTCGATGCGGTGGCGCGGCTGGTGCAACAGTCAAACCTCAACCTGGTACGACGCAGCGCAGCGCAGCAGCCGAAGCCCAATGATCAGGTCTTTCTTGGCGACAGCATGGGCGAGTTGATGCAGTTCTATGCGTGTGCGGATGTGGCCTTTGTCGGCGGCTCATTGATCGCCGGTGGTGGACATAACTATCTGGAACCCGCTGCGTTGGGAATACCCGTCCTGTCCGGGCCGCACCGATTCAATTTTGTCGAGATCAGTCAGTTGCTGGAGCAAGCCGGCGCGCTGGTGGAAGTGCAGGATGCGGCAACCATGGCGGAGAAGGTGGCCTGTTGGCTGAGTGATGCCCAGAGGCGAGAGCAGGCGGGTACCGCCGGGCAAGCGGTGGTGAAAGCCAATCAGGGGGCATTGGAACGGTTGTTACAGGGGGTTGCTGGATTGCTGTGAGCTGAATGGCCGGGTCATGCCCCGGCCATTCAGGTTTACCGGGGCGTGCGCTTGTTAGAAGGATGTACGCATACGCTGCTGTTGCTGCAGACGCTGCTCATCCACCGTGGGCTGCACTTTGCTTCTGCCCAGATTCATCCGGCGCGTTTCTTCTTCAGTGAACGGCGGGATGAAGTCGCGATCCGGGTTGTAATCCGGTTTGAGCCAGGCCGACAGGTCTTCCAGATCCTGTGGGCTCAGGGTGCCGGCAGCCTGCTTCAGGTTCAGGTTGTCGATGATGTAGTTGTAGCGCGCATCGTTGTAATCACGCACGGCGCGATACAGATTGCGCTGTGCATCAAGCACATCAACCACGTTGCGGGTACCCACTTCATAGCCGGTCTGGGTTGCGTCCAGTGCCGCCTTGGAAGAAACGATGGTCTGCCGGCGGGCGTCCACTTCCTCAACGCTGGAGGTGACCGTGCGGAACAGGTTGCGGGTGCGCTCGACGACGCGGCGCAGTTCAGCTTCACTGGCCTGTTCTGCCTGGCTGAGGCGGAAGGTCGATTCGCGAATCCGTGAGCTGGTGCCGCCACCCGTGAACAGCGGCAACGTCATCTCCACGCCGAACTGGGTCAGTTCGGTATCGCTACCGGCTCTGCCACCCACGCCGCCCAACCGGGCACCGCCATAGTTATCGCTGTAGCGAACAAAGGCGTCGATTGCCGGGGCGTAGCCGGATTTGCTGCTGCGCAGGCTTTCGGAGGCGGTATCGATGGCCAGACGATAGGCTTGCAGTGACAGGTTCTGCGCCGCCGCGGTCTCGACCCATTGCTGCATATCGACGGGTGTCGGCGCAAGAATCGGCAACTCATGACTCATACCGAGCAGCTCGGGGTGGTCACGGTTGGTCAGACGGGTCAACGCCTGATAGCTGACGTCCAGATTGGTTGAAGCGGTAATCCGAGTAGCGCGTGCTGCGTCGAATCCGGCCAGTGCTTCCAGTACGTCGGTGCGTGCCGCCAGGCCTACTTCAAAACGTTCCCGGGCTTGTTCCAGTTGACGTTCGAACGCGGCTTCTTCTGCCCGGGCGGTGGCCAGATTATCCGAGGCCCGCAGAACATTGAAGTAGGCCTGCGCGACATCAAGAATCAATTGCTGCTGGACGGCGGAAAACTCCACCTGTGCCTGTTCCGATTGGGATTTGGCAGCTTGATAGTTGAACCAGCGATCAGCACGAAACAGCGGCTGGGTCAGATTCGCCTGATAATAATGTGTGGAGTAGTCATCTGAGCCCGCTCCGTCTGCATCGACGTATTCCTTAGCCAGACCAGCGCCCAGGCCGATGCTCGGCAGTAACTGCGCGCGTGCCTGGGGCAGCACTTCCTGACGGGCCAGCGCATCCGCTTCGGCAGCCGCCAGGTCAGCGCTGTTGAGCAGGGCTTCCCGGTAGATCGTCATCAGGTCGGATTGAGCCAGGGCAGAGCCGGACAGGCCAGCCAATACAACAGCGACATATAAAGGGCGGAACATGCTCTGGTCCTTCGCATGAGGGTCGAATGTAATCCGCCAAGGCTAAAGAGCCGCGGGCCGGTGGTCAAGGACAAACGCAGCGGAACATTATCGCCGTCCGGCTTGTTCCGGACGCGCTGAGGCTCTAAGCTGTGCGCTCATCTTGACGGGGTGTCACACGCAAGTGCTGGCTGAGATTACACCCGTTGAACCTGATCCGGTTCATACCGGCGTAGGAATCGAGATGCGCACCCGCTTTATGACTACCGCGCTCCAACCGTGGCGTCCTGTGCCTCTTCGGTTCCCTGTTTCCATGACAGCGGAGCATATTGAATGACCAGCCGTATATCTGATATTGCCATCGCCCATTCCGGCGCTGACGATGCTGCAACCCAACCCTTACCCAATTCCCGTAAGGTCTATGTGACCGGCTCGCGCGCCGACATACGCGTGCCCATGCGGGAAATCAGCCTGGCCGATACGCAGACCGACAAGGAAATCGAACCCAATGCCCCCGTGTTGGTATATGACACCTCCGGACCTTACACCGACCCTGAGGTGCAGATTGACCTGCGCGCCGGGCTGGCGGATGTCCGGAGTGGCTGGATTGCGGAGCGCAATGACACCGACGTTCTGCCAGGGCTGACGTCGGAGTTCGGTAATGCCCGTTTGTCCGATCCAGCATTGGATCAAATGCGCTTCGCCCATGTGCGCACTCCGCGCCGTGCCAGAGAGGGATGCAACGTAACGCAGATGCATTACGCACGAAAGGGCATCATCACGCCGGAAATGGAGTTTGTTGCCATACGCGAGAACATGAAGCTGGAGCAAGCGCGGGAGGCGGGGTTGCTGGCCGATCAGCATCCGGGACACAGCTTCGGGGCCAGCATTCCACAGCAGATCACCCCTGAATTCGTACGTGAAGAAATAGCCCATGGTCGGGCGATTATTCCGGCCAATATCAACCATCCGGAGCTGGAGCCGATGATTATCGGTCGCAACTTCCTGGTGAAGATCAACGGCAATATCGGCAACTCGGCGCTGGGATCCTCGATTGAGGAAGAAGTCGAGAAGATGACCTGGGGCATCCGCTGGGGATCGGATACGGTGATGGATCTGTCTACCGGCAAGAATATCCATGAAACCCGCGAATGGATTATCCGCAACTCGCCGGTACCCATCGGCACCGTACCCATCTACCAGGCACTGGAAAAAGTCGACGGCATCGCCGAGAACCTGACCTGGGAGATTTTTCGCGACACCTTGATCGAGCAGGCCGAGCAGGGTGTGGACTACTTCACCATCCATGCCGGCGTATTGCTGCGCTATGTGCCGATGACCGCCAGCCGGGTGACCGGCATTGTCTCGCGCGGCGGCTCGATCATGGCCAAATGGTGTCTGGCTCACCATAAGGAGAACTTCCTTTACACCCATTTCGAAGATATCTGCCAGATCATGAAGGCCTACGACGTGTCCTTCTCGCTGGGGGACGGCCTGCGCCCCGGTTCGATTGCCGATGCCAACGATGCAGCCCAGTTCGGTGAGCTGGAAACCCTGGGTGGGCTGACCAAGATCGCGTGGAAGCATGATGTGCAGTGCATGATCGAAGGCCCTGGGCATGTGCCGATGCAGTTGATCAAGGAGAACATGGATAAACAGCTGGAATGCTGTGATGAGGCACCTTTCTATACCCTGGGGCCGCTGACCACGGATATCGCACCGGGTTACGACCACATCACCAGTGGCATCGGTGCGGCGATGATCGGCTGGTTCGGTTGCGCCATGCTCTGTTATGTCACGCCCAAGGAACACCTGGGTCTGCCCAACCGCGATGATGTGAAGACCGGCATCATTACCTACAAGATCGCCGCCCATGCAGCGGATCTGGCCAAGGGACATCCGGGGGCGCAGATTCGTGATAATGCCCTGTCCAAGGCGCGTTTCGAGTTCCGCTGGGAAGACCAGTTCAACCTGGGGCTGGATCCGGATACCGCGCGGGCTTTCCACGATGAGACGCTGCCCAAGGAATCGGCCAAGGTGGCGCATTTCTGTTCCATGTGCGGCCCCAAGTTCTGCTCAATGAAGATCACTCAGGAAGTGCGCGACTACGCTGCAGCGCAGCGGATCGAGGCGGTGGATGTGGCACTGGAAGAAGGCATGCAGTCCAAGTCAGCGGAGTTCCGCCAGACCGGCTCGCAGTTGTACCAAAAGGTGTGACCCCCCCACCCATGTCATCCTCGGCGCACGCCGGGGATCCATGGGGTCGGGTTGCACTGTGTGGGCGGTAACCCCAATTGCCGGGAAGGAACCCGGCACGCCATATGACGATCTCCTCCGTTACGCCGGCCACGCGGCGCGCGCTGCCCCTTGCCTCAGCCCGTCCGGATATGCGAGGTTAACTGCATTGCCCCATCCAGAGGGGACGTTTTTGCAGGGGTGATCATTTGAGTGATTTCAATCAGCAGGATGTGCAAATCCTGCGCCGGGAGCCCGGCTTTCGTGGCTTTTATCAGTTGGATGTGCTGACGCTGCGCCACCGCCTGTTTGCCGGCGGCTGGGGCCCTGAGCTGCGGCGGGAGTTGTTTGTGCGCCCGGATGCGGTTTGCGTGCTGCCCTACGATCCCTGGCAGGATGCGGTGGTTCTGGTTGAGCAGATGCGCGTCGGTGCGTTGGACAAGCGTACCAGCCCCTGGATGCTGGAATTGGTCGCCGGATTGTTTGACGCCGGTGAGTCTCCGGAAGAGGTTGCCCATCGGGAAGCTCAGGAGGAGGCAGGCCTGCGTCTGTTGCAACTTACCCCGATCATGCGTTACTTCCCGTCGCCGGGAGGGAGCAATGAGCACGTACATCTGTACTGTGCAACGGTGGATAGCCGTGGCGTGGGCGGCCTGCACGGTTTGGCCGAAGAGGGCGAAGATATCCGCGTCCACACATTGTCGCGTGAAGCCGCGATGCAGGCCATGGCGCGCGGTGAAATCGATAATGCCGCCAGTATCATCGCACTGCAGTGGTTGCAGCTGCATGGTCGGGCGTTGCGTGAGCAGGCGGGTTCGTTGCCATGATGTTGGCCGGCAAACCGCGTTATCGGGTCGATCTGGTCAGCCTGCAAGCCGTATGCGAGACCAATTTCGCCCGGTTGTGCCAACTGATGCCTGATATGGCGCGGCAGGATGAACAGCGAATCAGACTGGATACACCCGATGGCAGCGAGCAGTGTCTGGTCATGCGGGTGCTGGAACGCTGCCCTTATACCTCCACGCTGCAATTGCGCCATGAACGTCGGCATGACTGGCTGCTGCCCCCAAGCATGGAGGTTCGCCTGTACCATGATGTGAGCATGGCTGAAGTGGTTGCGGCATATAATCGTCGGCGATTCCGCGGGGTATATCCCTATCCCAACGAGCAGATGCTGCAACCCGATGAGAAGTACCAGCTCAATCACTTTCTCGGCGAATGGCTGGGGTATTGCCAGCGCCATGGTTTGAGCAGTCAGCCGATAGTGGTCGGTCGCTGAACCGGGATGGTGGAGGCGCTGGTAAGAATGGAAATTTCTATCACGAGTTGTGAGCCAGTCACTGGATTGTCTTATCGTCTATTGCCATCATGGCGGGAACATATTCAGGGGGCGGCCTGATGCCATTATCCGATGCGGGTAGGTTTTGCGATTCTGTTTGCGTGGTACAGCTGACGGACAGCCATATTTTTGCCGATGCGCAGCAGCGGTTGTTGGGCATTGATACTCTGGCATCGCTGAATGCCGTCATCGATCTTGCGCTGCATGAGCGTCCGCAGATTGATCTGGTGCTGGCCACCGGTGATATTGCCCAGGATGCCTCAGCGGCCAGCTACCACCGATTTATCGACGCCGTAGCGCGTATGCCTCAGGCTTGCTACTGGATTCCCGGTAATCATGATGACGCCGAGCTGATGGCCGAACTGGGGCGCGAGCACAACCTCAATCGTGCCTGGGTCGATCTGGGCGCCTGGCGTATTGTGTTGCTGAACTCCAGCGTGCCGGGCAAGGTGTCCGGCACGCTGGATTCAAGCCAGTTGGCGCGCCTGGATGAGGCGCTGGAGAGCGCTGGCCCGCGGCATGTGCTGGTCTGCCTGCATCATCATCCGGTATCCATTGGCAGCGATTGGATGGCGTCGTTGGGACTGGAAAACGCTGACCGGTTATTAGCGCGACTGGATGCCGATACGCGTGTTCGCGGCGTACTATGGGGGCACATCCACCAGCAACTGGAGCAGCAGCGCGGCGGGATCAGACTCCTGGCATCGCCTTCGACCTGCGTGCAGTTCGCGGTCGCCAGCAGCGATTTTGCCACCGACACTCAGCCGCCGGGTTATCGCTGGTTGCGCCTGTATGATGATGGTCGTATCGATACGGCGATCTCGCGCTTGCCGCCGGGTCAGTTCCTGCCGGAGCCCGGCGCCTCAGGGTATTAACACTGCGGTGAGGCCGGATAGAATGCTATGCTGGATCGCCGTCGCGGTAGCTGGCGCCCGCTCTGAATGATCAAGGAAAATCAGACACTCTATGTCCCAATCGTCCTATAACGCCGATGATATTGAAGTACTCAGCGGTCTGGATCCGGTGCGTCGGCGCCCGGGTATGTACACCGACACCACGCGTCCCAATCACCTCGCCCAGGAAGTCATAGACAACAGCGTAGACGAAGCGCTGGCGGGGCATGCGCGTAGCGTGACGGTGATCCTGCATCAGGACAATGCACTGGAAGTGATTGATGATGGCCGGGGCATGCCGGTGGATATCCATCCTGAAGAGGGCGTATCCGGGGTTGAATTGATCCTTACTCGGCTGCATGCCGGGGGCAAATTCTCCGGCAAGAATTATCAGTTTTCCGGTGGCTTGCACGGGGTGGGTATTTCGGTGGTCAACGCGCTGTCGCTGCGGCTGGAAGTGCGGGTTCGCCGTGATGGACAGGAATATGCAATCGCCTTCGAAAATGGCGATAAAGTCAGCGAACTGGAAGTGATCGGTACGGTAGGTAAGCGAAATACCGGCACCTCGGTCAAGTTCTGGGCCAACGGCAGTTACTTTGATACACCCAAGTTCAATATCAATCGTCTGGTGCACCTGTTCAAGGCCAAGGCCGTGCTCTGCCCCGGCCTGCGTGTGGACTTTGACGACCGCCAATCCGGCGAGAAAACCAGTTGGTATTACGAGGATGGTCTACGTGATTATCTGACCGATGCCTGTCAGCAGTGGATAACCCTGCCGGAGGTGCCTTTTACCGGCTCCCTGGCAGCGAGCAAGGAGGCGGTGGATTGGGCGCTGTTCTGGCTGCCCGAAGGTGGCGAACTGGTACAGGAAAGCTACGTCAACCTGATTCCTACTGCACAGGGCGGCACCCACGTCAACGGCCTGCGTTCCGGCTTGCTGGAGGCCATTCGCGAGTTCTGTGAATTCCGCAGTCTGTTGCCGCGGGGCGTCAAGCTGGCCCCGGAAGATGTCTGGGAACGGGTCAGCTTTGTCCTGTCAGTTAAAATGGCCGAGCCGCAGTTTTCAGGTCAGACCAAGGAAAGGCTGTCCTCCCGGGAAACGGCGTCCTTTGTCTCCGGGGTGGTCAAGGACGCTTTCAGCCTGTGGTTGAACCAGCACGCCGATATCGGTCAGCAGATCGCCGAAATGGCCATCGATCATGCCAGCCGTCGATTGAAGGCGAGCAAGAAAATCGAGCGCAAGCGCATCACCCAGGGCCCGGCGTTGCCCGGCAAGCTGGCTGATTGTGCTGGTCAGGACAGTCGCCGTTCAGAGCTGTTTCTGGTGGAGGGGGACTCCGCGGGTGGCAGCGCCAAGCAGGCGCGGGACAAGGAGTTTCAGGCCATCATGCCGCTGCGTGGCAAGATTCTGAATACCTGGGAAGTGGATTCCGGCCAGGTTCTGGCCTCCCAGGAAGTACACAACATCGCCATTGCCATCGGGGTGGATCCGGGGTCGCCGGATCTATCCCAGTTGCGTTATGGCAAGGTCTGCATTCTCGCCGATGCCGACTCCGACGGGCTGCATATTGCGACGCTTCTTTGCGCACTCTTTGTACGTCATTTCCGCCCGCTGGTGGAAGCCGGGCATGTATTTGTAGCCATGCCACCGCTCTATCGCGTTGATGTGGGCAAGGAAGTCTTCTATGCGCTGGACGAGGGGGAGAAGGCCGGCATCCTTGATCGCATTGAAGCGGAGAACAAGCGCGGTAAGGTTCAGGTGACCCGCTTCAAGGGCCTTGGTGAGATGAACCCGCTGCAGCTGCGGGAAACCACCATGGCGCCTGATACCCGCCGGCTCGTGCAGTTGACCATGGACGACCTGGCCAGCACCGAAGCGCTGATGGACATGCTGTTGGCGAAGAAGCGTGCCGGTGATCGTAAGCAATGGCTGGAAAGCAAGGGTAATCTGGCTGAGGTCATCGCCTAATGTCCGGTTACGGCTCATGACCCAGGCGTCTCCGCCGGATCGGCGGCTGGGCACGGTCATGATGGTGTTGGCCTGGATCGCTGGTCTGGCCGTAGCGGCCCAATGGTTCTCCGGGTTTGAAGAGCGTCGCCGTAATCCTAATCAGACGCCGGTATCCATGCATATCGGCTCGACCATAGAAGTGCATCTGGAGCGCAACCGCCAGGGTCACTACCTGACAAAGGGGCAGATCAACGGCCGGCCGGTGACGTTTCTGCTGGATACCGGGGCCACCTTCGTTGCGGTTCCTGCTGGTCTGGCTGAAGAGCTGCAATTGAAGCGCGGTCGCCCGATCATGGTGAACACCGCCAACGGTCTGACCGAAAGCTGGAGTACCCGCATCCACACCCTGCAATTGGGCGACATTCGCCTGCATGATGTCAGCGCCGGCATAGTGCCGGGTATTGTGGGTGAGGACATATTGCTGGGCATGAGTGCACTCAAGCAGCTCGACTTTACCCAGCAGGGGAATGAATTGATTTTGCGCCAACATGTAGAGAGCAAACATGAGTGACAGTCTGGATCTGAGCCTGGAAGGCGTTGAGCGTCGTTCACTGTCGTCGTTTACCGAAGAAGCCTATCTGAACTACTCCATGTACGTAATCATGGATCGAGCCCTGCCGCATATCGGCGACGGCCTCAAGCCGGTGCAACGGCGCATCGTTTACGCCATGAGCGAGTTGGGCCTGTCCGCCGGTGCCAAGCACAAGAAGTCCGCCCGCACCGTTGGTGACGTACTGGGTAAATATCATCCCCACGGTGATTCAGCCTGCTATGAAGCCATGGTGCTGATGGCCCAGCCATTCTCCTACCGCTATCCGCTGGTCGATGGTCAGGGCAACTGGGGCGCGCCGGACGACCCGAAATCCTTCGCTGCCATGCGTTATACCGAAGCCCGTCTGGCACGCTACAGCGAAGTACTGCTGTCCGAGTTGGGACAGGGCACGGTGGATTGGCAACCCAACTTCGATGGCACCATGGATGAACCCATGGTGCTGCCGGCGCGTTTACCGAACCTGTTGCTCAACGGCACGACAGGTATTGCGGTGGGCATGGCCACTGACATTCCGCCGCACAATCTGCGTGAGGTGGCCGGCGCCTGTGTTCGCTTGCTGGACGATCCGGGCGCAGGACTGGACGAGTTGATGGAGCATATCCAGGGGCCTGATTTTCCCACGGAAGCAGAAATCATCACGCCCCGTCGTGAGCTGCTGAATCTGTATGCCACCGGCCGTGGTTCGGTTCGCTGTCGAGCGGTCTGGACTCGGGAAGATGGCGATATTGTTATCACTGCCTTGCCGCATCAGGTATCCGGCGCGCGGGTAATAGAGCAGATTGCCGCACAGATGCAGGCAAAAAAGCTGCCACTGGTCGCTGACCTGCGGGATGAGTCGGATCATGAAAACCCCACGCGGATGGTCATCGTGCCGCGTTCCAACCGGGTGGATGCCGATGAGTTGATGCAACACCTGTTTGCGACTACTGATCTGGAAAACAGCTACCGGGTCAATATGAACGTGATCGGCACGGATGGCCGGCCATCGGTGAAAGGGCTGCAGGCACTGATCAGCGAGTGGCTGGGTTTCCGCATCGGCACGGTGCGGCGGCGGCTGCAGTTCCGTCTGGATAAGGTGCTGGCGCGACTGCATCTGTTGGATGGTTTGCTGATTGCGTTCCTCAATCTGGATGAAGTGATCGAGATCATTCGCACCGAAGAGGAACCCAAAGCGGTGCTCATGGCGCGTTTTAATCTGACCGAGTTGCAAGCCGATTACATTCTCGATACCCGTCTGCGCCAGTTGGCCCGACTCGAAGAGATGAAGATCCGCGGCGAGCAGGACGCGCTGGCGAAAGAGCGTGACCAACTGCAGAAAGTGTTGGGCAGCGAGAAGTTGCTGCGTAAGACCGTCAGGAACGAGCTGATTGCTGATGCTGAAACCTACGGCGATGACCGTCGCTCGCCGCTGATTGAACGTGAGGAAGCCCGGGCCCTGTCGGAAAATGATCTGGTGCCATCGGAGCCGGTGACCGTGGTGCTTTCTGAGCGCGGCTGGGTGCGCTGCGCCAAGGGGCATGACGCCGATGGTGCCGGGATGTCCTACCGCGCCGGTGATAGCTTTCTGGCTCAGGCTGGCGGGCGTTCCAACCAGCAGGCAGTATTCCTTGACTCGACCGGCCGCAGCTATTCGCTGGCGGCCCACAGTCTGCCTTCCGCTCGGGGGCAGGGTGAGCCCTTGACTGGCCGCCTGAGCCCGCCACCGGGTGCCGAGTTTGTCAGTGTGCTGTTGCCGGAGGATGAGCAGCTGTATCTGCTGGCATCGGATGCGGGTTACGGTTTTGTGGCCCAGGGCGCCGACATGCAGACGCGTAACAAGAATGGCAAGGCGTTGCTGTCCCTGCCCGAAGGCGGGCGGGTGATGACGCCGCTGGCGGTGACCCAGCGCGAGACCGACCAGGTGGTGGCCCTGTCCAACGAAGGCCGGCTGCTGGTGTTCCCGCTCCGGGACCTGCCGCAACTGTCCAAGGGCAAGGGCAACAAGATCCTCTCGGTACCTTCAGCACGGGTCAAATTGCGTGAGGAATTTGTGCTGGGCCTCGCGCTGCTACCGGAAGGCGCCAGTCTGGTACTGACCGCCGGCAAGCGTACCCTGACGCTGAAACCATCGGATCTGGAACATTACCGAGGTGAACGCGGTCGTCGGGGCAATAAATTACCCCGCGGCTTCCAGAAGGTAGATGCGTTGCAGGTGGACGGCTGAGTTGCGCGAGCAGCCATGGATAGTGCTCCGGGGAATATCGAGACCCCGGGAAACGCTGAGACTCCCGTGAACGTCGAGGCCGTCGGGAGCATCGAGCTCTTTGGGAGTGACGAGCTCTTTGGGAACGT
>CAYYUQ010000025.1:0-10813 GCA_964474945.1 uncultured Halopseudomonas sp. | reverse complement strand
CGGAGTATCCGGTCACTCACCGGTACGAGCTGGTGCTCGAACCTCCCGGGATTGTTCCGGGGAATATCGAGACCCCTGGAAACGCTGAGACTCCCGTGAACGTCGCGGTTCTTGGGAGCGTCGCGGCCTTCGGGAGCATCGAGCTCTTTGGGAACGTCGAGCACCAGCTCGATGAACGGAGTATCCGGCCACTCACCGGTACGAGCTGGTGCTCGAACCTCCCGGGATTGTGTTCCGGGGAATATCGAGGCCCCGGGAAACGCTGAGACTCCCCGTGAACGTCGAGGCCGTCGTGAACGTCGCGGTCTTCGGGAGCACCGAGCACTTCGGGAGCACCAGCTCGATGAACGGAGTATCCGGTCACTCACCGGTACGAGCTGGTGCTCGAACCTCCCGGGATTGTGTCCCGGGGAATGTCGAGGCCCCGGGAAACGCTGAGACTCCCGTGAACGTCGAGGCCGTCGTGAACGTCGAGGCCTTCGGGAGCATCGAGGCCGTCGGGAGCATCGAGCTCTTTGGGAGTGACGAGCTCTTTGGGAACGTCGAGCACCAGCTCGATGAACGGAGTATCCGGTCACTCACCGGTACGAGCTGGTGCTCGAACCTCCCGGGATTGTACTCCGGAGAATATCGAGGCCTCTGGAAACGCTGAGGCTTCCGGGAGTATCGAGGCCGGCGGGGCCTTCGGGAGCATCGAGCTCTTCGGGAACGTCGAGCACCAGCTCGATGGGCGGAGTATCAGGTCACTCGCCGGTACGAGCTGGTGCTCGGACTTCCCGCTATGTGCCAGGGGTAAAGCCAGGTGGTCTAGAGGGCGCTCGGCCACCTGTGTGCTCAGAGTGCCGGTTTTTGTCTGCTGAGGCTGGTCAGTTGTTGTTCCAGCTGGCTCTGGTAGGGCTCCAGCAGGCGCTCGACACAATGGCTGCCCGGCTGGCTGGCCAGCCGGCGCATTACCGCCTTGTCCTTGAGCAGGCCGCTGTTGGCCAGCTCGCTGTCCAGTAAAAGCAGGTTGCGGCTGTGCTGTATGCGTTCCAGCATCTGGGCGCATTCCGGGGATTCCTGCTGCAGCAGATCGGCTTCGATATGCTGGCAAGGGGTATGACACAGTGCCAGTTGAATGTGCAGGGCGATCCCGGTATCCGCTATCTGCAACTGCAATTCATGCGCCAGTACCCGCATCAGTTCCCCACAGCAGAGCGCAGCACCAAGCTGATCCGGATGCTCCGGGTGAAACAGGACCAGGCTGCTGCCATCCATCAAGGTATGCAACTGACCGCCACCGGCACGGCTGGCCTGTTCCAGCTGCTCGCGGTAGCGCTCCAGCAGTGCCAGCAGGCGAGGGCGGGGCAGACGGTTGAGGCTCTGCAGGTTATCCAGGCGTATGGCCAATACCGTGCTTGCCGGCTGCTCCTCGGGTGTTGATGGCGCAGGCAGGTCTTGCAGTGAGCTGGACAGCTCGGCAGCGTCATCCGGGCTGGCGGGCTCGTTGTGGCTGGGCGAGTCGGTCAGCGTTGGTGCCAGCGTATCGTCGATGTCGTCTCCATCCTCTGCGTCAATCGTCAAATCGCTGCGCGGAGCAAGGGGCTCTGTCACTTCTGCGTCGGGTTCGGTGGCCGGCACGGGGTCGGCTTCGACGTGGAATTCAGGTTCAAGCTCCGGCTCCGGCTCCGGCAGCGGTGGGAGATCAGTAATACGGCGCTCGGTCAGGCGTCTGGCCAGATCGCCCAATTCGTCACCCCGGCGCACGCCGGGGGCTGGCTGGTCGGAATCCCCGTACCAGTTGCCCAGGCCTGCCAGAGTGTGACGCAGGCCCGCGCCAAAACGCCAGGCAATCAATCCGGCAATCACTGCCAGTAATACAATACTCCACAACAGGCTTTCTACCAGGTTGCCCGCTGGCGCGGCGAAAGGCGCACGGGCCAGGCTCAGGTGTAACTGGCCAATCAATTCATCCTGTGAATGCACCGCAGCAATAAAGCGTCCCGCGCCCGGTGCCAGGTTATCTGCATTGGGGCGGCGTCCGGCCTCGGCGACCATGCGTGAGTTGGCGCCGGTCAGGCTGGCATGGGCAATCATCGGGTTCTGTGCCCACTGCGCCAGGGTGATATTCAGACTCAAGGTGTCGTTGGCCGCCAGCGGGTCAGCCACCACGGAGGCAATCTGTCGGGCCAGTTCGTTGCCGATTTGATCAGCTTGCTGAGCGATGTCGCGTTGCAGTTGTACCTGGCCAAACCAGAGTACCAACAGAAACAACAACAGCAGTGGAATCAGAGCCAGCAGCACCAGGCTGTTGGGCAGGGTAAGACGTTTCCGGCGGAGCGAAGCATGGCCGCGCAGAAACAGATTGTCAGGTGAGTGCTGTGTTGGCTTCAAGTTAAGACTCGATTTGTAATAGAGGGTCGGCGCAAGGTATTGGAACTGCTCCTAGTATAGCCATTCGCTCTGTGCGTAAAAAGGCGGCAGCTGTGATGCGGCGGGCATTGCGGTTAGAATGTCGGTTTCCTTTTTCTGACTGGAGCGACCCCTTGAAGGAAATCGTCCTGATCAACATTACCGGCCCTGATCGCCCCGGCCTGACAGCGGCCATTACCGGCATTCTGGCTCGGGCGAACGTCGGGATTCTGGACATCGGCCAGGCTGTTATCCATGACACCCTATCGTTTGGCATCCTGGTTGAAATGCCTGGTGATACTAGCCATTCAGACGTATTGAAGGACGTTTTGTTCCGCGGCTATGAGTTGGATCAGCAAGTACGCTTCACGCCGGTCAGTGCCGAGGAGTATGGGCGGTGGGTGACAGGGCAGGGCAAGGCGCGGCATATCGTGACATTGCTGGCCCGGCGGATTACCGCTGAGCATATCGCCCGGGTCAGTGAGATAACCGCTCGTTACGGATTGAATATTGATCACATTGATCGTCTGTCCGAGCGGATTCCGGATGGTATGCCGGAGGATCAGGGTAAGGGCTGTATCGAGTTTTCGGTGCGTGGCGAACCGGATGATCCGGCGGCGCTGCGCAGCGAGTTTCTGGCCATTGCCCAGGAGCTGAATGTGGATATCGCTTTCCAGCAGGACAGTGTATTCCGTCGCAATCGCCGGTTGGTGGTGTTTGATATGGACTCGACGCTGATTGATGCCGAGGTCATTGATGAGCTGGCCAAGGCCGCGGGTGTCGGCGCTCAGGTAGCCGAGATCACCGAGCGGGCCATGCGCGGTGAGCTGGACTTCAAGGCGAGCTTCCGTGAGCGCATGGCGCTGCTCAAGGGCCTGCCGGAATCGGTATTGGCAGAGATAGGTCAATCACTGCGCCTGACCGAAGGGGCCGAGACACTGATCGGCCAGTTGCGCCGGTTGGGTTACAAGACAGCGATTCTGTCCGGTGGCTTCAGTTACTTTGCTGAAGGGCTCCAGAAGCGGTTGGGTATCGATTATGTGTATGCCAACGCATTGCCGGTCAAGGATGGTCTGGTTACCGGCGAAGTACTGGAACCGATCGTGGACGGCGAACGCAAGGCATTGCTCCTGCGCGAACTGGCGCAGCGTGAAGGTATCAGCCTGGAACAGACTATCGCCGTGGGTGATGGCGCTAATGACCTGCCCATGTTGTCGATTGCCGGATTGGGTGTGGCGTTCAGGGCCAAGCCGTTGGTCAAGCAGTCGGCCAAGCAGGCAATTTCCACTCTTGGGTTGGACGGTATTCTGTATCTGTTGGGGTTCCGCGATCGGGAAGGGTTCTGAGCTGAGACTGAACTGAGGTAAGCGCTACGCCCTGGATATCTGTGGGGCGCAGCGTGTTTCTGGGGCCGTTATTCGTTAGAAAAGTTGAAGTTCATGCTGTCGCTGGGCGGTTGCAGATAATTGCCCTGGATATAGTTGACGCCCGCCTGCCATAGCGTAGGCATCATGATGGCGCTGTCGACGTTGGATACGATGGTCAGCTTGCCCTGGTTGTGCAGCGTGGCAATCATTTCCTTGAGTTGCTCAACGCTGTCAGGCTTGCTCAGGTCGCTGCTGAATGATTCATCAATCTTCACATAGTCGACTGGCAGATGCTTGAGTACCGCGTACGGGTTCAATGCGCCACCGAAGTGACTCAACGAGATACGGGCATGGATTGAATGCAGTGACTCGGTCAACACCTTGGCGTGTTTCAGGTAGTTGTTGGCGTCGGCATCGTTGAACTGGAAGATCAGCGCGTCAGCGGGTAGACGGCTTTCCTTCAGCAGCGCGGATATCCATTTGACGATTTCCGGATCCTGCAGGCTGGCACTGCTCAGATTCAGTATGAGCCGGGTGTCTGCACCTTTGATGCGATGGCGCGCCAGCAATTCTACCGAGCGGCTGATCAACCAACGGTCTATATCCATGGCCAGTCCGGACTCCTGGGCGGCAGACTGGAACTCGCTGACGGGCAGCTCTTTTCCCTGGCTGTTCAACAAACGCAGGAAGGCTTCGTAATGCTCTGCGCTATCACCGCGCAGGCTGATGACTGGCTGAAATTCGAGCTTGAACGCATTGGTTTCCAGCGCATGACGAATCTGGGCGATGATATTACCCCGGTTGGCCATCTGCTCCAGCTCTTCAAGCGGATTGAATATCTTCAGCGCGTTGCCGCCAGCCTGGCTGACCTGCTCCGCGAGGCGGTGCGCTCGTTCTATCGCCTGGGTGGGCTCGGGGTTGGTTTCGCTGATGGAAGAGACGCCAATGCTGGCGGTGATCTGAATGGTGCGGCTATTGGCTTCGAACAGATTGCTTTCGATCTGCTTCAGCAGATCCGAGAGTTGCCTTGCGATGGCTTCGGGTTCTTTTCCTTCAATCAACGCGCTGCACGCATCATCACCAAAGCGCGCCAGTAGCGCATCATCGGGGAAGAACCGACGCAGAATCTGCGCCAGGTCAGCCAACACCAGATCCGAGCCACCAATGCCGATATCGGCCTGTAGTGCGCTGAAGTTATCGATGCTGATATACACCAGCGTACTCGGCTGGCTATGGGTGACTGCTTGCTGGCTGATACGGTCAAGCTGCTCCTGGAACCAGGAGCGGTTGAACAGTCCGGTTACCAGGTCATGGCTGGCCATGGCCTTGAGTTTTTCTTCAAACTCGGCACTGGCCGTTTCCGCTCGAATCACCACTTGGGTGCAGGGCTCGCCGTCATAATGGGCTGGCGAGAAGCTGAGCATGATCGGGAATTCCTTGTCGTCGCTATCAATGGCGGTACAGCGCATCTCGCCATACTCACCCTGCGACGCGTAGTTGCGCAGGAATTCCTTGAAACCATCCTGATCCTTGCTGGCAATCAGGCCCAGCATGGGTTCGGCAGCAAGATCGTCGGGGTCGTCATAACCAAACAGCTGGGTATAGGAGCGGTTGGCATAGATATGCATGCCGTCCAGCACATAGGCAATGGCATCTACCGAGCTGTCCAGCAGCAACTGGCAGCGCTTTTCAGTTTCCTTGAGGGAGCGCTCAGCGATACGGCGTTGGCGGCGGGCGCTGAGGTTGGCCAGCTCTCGTTTGACCACCAATACCAGCAATGCATCGGAACTGGCCAGCACGACATCCTGCATGCCAATGCGCAGTGCTTCGCAACGGGCTTCGCTGTCATCCTTGTCGCTGAGGAGGATGAAGGGCACGTCATAGGATTGATTGATGACCATGCAAGCATCTGCAGCGGTCATGAAGCTGGTCTCCGGGCGCGCCAGACATAAATCCCAGCTCTGCTGTAGAGACTCGTGTAAATCTTCTTCTGAACTGACACGGTGCGCGCGCGTGGCGTGCCCGGCATTACGTAACACGCTGATCAGACGTTCCGCGTTATTCTGCGAATCGTCGAGGATCAGTACTCTTATGGCTTGTGAATCAATGGCCATGATGTCCCATTCGTGTAAACAACGCCATCATCCTTGCGGATCCCAGAGGAGGAATCTACAGAGACTTCCAAAGTGAGTCAAAGTCATCATCAGGCGTAATGCTGAAACCCGTGTTTTCCGTCTCGGTTTGCGGCCGATTGACCTCGCTCTCCAGTATCTGGTGCTCGAATTGGCTGAAGCTGCCGGTTGCCGTGATGCGGTTAACCAGCTGGGCGCGTACCTCATGGCCACCTAGAAATAGCATGACCTTGTTATTCACCTGGAAGGGCAGACGTGGCGTCAGCAGGGTGGCTGGACGATCTATCGCAGTGACTTCCGGCAACATGAGCGCGCGCAAATAGCGGCTCGGGTGCTCGGTCTTGCGTAGCAGCTTTATAGCGCATGGAGTGCAATGAGGTGCGATCAACTCTATACCCATCTGGGTGCCGCCGCCCGGTACCTGACGGATCCAGCGCACCACGGCCAGGCTCCAGCTCTGGTCGCGTTCTTCCTGTACGCCGAGCAGTTCGCCGGCCTGCAGTTGTTTTGGCACTTCCCGTGGCCAGGTCAGGCAGAAGCCGCCCGGACTGTGATTGACGATGCGCAGGCTGTGAATCGGGTGGTTCTCTGTGTTCTCTTCCTCGTCGGTTTCGTCATCCGTGGAGTAATTGATTTCCTCCACGTCTTTAGCCCAGTCCATCGATTGCTCGCCATCGAAGGCGGTGGCCCAGCCACTCTGGCGTGCACGTTGGGCGGAATCGGAAAAGGGGTTATCGTCTTCAATGTTGATGAAGCGCGAGAAGCTACTGTTGGCGATATGAAAATGCGTGGCGCTCATGCCAATGGTGATTCGCAGTTCGCCAAGACCGGGTATACGGTTGAAGGTGCGCTCAGCCAGATCGCCCCAGGACTCGCTCACATGTTGCAGGAGTTCCAGTCCCAGCCCGTCGGGCACATGCAGCCTGCTGTTGGCAGGTTCACCATCGAGCAGATACTGTTTGATCGCATCGACCAGCTGGTGAGTGTCCAGACCCAGGCTGCCGGTCAGATCTTCTTCACGTACCAGTGAGCGGTAACGTGGCGGGCAGTCCATTTCGGGATTGATGATGAACAACGCAGAAGCCGAATCGGGCTCGACCAGAGACGCCATGCTGCTCCAGCTCTCCAGTACGGAAAACAGTTTAGCCATGCTGCTCTGGCGCATCTGGTTGGGGCGGGCAGTGCCCAGCAGCATCACGGCCAGATAGGTCTGTTCGATAGTCAGTACCTTGCCGCCCAGACTTTCCCTGTCAGTGATGGAAACCTGGTGCAGCTTGCGACGCAGCGCCAGTTGATACAGCTGGTGAATTTCCAGCCAGATACCGTCGGCCACCGGACAATACAATTGGTAGGCGCGTAATAACGGGCCGCTGACCGCGCGCATGGCTCTCTGGATCGCGAGGCTCAGATCTGCCGGGCGATCCCGATTCTTCATGCTGCCTTCCTGGGTAACGACAATCTTGTAGCCGGTCGCCAGGTAGTTCTGCAGGGATTGGGACAGATTGGCGACCTTACGTGGACGGTCTTCCAGAACGATGGATTGTCCCAGGTAATAGCGCGACAGAGCGGTGCAGACGTAATGCACCTCGGGTCGAATCAGCTCCAGCATCGCCAGCCGCTTGTCCGGTGTGATCTTCAGCTGGTTGATCTCGATCAGCCCCTGATATAACTGCCGCGCCGTCTCGCCGATATTGGCCTTGGGCAAATTGGCGATCCAATGGCTGATGCCTTTTTCATGGCTGTCAGCAAAACTCAGACTGTCCAGCGTTTGCTCTGGAACGCGCAGATTCAAAGGGGTAGAGGCGTTATCCATAACTTTTATTTTCCGTTGCAGCCCCTTGAGGCTAAATCGAGGAGGAATCAAATTGGAGTCCAATACATGAGTTACGCCAGAATGAGTCGAGGTGTCGCTGAATAGCGTCGCTAATCCATGCTGTGCTATTCAGGAGCCGATGGTAAAACTGTAGCAGCTGAGTAGCGCTTACGCTAAACGGGAGCCTGTTTTGGGCCCAAACGGCAATGGGGTCTTGCTGGTTTCCCCTGCAACCTCGCGTACCAGGCGTGGCACCAGAAAACCCGGTAGTCTGGCAAGCATCTCAGCAGCCAATCCGCTGGCTGCTCCGTCGTCTACATGAAAATGCTGTGCACCTTTTACATGGTCAAGAACATGCAGATAATAGGGCAAAATGCCATGATCGCCTAGGCTTTCACTGAGAGAGACCAGATCGTCGATATTATCGTTGACGCCCTTGAGCAATACAGTCTGGTTCAATAGCAGTATTCCCGCCTGTTTTAACCGTCGAATGGCATTGCCCAGATGCTGATCGATTTCATTGGCATGGTTGCAGTGCAACACCATGGTAACCGGCAGCCGAGTGCTGCATAGCGCTTCAATCAACTCATCGGTGACACGCTGAGGAATGACCACTGGCAGGCGGGTATGTACGCGTAAGCGGCGTACATGCGCGATGGAGGCGATTTCTGCCGTCAACCAGGCCAGACGCTTGTCAGAAGCAGCCAATGGATCGCCGCCACTGTAAATGACCTCGCGGATACTCGGATCCTGGCGGATATAATCCAGTGCCTGTTGCCATTCCCGGGTGCTCAGGTTGTTGTCGCCGTAGGGGAAGTGGCGGCGAAAGCAATAACGGCAGTTCACTGCGCAGCCACCGCTGACGATCAGCAGCAGGCGTCCATGGTATTTATGAATGACGCCGGGGCGGGCGTTGGTATGCTGCTCACCCAGCGGATCTATAATGAAATCCGGGTGCTCCAGCAACTCTTCGCCCAATGGCAGAACCTGCCGCAATAGAGGGTCATCCGGATTGCCGGCTTGCATGCGGTCGAGGTAAGGCTCCGGCACGCGCAAAGCAAAATCGGCGCTTGCAGCGCGGGCGCCATCCAGCAGCACGGAGTCCAGTTTCAGCCGGTCGAGTAATTGCTGAGGGTCGGTAATGCTGCGTGCCAGCAGGCTTTGCCAACTGACAGACTCAACAGCCGCTGAAGTTCCATGTATCATTAGGCAATTCCGCGCATGGGTGGCAAGGGCATCCGTCGGGTGTTGTCGTCAACGCCGGGCTGTGACCAAGGGTCAGCGCGTTATCGGATGTATCCGTTCAAACTGTAAGTGGGAAATTTATGGCCAACTATTCTACCAACGAATTCAAGCCGGGTCTTAAGGTAATGCTCGACGGCGACCCCTGTTCAATCCTGGAAAACGAGTTCGTTAAACCGGGTAAAGGACAGGCATTCAACCGGGTCAAGGTGCGTAACCTGAAAACGGGTCGAGTCAACGAGCGTACCTTCAAGTCTGGTGAAAGCCTGGAAGGCGCTGACGTGATGGATCGGGAGATGGAATACCTGTACGCCGACGGTGAATTCTGGCACTTCATGGCAACGGATGGTTCCTTCGAACAGTTCGGTGCGGATGAAAAGGCGGTGGGCGACACCATCAACTGGCTGAAAGAGCAGGTGGTGTACACCGTCACGCTGTACAACGGCGAGCCGATTGCTGTTTCCCCGCCGAACTTTGTCGAGCTGGAAGTGGTTGAGACCGATCCGGGTGTACGTGGTGACACCTCCGGTGGCGGTAACAAGCCTGCCAAGCTGGTAACTGGTGCGGTGGTAAAGGTGCCGCTGTTTATCAACGTTGGCGACGTACTGAAGGTCGATACCCGTACCTCGGATTATGTTGGCCGCGCCTGATAGCGACCACGCTGATGCGGTACATGAAACCGGGGCTCAGGCCCCGGTTTTTATTTATGCCCGCCGTGAATGGTGGGTGCCTCAGGCCGTCGCCCGGCGACGCTGATAATGTCTGACTGATTGTGTTCTGGAGAGTTCATGAGCGACTGGCAACCTGCCGCACCGATACGCAACCTGCATCGCCGGGCGCAGATTATCAATGCTATCCGCCAGTTCTTCGCCGAGCGTCAGGTGCTGGAGGTGGATACGCCAACCTTGTCTGCCGCCGCGGTCAGTGATCCGCATCTGTTCCCGTTCGCAACCGATTATGTGCCTGAAGGCGGTGGTTCGCCGCGAACCCTGTACTTGCACACCTCGCCTGAATACCCGATGAAGCGTCTGCTGGCCGCCGGCAGCGGTTGTATCTGGCAGTTGTGCAAGGTCTACCGTAACGGTGAGAGCGGTAGCCGGCATAACCCCGAGTTCAGCATGCTGGAATGGTACCGGCTGGGCTTTGACCATCACCAACTGATGGATGAGGTGGATGATCTGGTGGACGCCGTGCTGGGCTGCGGCCGTTCCCGCCGGGTGACCTACGCTGCGCTGTTCGAGGAGTATCTGGGCGTTGATATTCATCAGTGCAGCCAGGCGCAGCTTGCTCGGCTGGGCGAGCAGCACTGCGATTTTCGTGGCGAGCTGGATCGGGATGGTTGGCTGAATCTGCTGTTCTCCCATTGCATCGAGCCCCAACTGCTGGCGCCCACCATGGTATATGCCTTCCCGGCTTCTCAGGCCGCTCTGGCACGGCTGGTGGAGGGCGATGATCGGGTGCCCGGCGCGGCTCGCTTTGAGCTGTTCATCAAGGGTATGGAGTTGGCCAACGGCTACTTCGAGTTGACCGATGCGGCGGAGCAGGCCCGGCGCTTTGCCGCTGATCAGCAGCTGCGCGAAACCTATCAACGCCCGACACTGCCCACCGATCAGCGGCTGATTGCGGCGTTGCAACAGGGGCTGCCTGAGTGCGCTGGGGTGGCGCTGGGGGTGGATCGGTTGGTGATGCTGGCGTTGGATGCGGGCAGCATAGATGAGGTGATTGCGTTTCCGTTGGACAGGGCCTGAGTCGGTTCTGATCTTTAGTGTGGTGTGGTGTGGTGTGGTGTGCATGCCTCTGCGTTGGTACGCCCCGGGGGTGTCATAAATTTTGTGTTTGGGCATAACATGTTGCAGCAGAGGATGCAT
>CAYYUQ010000024.1:0-38362 GCA_964474945.1 uncultured Halopseudomonas sp. | reverse complement strand
CGACACCGCTGTTGTCCGCCTTGACGCGAACCTTGACGTTGTAGTCAACCACGCGTTTGACCGCTACTAATACCTTCATGGCTACCTCATGTTGTTTTTCGCGTGACTGCAGGCAAAACCCATGTTGAAATGTGACTAGAGAATCAAGTACAGTCATTAATAGAACGAAACGCGATTTCCTGAAAAGCGCTATATCATGCCGAGGCTACCCCGATGGGTCAATAGCTCGGGCGAAAGTCGTATTGATTACTTCCGCTCTTTACATCTTTACACTGGTTTGACAGGTCACGGTTGTTATAATGCGCGCCAATGTGCCCATGCTATTAACATCACAAAATATAAAATAACGTTCGATTCGGCCTAAACGATTCAGGAGATAACAACAGTGGAACGCGAATTCATGGAGTTTGATGTCGTCATCGTCGGTGCCGGCCCTGCGGGTCTGTCTGCCGCCTGCCGCATCAAGCAGCAAGCAGCCGACGCCGGTCAGGAGATCAGCGTCTGTGTCGTTGAAAAAGGCTCTGAAGTCGGCGCTCACATCCTGTCCGGTGCGGTGTTTGAACCCCGTGCGCTGGAAGAACTGTTTCCCAACTGGAAAGAGTTGGGCGCTCCCCTGAACACGCCAGTCAAGCGTGACGACATTTATATGCTGACCAGCGAAGAAAAAGCCTCCAAGGTGCCGGATCTGTTTGTGCCGAAAACCATGCACAACGAAGGCAACTACATTATCTCCCTGGGTAACCTGTGCCGCTGGCTGGCACAACAGGCCGAAAACCTGGGTGTTGAGGTATACCCCGGCTTTGCCGCCCAGGAAGCACTGATTGATGAAAATGGCGTTGTCGGCGGCATTCTCACGGGTGACCTGGGCGTTGATCGCGAAGGCAACCCGAAAGACGGCATGTATACCCCCGGCATGGAACTGCGGGCCAAGTACACGCTGTTCGCCGAAGGCTGCCGTGGTCACATAGGTAAGCAATTGATCAAGCGCTACAACCTGGATTCCGAGGCCGATGCACAGCATTACGGTATCGGTATCAAGGAAATCTGGGACATCGATCCGAGCAAGCACGAACAGGGTCTGGTCGTACACACTGCCGGCTGGCCGCTGGATATCGTGGGCAGCGAGAACACCGGTGGTTCCTTCCTGTACCACATCGAGAACAATCAGGTGGTGGTAGGTCTGATCATCGACCTGTCCTACAGCAACCCGCACCTGTCGCCGTTCGACGAGTTCCAGCGTTACAAGCATCACCCGGTGGTCAAGCAGTATCTGGAAGGCGGTAAGCGCGTATCCTATGGTGCCCGCGCCATCTGTAAGGGTGGCCTGAACTCCCTGCCGAAGATGGTTTTCCCCGGAGGTGCGCTGATCGGTTGCGATCTGGGCACACTGAACTTTGCCAAGATCAAGGGCAGCCACACGGCCATGAAGTCCGGCATGCTCGCGGCCGACGCCGTAGTTGAAGCGCTCAAGGCTGGCCGTAAAGGCGGTGATGAGCTGACCAACTACGTGGATAGCTTCAAGGCCAGCTGGTTGTATGACGAGCTGTTCCGTTCGCGCAACTTCGGCCCGGCGATCCACAGGTTTGGTGTCCTGTTCGGTGGCGCTTTCAACTACGTCGATCAGAACTGGTTTGGCGGCAAGATTCCGGTCACGCTGCACGACACTACGCCGGACTACGCTCGCCTGAAGAAAGCCTCCGAAGCACAGAAGATCGCTTATCCGAAGCCGGATGGTGTGCTCAGCTTCGACAAGCTGTCATCGGTATTCATGTCCAACACGAACCATGAAGAAGAGCAGCCAGTTCACCTGAAGCTGACCGATCCGAGCATTCCGATCGGGCACAACCTGCCGCTGTATGACGAGCCGGCACAGCGGTACTGCCCTGCGGGTGTGTATGAAGTAGTGAGCAACGACGACGGCAGCAAGCGCTTCCAGATCAACGCTCAGAACTGCGTACACTGCAAGACCTGTGACATCAAGGATCCGGCCCAGAATATCACCTGGGTAGCACCTGAAGGTGCCGGCGGCCCGAATTACCCGAACATGTAAATTCGCAGCTGCTGCAGCACAGAGAGCCCCGACCCATGGCCGGGGCTTTTTTGTGCCTGACCGATCAGGCCGCGACGATGGGCTCCAGGCCAGGTCCGCGAGGATTCGATGGCAGCGGCGGCAGACCATGCAGGGCTCTTGCCCGCTGGCAATCAGGGCTGTCCACCCCGTTCTCCCCATGGAAGGGAAACTCCCGACAGGTACTCGAGCGTTTCTCATAAATGCTGCAGCGTACACCGCAACCCACATCTCCCATCAACGCCACACAGCGCGGCTGTGACTGATTGGTACCTTTCATACAGCTCAAGTGCGGCGTTACCTGTTCGATCAAACGATCGGGAACCTGTCCACCGGGAGCGCTATCGCTCTCCCCCCAATAGAAGGAAACCCTGAAGGTTGCACAGCAGGCTCCGCAGTCAAGACAGGGTGAATCGCTCATCGCATGGCAGTCCTCAGTCAATTTAAAGTGTGTTTTTTTACTCCTGTTGGGTATTACTCCACAAGCAGGGCTGAAAAAATAATTGAATGGCCCTATCCCCTACCCGCCCCGAGGATATTCACTGCTACCATCAACCCATGTTTATTTGCTGACGGAGCGCATGATGTCGGAATTTGTTGCTGGCCTGGATCTGAAACGCCTTAGTCGTATCGCGGATCATCTCGAACAAGAATATCTGGCACCCGGCAAGCTCCCGTGTGCGGTCACGCTGGTAGCCCGTCACGGTCAAGTGGTCTGGCAACAGGCCCAGGGGATGGCCGATGTGGAGCGTGGTGTGACCGCCAATGACGACACCCTGTTCCGCATCTACTCAATGACCAAGCCGATCACCTCTGTGGCCCTCATGCAACTGTATGAGCAAGGTCGTTTTCTGCTTGACGATCCGGTGCACAAATACATCCCGTCATGGAAGGGTCTGCAGGTATACAAGTCCGGGATCTATCCCGACTTCATGACCACACCGCCAGCGCGTCCCATGACTATCCGCGATCTACTGACTCATCAGGCCGGCTTGAGCTATGGATTCTCCTGCCGCACCAATGTCGATGCCGCCTACCGTCAGCTCAAGCTGGATGGCCACTCGGGACTGACGCTGGATGGACTGATTGATGAACTGTCCCGTCTGCCGCTCGAGTTTTCACCCGGCAGCGCATGGAATTATTCGTTGGCGACAGATGTATGCGGCTATCTGGTTCAGCAATTATCCGGCATGCCGCTGGATGACTATTTTGCGAAATATATCCTCCAGCCGCTGGGCATGCAGGACACCTTCTTTACCGTGACGGCCGACAAGTTGTCGCGCTTTGCCGCCTGTTACCAATATCAGCCCGGCGACACCTTCAGATTGCAGGATGATCCGCAGTCCTCACATTTTCATAAACCGCACAGCTATCTATCCGGTGGTGGCGGGCTGGTTTCCAGCATGGGCGACTATTACCGCTTCGCCCAGGCTCTCGCCAATGGCGGTGTGTTCGATGGAGCGCGAATCATCGGTCGCAAGACGCTGGAATTCATGCGCCTCAATCATCTGCCAGGCAATACCGACCTGCCTTCCATATCCACCGGCGGCTTCAGTGAAACACCCTATGACGGCTCAGGCTTTGGCCTTGGTTTTGCGGTAAAAACGGATATAGCCAAATCCCAGACCATAGGTTCGCCTGGCGAATACGGCTGGGGTGGCATGGCCGGGACGATGTTCTTTATCGATCCGGTGGAAGATCTGATCGTGATCTTCATGACCCAGCTTATCCCCTCTTCCAGCTATATGATCCGTCAGGAGCTGCGGGCCATGGTTAATGCAGCGCTGGTGGATTGAGCTGGATGAGCATTCATTGTCGCAAGGGGCTGATTAAACACGCCGATCAGGGTATAACGGCGCTATGAAAATACCCCCACGCTTACAACCGCTGGTCGACGATGGTCTTGTCGACGAAGTCATCCGCCCTTTGATGAGTGGCAAGGAAGCTGCCGTTTACGTGGTGCGCTGCGGCGACGCCATACGCTGCGCCAAGGTGTACAAGGAGGCAAACAAACGTAGTTTCAAACAAGCGGTGCTGTACCAGGAAGGCCGCAAGGTGCGCAACACCCGACGCGCACGGGCGATGGAAAAGGGCTCCCGATTCGGCCGCGAGCAGCAGGAAAGCAGCTGGCAGAACGCCGAAGTGAACGCACTCTACCGGCTAGCTTCAGCCGGCGTCCGCGTACCGGTGCCCTATGGTTGCTTCGATGGCGTACTCTTGATGGAACTCGTGACCGATGAAAAAGGCATGGTTGCCCCACGCCTGAACGATGTATCCATGTCCGCTGAGCAAGCCCGCGAAGATCACGCGCTGGTCATGGAATTCGTCAAACGCATGCTGTGCGAAGGTCTGGTGCATGGCGACCTGTCCGAATTCAACGTACTGGTTGATGAATACGGTCCGGTGATCATCGACCTGCCGCAGGCCGTAGACGCGGCAGCCAACAACAACGCTTTCAGCATGCTGCAGCGGGACGTTAACAATATGTCCCTCTATTACGGCCAGTACGCACCCGAGCTGCTGAATACGCGCTATGCCCAGGAGATGTGGGCACTGTACGAGGAAGGCAAGCTGACTCCGGATACCCCGCTCACCGGACACTTCAAGGAAAACGATGAAGCGGCGGATGTGGATTCGGTGGTTGCCGAGATCAAGGCTGCGCTGGAAGAGGAGCAGGAACGTCGGGAACGTATCCTGCAGGCTGACGAAGAATAAATCCGGCTAATCCTCGACCCGGCCACGCAACGCCTTGATCTTGCCGCGCTGGGTCTTGCTGTCCACCCGTTTGCGTTGTGAGCTGCGGGTGGGCCGGGTCGGTCGACGGGACTTTTCGACAACGGTTGCCGCCTGAATCAACTGCACCAGGCGTTCGATGGCATCGTCCCGGTTCTTTTCCTGAGTCCGGTACTGCTGCGCCTTGATCACCACTATTCCATCCTTGTTGATGCGCTGATCCTTGAACTTCAACAGGCGCTCCTTGTAGAACGCCGGCAGGCTTGAACTCTGGATATCGAAGCGCAGATGGATGGCGCTGGAGACCTTGTTCACATTCTGCCCGCCCGCACCCTGAGCGCGGATAGCCATGAACTCCAGCTCATCCTCATTCAGTGTGACTGATTCCGACACGTTGATCACTGTCTCTCCCGTTACGCTTGTGACTATACTGGGATCAAGGGTACAGGAGAAAAATACGGATGAACAAAAGTCTGACAGTAATCCTGGTGATCATGAGCTGCCATGTTCAAGCAGGGGATCAGGCGCAGGACAGTGATCTTCCGCAATGGACCGTCGATCGCATCACGCCGCTGCATGATCGGGTCTCTCGCTGGGTCAGCAATACCTCGCGCAACATTGATGGCTTCTTCGGTACCGACGACCACCTGCACACCAGTAACAAGTCCTATATTCGCCTCAGTCAGGAGTTTCAGTGGGAGGAAGGCGAGGATTTCAGCACCGATCCCGGTATCCGCTTCAAACTGGATCTGCCGACCACCAAGGAGCGCCTGCGACTGATCATCGAAAGCGATCCAGAGGAAACCCGCGGTACCCTGGCCGAACAGGGTTCACAGCGCCTGCGCAATGATAACCAAAGCTCCAGCGACACCGTCATCGGCCTGAGCAGGTTAAGCGACAAGGACTGGACGCAGAACTGGGATACCCGCTTCAGTGCAGGGGTCAAGTTCCGCTTGCCCCTGGATCCATACCTGCGTTGGGATGCAGAACGGCTCTGGAGTATTGGCGACGGCCCCTGGAAGCTGGCTTCGGAGAATCGCCTCTCCTGGTTCAACAGCGACGGTTATTTTGTGCGCACGCGCTGGGATCTGGGACGGCCGCTGGATGCAGCGCGCCATCTGCGCTTTGTCACCAACGTCCAATGGCAAGAGGACGAGGATACGCTGGAGTTTTCCGAAATGGCCGCTATCGACCAGGTACTGGGGCGGCGCAGCGCCATTCGCTACGCCGCCGTCATGGTTGGCAACAGTGGTTCAAGCCCGCGCATCAACGATTACTACCTGCAGACGCTGTACCGACGCAACCTGCACCGGGAGATTCTCTACGCCGATGTGATCCCGGAACTGCACTTCCATCGGGACACCGACTTTGATCCGCGCTGGGGGATCACCTTGCGGCTGGAGATGTTCTTCCGCGGCGACGTGGTCAAACGCTGACAGCGCGTTCCGCGGCTGCCTGCATGAACTGGACTATCCATTGCATCATCAACCGACTGTCCGGTGCCGCACTCAGCGAGGCCAGGCCAGCCCGTACCCGTGCTGCGGGCAACGCTGCGGCCCGCATCTCGATCAATGCCCGGCAGTAATCGCTGCAGAACTCGGGATGCCCCTGCACGCTGAGGAAGCAGTCGCCGTACTGAATCAGGTAGTAGGGGCAAAATTCGCTGCTGGCCAACACCTCACCCTGGGGCGGCAGCATCACCACCTGATCCTGATGACTGACCAACAGATCCAGATTCGATTGAAAGGGCTGCATCCAGGGCTTGCGCTCAATCACCTGATTGAAGGACAGCCCCACCCCCCAACCTTTCTCCGATTTCATCACAGTGCCGCCCAGCGCCTTGGCCATCAGTTGATGGCCAAAACATACACCCAACAGCGGACGATGCTGCTGCCAAAGTGTGCGGACGAAACCGCAAAGTGCATCAATCCAGGGCAAGCCATCATTGACGCCGAATTTGCTGCCGGTAATCAACCAGGCGTCGCAAACATCCACCGTGTCGGGCAGTTCCCCATCAAGCACCCGGAACACCGACAGTCCGCAGTCAGGCAATACCAGGCGCAAGGCATCAGCAAACATCTGCGGGTAGTTGCCGTGGGCCGGCTGAAGCCTGTCGTGTACATCATCGCATTGCAGAATACCAATCTTCATATATATCCTCTTCGCGGAACCGGGGCCGGCGCTCATGCCACTTAAGCAAGAGTCATGCCCGAGGTCAGTCCCAGCCCGGCACACCTTGGCGGATCAACGCTGAGAATTGCGGATCATCCCCGGCTTCACGCGCACGCTGAGTAATTCGCCCGCGCCGCTGCGCTTCTTCCAGCGACAGTCCTGGCATCATCCCGCCCACCTCATGAACATAGGCTGGCAAATGTCCGGTCAACAATAGCCGATGATCCAGCGGCAGACCTTCGACAATCTGCTTCATCATCGAGTACACAATGGTGGTGCAGTTGCCGGTCACCGTATGGTAGAAGCGCGGCTGCTCCGCCAACCGATTGGCCTGAACAACAAAGGAACGGAACAGCTCCCGCGCGTCGCTGGGGCTGAGGTTGATCCGGTACAGCCAAAGGTCTTCGTTACGAATATTACTGCGCACTCGCACCACGTCTCGTTCATCCGAGGCGATAATGCTCAGCTCGAATTGTTTGAAGAAACCACCAATCTCGGAAAAACTCTCATGCTGTTCGCGGCGAATTTCCACCGAGAAAGCCACCTGTTCACCGTCGTCAAAGCCGAAAGACACCAGCACGTGAGCGATACTGGTCATGCTCCAGTAGGAGGTGATCATGTCTACCGAGCGCAAGCGGCGCAGATCATATTCCCGGCTTTCCCAACGAATGTCGTAATCCCGGCTGCTGCGCCATTCGAAATTACGCACCTTGTCCAGGCGCACGCGGTGCTGTTCTATTTCTCCGGTGGTGATGTACGCCAGATCATCCGCCCAAGCGCGCTCATGGCTTGGCTTGATGCCCGCCCACCACAGCGTCAACACAACGAACATCAGCAGGTAACACAGCAGCGCCTGCCAGTTGCTCTGTCCGGCCCATAGCCAATACACGCAGCCCGTCATGCCCAGCAGCCATAACCCAATCAGCAACAGACGGCCCAGCATGCCGCCCGGCGCCTGGTACCAGAGCGCAAGCAGCGCCCAGATACTGCTCAGCAACAGAGTCAGGGTCGCGATGGACAGGAGTAAAATGCGTAACATGAAGAGCCTTGAAAATTTTTGCCCATCCTACGCCAAAGGCAGGAGCCTGGTACAGAATTCACAGCTGGCCGGGCGGCACATCCTAGAGCTGCCCTTCAATGGGTAGCCAGCCCAGCAGCCAGGCGGCGGAGCGGCGAAAACGACTGGCATGGGGCTCGCTGTTCCAGACCTCGTCACCCGTCTGCCAGCGCAACTGGTCATGGTCATCCAGCGTCAGCTCGTAGGAGAAGTCTGCGGTTGTCCACTGACCGAACAGATCGACCAGCGCCTGCGCCAGTTCGGGCTGATGCACCAGCACACCTGCTTCGGTGTTGAGCATTATGGAGCGGGGATCAAGGTTGACCGAGCCCACGAACAGCTTGTCCCGATCAAATACAAAGGCCTTGGCATGCAAGCTGGCCAGCGACTCGCCGAGAAAGGCGCTGGTGTGCTCGGTTTGCTCCGCTCTTTTGCGTAGCTCCCAGAGGCGCACACCGCCTCGCAACAGGGGTTTGCGATAACGGGCATAGCCGCTATGCACAGCGAGAACATCGGTACTCGCCAGCGAATTGGTCAGCACACGCACGTCAACGCCGTGCTTTACCATATCAATCAGGAAGACTTCTCCCCGCGAGCCCGGAATGAAGTAGGCTGACATCAGCAGTAGCTCCTGCTGACTCGCGCGGGCATGGCGCATCAACTTGCGCGCCAGAATGGGCTCCTGATTGGTGATATGCCCGGGATCAGCCTTGGTTGGCGGATCCGACAACCACTCGGCCTCTCCCCAATGCCAGACAATGCGGTCGTCGTGCAGTGCTCGATTGAACGGTGATTCCTTTACCGCCTGCAGATACTCACTCCCCGCGTGGCGGGCGCGGTGCGCTTGCAACTTGCCTCGCAGGCGACGCTCTGCCCGCTCTCCAGACCGACGAATCATGCGATCCACAGGTACTGACTCGTTGGCGTTCCAGTAATCATCAAAGCTGCGCGCGACATCGCGTGTGATATGCCCCATGCCGAGGATATCGATATCCTGGAAATCCATGGCACTGAGAGAGAAGTACTCGTCACCAATATTACGTCCACCGGTGAGGAATATCTGGCTGTCTACAATCATCAGCTTGTTGTGCATCCGGTAATTGATGCGCCCAAACTCACCGAGTTTGCTGACGTACTTGGATAGCCGACCGCGTAGCGTGAGCGGATTGAACAGTTTGACCTGAACATTCGGGTGGTGATTGAGCGCCGCAACATCAAAATCATGCAGACCGCTGCCGATGTCGTCCAGCAGCAGGCGTACCCGTACGCCCTTGTCCGCCGCTCGGAGTAAGCCTTCAGCGATCAAGCCGCCGGTTACATCACCACGGTAGATGTAATATTGCAGATCCAGACTCCGTTGTGCCCGGTCAATCATTGCCAGCCGCGCTGCCAGGGCGTCGGTACCAGTCTGGATCAGGGTAAAACCGGAGAGTGCGTCACTGTCCGGTGGCTGATGGGCACGCACATAGCGGCTGACGTAGGAGTCCTGATCGGGCTGGATGGCATAGCTGGGCAGGAGGTGCTTTTCCGGCAACGAGCTGGCGCAGCCGGTAAGCACCGCCAGTATCCACAGCAACCAAAGCGTTCTGATCCAGTCTCGTTTCACCCGCCAACGCCTCATGTCCAATAAGGGCTCAAGTTTAGCAGCCGGTTGGCTTGAGGCGTAACGGAACCCGGACTAAAAACTACCTTGCGTCATCAGTCACCACCAATTGGTACTCGGCTACCCGTTGCCCGCGGGTGTGCATGACCACATACCCTTGGTTGCCGGGCTTAAGTCCCTGCTCCATGGCTGCACGATACAGCGCTCGCCAGGTGCTGGCAGGATCGTTATGCGCGCCATCAAATGTTGTACTCAACACGCTCACCGTCGGATGCTCTATCAAGCTGTAGCCTTCCCGGTAGGCGCTGGCTGACATGACCGGATAGGACACAAACATCTGCATGGAGGCCGGAGCCTGGCCTGCCATATCCGTGATATGCAGCGTCAGCGGCCCGGCCAACTGCAGCTTGGCCCGGTGCGCAGCGGCGATACCGACCCGCACCGCGAGGGTGCGCATCTGCTTATCCAATTTTGCTGCGGTGGTTTTCAGCATTCGACCGAAAAGCAGTGCCGGTTCGCGCTCGCGCATGCTGATGCGGTAGTCCGTGCCGTCAAAAGTGAACAGCATGACATCGCCACTGCGGATATCCATTTTCTGCCGTTCCGCCACTGGCAGAGGCAAGTAGCTTGCGCACAGGGTAGCCTGTAGCCTGCTGCGGCTCTGGCCATCCAATTGCCTGTTCTGCTCCAGCGCCTGGCACACCTGCCGGTCATAACCATCCCATGCCTGGCGCAACGCACCGGCCGCCACCAACTCTTCAATCAGCTCCGCACCAGCGAACTGAGCGGCCGCGAGCAGCGGAGTCTGAGCGCCCTGTCGCGCCTGGCCCTGCTCCAGACCACCGACACCGGTATCGGTTCTGAGCTGAGTGCGCACATGCACGTCAGCACCCCGCTGCAGCAGCAACCGCAGGCTGTCCAACTGGTTCTGCTCGGCCGCGCTGATCAAGGCGGTCTTGCCCCAACGGTTGGTCTGATCTGCAGGCATGCCTGCGTCCAGCAACAATCTCAGATTCTCTGCCAGACCAACGGCTGCGAGAGTAGCCGGGCTATCATCCGGCCCACGCCCCCAGTGTTCACCCCTTGCGCCTTTCTCATATCGGATAAAATCCGCTACCACGTGGGGCGGCGCGTTGTTCAACAGCACGCTGTGCAAAGTGGCAAATTGGCGACCGCGCTCCAGATCGCCGGGCGCGGGTGCAATGGCGTAGCGCGGCTGCCAGCCGGCCCCAGCCGGTAGCGGCATGCTCACCTGCTCGGTCGGCGCTGCCAGGCTTTCTACCGCGCGCGCCAGCGCTTCATGTACCAGCAATTCTGCTGCCGTGTTGGCGTCAGTGGCATTCAGCCCCTGGCCGGTATACAAACGACGCAGTTCTTCCAGAGCCGGTTGCAACAGGGGCAATAACCGAAAATAGGCCTGCTTGTTCTCTGGATTACGCTCTGTCCACTGGAACAACTGTTCCAATGCCTGATCATGGCGCTGACGCACAGCGCCTTCACGGCCATGACGCTTTATCGAGTCGACACCGAGCAACGGCAGATTCAACAGCGTCCATTGGGTTTCTCTCCAGTTCTGGAAGTTATCCCGACGCTCATGCTGGGCCATGCTCGACAATGGACTACCCACCATCCCGTCCAACTCAGCCTGCAATTGGCTATATACCGTCAACCCCGCCAGTGTATTGGTGCGTGGTGGCGTCAGATAGCTCTGGTACAAACACAAGCGCTGCAGACTATGGCCAGTCAATGCGTACAGTCCCGCATAAGCGGACTCTCCCCGCGCCGCAGGGGAATGAAAGCCCCAAGTCTCGTTAACCAGCACCAGGTTCCGCCCGTTGCGCTGGAACACATCAATCGCCCCATAATCACCAGTCTGCGATGAGGCAGCGTGGGCACGGCCGCCATAGTTCGGTTGCTCCGCCACCCAGAAAGCCAGCGTGGCGTCATCCAGCAGCGGCTGACCATTGGCTGTCAGCCCTCGGGCACGGGGCTGGTAACCGGCGTATACCCCGGGGTTATACAGCTCGACATTGACCTGCTGGCCGACCAGCGTTACCTCGCCTGAATCAGCATGACTGCCTGCCAACATGCGCGCGCCGGGTAAGCGCGCTGGCGATGCCAATCCGTGCTGTTGCAGATCCAGATTGAGTTCGCGCTCCAGCGTCTGGCAGCTGGCATCCCGATCATCCACCAACCGGTATTGCGCATAGCTCGCCCAGGCATTCCGGCCTGTCGTGTTGCGTACCCGCTGGCCGCCCCACTCTTCCAATTGGCGCCCACGCTGGCGATACAAGGCTGAGAGACAGGCAATAGCCCGATCGTCCCTGCCCTGGGTTGCTGTAACGGAACAAAGCTCCGCTCGACTCAACAGCCACTGCCGATGATTGGCAGCCAGCAGCATGGCGCCCACGGCATCCAACTCGTAGCGTAATTGATGGTGGCGATCGACAAGATTGCGATCCAATTGCGCGAGACCATCGTCGGAGCAGATTTGCCGGTGCACCGCCGGCAGCGCACCATTACAGTCGAAACTGGCACGGGTTTGTACCACCGGCTGCCGTAGCTTGGGTGTGGTGTCCACCGGCGGCTTCGGCGGCACCGGCGCGGCGCAACCGGCAAGCAATCCAACGATGATCAAGCAGCTGTAAGGGGCCAACGCTCTTACCGACATGGGCATGTCCTTTATGAAAATCAGTTGATAAAGATCGCCGTACCGTAGATAACATACGTCTCGGCACCCTGATTGGGCGGCGGCGGGAATGGGCCGGCATTACGCACCGCCTGCTCCGCAGCGGCATCCAGCAACTCATCACCACAACGATCGATCTCGTAACTCACTACCTGCCCGCTACCATCCACCGTAATCTCATAGGGGATATAGCACTGGCGTTTGAAATCACCAGGGTCTCCCTTATAGCCGGGCGGTGGCTTGTATACAGAGCCTTCCGGACGCTTCAGATTAGCGGTAACACGGCTTTTGACGGTATCGGCATAGGCGGCAGATACCGGTCGGCTACGCACGGGCTCCGAGCTTTGCGGCACCACGGGCGGCGCAGCCCATTGCTGGTTGGCGCCAAAGCTGTGAACCGGAGGCCCCGAGGATGGGGGCGGTGCCGATTGCGGACGCGGCGCAGGCCGAGGAGGCTCTGGTTTGGCTATTGGCGCAGGACGGGGCTCTGGCTCTGGCTCTGGCTCTGGCTCAGGTTCTGGCTCAACCGGAGTGGCGACGACCAGCTCCACAGCGATAGGCTCCGACGGCGGCAGCAACGGATGGCTGAACCGGCTGTCCATCAGCCAGACAATCAGCGCACCGTGGATCGCCACAGACGCAGCGATGACCAGCAGACGCACACCCCAGCGCTGAGCACAGGGTTGATTGGCGGCACTCATCAGGGTTCCAGCTCTTCAGTAGCCACCAGGCTGATGCGTGCGTAGCCGGCCTTCTGCAACACATTCATGACCCGCATCAGAGTGCCGTATTCCACGGCCTGATCACCACGCAGGAACAGCCGTGTTTCCAGATTGCTGGACGTTACACCATGCGTCACGCTGGCCAGCTGTTGCAGTGATACCGCTTGTTCTTGCACAAACAGACTGCCATCGGTCTGAACGCTGATATACACCGGCTCAGTAGGCGGAGGTGACGGTGTGGCCGCGTTGCTCGGCAAGTCCACAGGCACATCGACTGTGGCCAGCGGCGCAGCCACCATGAAAATAATCAACAGAACCAGGATGACATCCACGAAGGGTGTGATATTGATCTCGGCATTCTGCTGGTAGTTGTGGCGTTTGACCGTTGGGCCTGAATCCAGCTGAATACCCATATCAATGCACCTCGTCGAATTGCCTTGATACCGAGGCCAGGAGTTCCGCCGAGAAGTTATCAAGGCTACCCACGAAGCCGTTGATATCCCGGGCAAACTTGTTGAAGATCATCACCGCCGGGATAGCCGCAAACAGGCCAAGCGCCGTCGCCAACAAGGCTTCCGCGATGCCGGGCGCAACCACCGCCAGACTGGCACTTTTGGCCGTAGCGATACCGGCGAAACTGTTCAGAATCCCCCATACCGTGCCGAACAGGCCGATAAATGGCGCGGTGGCACCAATGGTTGCCAATACCCCCATCATGCCGCCCAGCCGCGCCAAGTCCCGCTCCTGCACTATGCTCGCGGTCAACGCCATGCGTTGCAGTAAGCGATTTATCTGATCAGCACTGGCGTTCTTGTCCCGGTGTTGACGGAAGTGGCGCAGTTCGGCCTGCGCCGCCAGCCACATGCGACCCAGCGCGCTATCCTTGGTCTGCTGCTCCAGTTCGGTGTTATCACCAGCACGAAAGGCGCGGAGAAACCGCGTGTTCTGACGCCGGGCGGCGCCAAAGGTAACCAGTTTTTCAAACAGGATGGCCCAGCTCATGAGGGACATCAGCACCAGCAGTACCATGACCGACTTCACTACCAGGTCGGCCTGGGTAAACATCTCACGCACCCCGAAGCGCTCACCGGCGACACCGGCCGACAGTGCAGTGGATGCAGGGTCGGCAGGTGACGCAGCGGCGGCTTGGGCCGGATCGACACCGGCCTGCGCCAACACGAAACCGGCGCTCACCGTGCTGAGCGTGACCAGACATGCCAGTGACAGCCAGCGAAGCTTTCCCTGCCAGCCACGCGCGGGGAGAGAACGATTGTAAACATCCATGGGTAGATCCTTTTTGTTCTTGTATTAGTGTTTAGTTTCAGGCCATGCGAATCGGTCGATCAGGTGTCCATTTGTCAGTCATCCAGGTTACCCGGCGCCAGAATCGCTTGTAGAGCGGTAACGTAGCGGCCGAAGGCCTCACGCCCTGCTCTACTCAGGCATACACGGGTACGCGGCTTCTTGCCGATGAAGTCCTTTTTCACCGCAACGTAGCCTGCAGACTCCAGGGTTGTCAGATGCGCCCCCAGGTTGCCGTCAGTGGCCTGCACAATGGAGCGCAGGGCGACAAACTCCAGCCACTGCCCGGATCCCAGCGTGTTCAGGGCCGCCATGATTTTCAGTCGCACCGGCTGATGGATTATCTCGTCAGGCGTCTGCACCTAGCGGCTCCTCAGCCACAGGCCGGACAGGATCAGCGTACCGCCACAAGCCATGGCCATCCACGGCCAGAACACCGGCAGAAGAAATAGATAACCGACCAGACAGAGAAAACCGAGAGTGCAGCCGATAGCGGTGTAGCGTGGACGCAGCTGGATACCGCGCAGGATGTATAAGGTCGCGACAAACAGGGGGCCAAGCATGGCTCCCTGCTCAGCAGTAATTGGCCAGAAGATCACATGAAGAACAGCAATGAACACCAGAATGGTGATAACTATCGCAAGGTAACGCCAGATAATGCTGACACTCAGACCACTACGGTATGCCAACAAGGCGCCGAGTCCCAGTCCGGCAGATGTGACCAGAGTCCAGACCAGCAGCAGGTGTTCACGAAAGCAGGCAGTCAATGAGAAACCGGCAAGATAGACCAGTCCCCAGAGAATCAGTTGGCTCGACTCGGCTCGATAATCCTGAAAGCCGGCCGCCCTGTGCTTGATGACATCAATGTCGCGCAGGGCCTTCGCGGCTTCTTCAGCAGTGGGCAACATGACAACTCGCTTATTCTTGTTTATTGCAAAGAACTCTATTATGTAGAGTACACAAATGCAACAGGTGTCTCAAGAAAAAGCCAAGCTGTGTTCCCGTCTCACCTGGCCGGATCAGCGGCCGGCGGTCATCAGACTATCCTCCGCCTGATGCGGGCAATTTATCAGCGCAGAGGTAGCCAGCCAGTGGTCATCCGGGTACCAGGAAAACATGAACTGGCCACCCTTGAGACTGTCAACAACCATACTGGCCACTTCAGGTCGCACTGCTGGGCAACCATGACTACGACCAATACGACCGTGCTGCTGAATCCAATCCGGATCCACATAGTCGGCGGGATGAATAACAATCGCTCGCTGGCGGGCCAGATCGTTGAATCCGGGCTCCAGCCCGTCCATTCGCAGAGAATAACCGTGCTGACCGAAGTAGCTCTCCTGAGTGCGGAACAGGCCGATGCTGGATTGGTGGCTACCTTCGATATTTGAGAAGGTACGCGCGAAATTGTCGCCTGAACCCTGACCATGGGCTACCAGATCGCGTAACATCAATTTCTGGCTGGCCAGATCAAAAATCCACAAACGCTGCTCGCTGGATGGCAAGGAAAAATCAATGACGGCCAACCGATCGGCAGGCTCAACCCCGCCGGCGATGGCGCACTGCATGGCCGACACGGCACTCAGCAGTACTTGCGGACTCAAATCCGGCGCCTCGGCAGCAAGCCTGCTGATCAAGCTGGATTGAACAGATGATGTATAAGGTGTGGCAAAGCTTGTTTCAATCGCTGCCACTGGCCCCGCCAGCAAGGAAAGACAGCAAACAGATAGTGCGCCAACGCGGCGCAGAGCATTCAACATCAAGCCCCCTCGGCCACAGAACGTGCGCCGATAAAAATAAGAAAATGCATTAAAAAACTGGTCGCTATCCGTTTCCCGCATGGCTTTACCTATACTGGGAAGGGAATCGAATGGATAAGCGCGCCCCAAAGTCTGCTTGGGAGATTAACGGTTGTTTAAAAAATGTACAGTGTTATTCGTCAGTTGTCTGAGCTGCAGTATTCCATCAATCCAGGCAGAATACACCGTGAATGTGGCGCTTACGCCGATTCAACAGGTGCTCGGCGACACGCCGGAAAATCCATGCAGGTTGTCCGCCTTGCGCAGCCAGCCTATCGGACAGGCGTTGGACAAGCTCTACCAGACCACCGGCTACATCTCCATCTGGCAGGATCAGAACACCATTGATGACTGGCATGCCCAGCTTCAGACCTTGCCTGCAGATGGGTTGAACCCCGACGACTACAGGCGCCCTGCCCCGGCTGCTGAAGACAATCCCGTGTGTGTCGAGCTGCACTACAGCGCGCTCTATTTGCAGTCTCTTGAGCACCTGAGCCGAGGTCGACTTGATCAGCAGCGTCATGAGCCCGTCTGGGAGTCATCGTCGCAGCTGCCTCAGGTGCAGGTGGATGTGGCCCGACTGGGAATTATCGGGCTGGAAGACATGGAGCGCGCCTTCGATACGGCGCGGCCCTCGCTGCCCCTGTATCAGCACCTGCGTAATGCCTATCAACAAATGGATACTGCTCCGCCAACCCTTGAACCTTTTCCTGCCGGAGCCTTGCTCAAGCCGGGGGCAGCTGATCCGCGTCTGCCGCAGTTGGCGCAACGGCTGATACTGAGCGGCTTTCTCAACCCGGACGCCAGCGCGGGCCCGCTGGGTAGTCCAGTCATGGCAGGCCCCGCTGTCGTGGCCGGACAGCCGTTGCTGTATGACGAGACCCTGCAGCAGGCGGTACGCGCTTTCCAGACGGCCCATGGCCTTCAACCGGATGCGGTAATTGGCCCGCAAACAATCGGCGCATTGAATATCAGCCCGCGCCAGCGCCAGCAACAGGTGCGAATCAACCTGGAGCGCTTGCGCTGGCTAAATGCCAGACGTCAGCATCATAGCCTGCTGGTGAATGCCGCCGGCAGCAAGGCGATTCTGTATGAAGGTGATAATCCACGTTGGCAGTCCCGTGTTCAATCGGGTAGCCCAAAACGCGCGACCCCGCTGCTCGACTCACGCATCAACCGAGTGACAATCAATCCCAGCTGGACTATTCCGCCGACCATTATGCGCGAAGACAAGCTGCCGCAGATTCGTGCCAATCCGGACTATTTCGCTGAGCGCAATCTGATGGTGCTCGATCGCCAGGGAAATCGGTTGGATCCTGCGGATATCGATTGGCATAACCCCCCCGGCGTGCTGCTGCGTGAGCCACCGGGGCCGCATAATCCGCTGGGCCGTATGGTATTCCGCTTCGACAACCCATTTGCGGTGTTCTTGCACGACACGCCCAGCCGCGCCCTGTTTGAGCGAGCAGTGCGCAATGTCAGTTCTGGCTGCGTACGTGTAGAGGCGGCAGAGGAACTGGCGGACTACCTGTTTTACAGTCTGGATCAGCAACAACGTGAACGGATTGAGCAACGCATGCAAAGCGGGCAGACCCACGAAATTGCCATCAGGAATGGGCTGCAGGTGTTGTTGACCTACTGGACTGCGGAGGGCACGGAGGGAGGCGAGTTACACTTCACCCCTGATCCTTATGAATTGGATGCGGCGCTGATCCGGGCCTATCAACAGGCTACGGGCTTGTGATGCTGGTCAGATCCAGTGCTGCCGGCGGAACAACGCCAGCAGACCCACCACCAGTGGCAGCATGATCAGCATGACTGCCGGATACCCCCAGGCCCAGCGCAGCTCGGGCATGACATCGAAGTTCATGCCGTAAATACCGACGATAAAGGTCAACGGCATGAACAGCGACGCGAAAATGGTCAGCACTTTCATGATCTCGTTGGTGCGTTTGCTGACGCTGGAGAGATACAGATCCAACATGCTGACCAGCAGCTCACGAATGGTGTCGATGCTATCCATGATATGGATCACATGGTCGTATACGTCCCGCAGGTAAAGCCGAGTCTCTTCGGAAATCAGCAAGCTCTCATCCCGCGCCAACCGGCTCAGCAGCTCACGCGACGGCCAGATCGATTTGCGCAACAGCAGCATCTCGCGCTTGAACTGCGCGAGATCAGTGACGGTCATCTCGTCCAGCTCATCGGAGCCATAGCTGATCAACTGTATCGCCGCGCTATCGGGCTTGTGCCGACCGATATGCAATAGCGTACCGGGAGGTGCCCCGAGCTTCACGCCCCGCTTGACGGCCAGCTTGCGCGCCGTATTTCCTCCCGATCAGTCCCTGGTTTCGAACCACTTGAGCTTGTCTCTCAGGCTAACCACCTCACCCACAATCAGCAAGGTTGGCGGCGTGACCTCGGTTTGCTCAACCAGTGTCGGCATGGTCGCCAGCGTACCGGCGAGCACTTTCTGCCGGTTGGTTGTGCCCTGCTGAATCAGTGCGATAGGCGTGGCCGGATCACGGCCATGGGCAATCAATTGCTGGCAAATGATCGGCAAACCGACCAACCCCATGTAGAACACCACTGTCTGCCCCTTGGCGACCAGCTCCTGCCAGGGAAGATTGGTGCTGCCGTCCTTGAGATGGCCGGTAACAAAACGCACTGACTGCGCATAGTCTCGGTGGGTCAGCGGAATACCGGCATAGGCGGAACAGCCGTTGGCCGCCGTTACGCCAGGCACCACCTGGAAAGGAATGCCATGGGCGGCCAATTCTTCAATCTCTTCGCCGCCACGGCCAAAAATGAACGGATCACCGCCCTTGAGGCGCAGTACCCGCTTACCTTCGCTGGCGAGCCGCACCAGCAGTTGATTGATCTGCTCCTGAGGCAAGGCATGATTGGCTCGGGCCTTACCCACATAGATCCGATCGGCGTCCCGCCGGCACAGATCGATAATGGTATCGGGCACCAACCGATCATGCAGCACCACATCCGCTTGTTGCATCAGCCGCAGGGCGCGGAAGGTCAGCAGATCCGGATCGCCTGGGCCTGCCCCCACCAGATAGACTTCTCCGTGATGACGCCGGCCCTGTTGCTGCTGTTTTTGCAGTCGCTCAAGCAACAGCCGTTCAGCCTCCATTTCACGACCGGCGAACACCCGCTCAGCGATGTCACCCTGGAAGGCATCTTCCCAGAAGACCCGACGCTGATTGATGCTGGGGAACGCCGCCTTGACCTGCGCGCGAAAGCGCTGAGCCAACTGCGCTAATCGACCCCAGGTATGGGGAAACAGGGTTTCGATACGCGCACGGGTCAGACGTGCCAGTACCGGAGCATGGCCGCCACTGGAAACCGCGATCATCAATGGAGAGCGATCCACAATGGCAGGAAAAATCACGGTGCATAGCTCCGGCGCATCGACGGCATTGACCGGCAGACTGAGTGCCTGCGCATCCTGAGACACCTGTGCGTTGAGTGCACCATTATCGGTCGCAGCTATGACTACCTGAGCGCCATGCAGATGCTCCGACGCGTAGCCCTGCAAGAGCGCCTCGCCACCATGCTGTTGCAGCAGCGTAAGCAGTTCGGCCTCAATATCCGGTGCAACGACGCGCAACCTGGCGCCTGCTTCTGTCAGCAGGCGCGCCTTACGCAAAGCGATATCACCACCGCCGACGACAACCACCAGCCGCCCACGCAAGTTATGGAACAGGGGTAAAAAGTCCATCTATGCCTCTTTGTCAGGGTCAACCAGGACGCACGGCGCACACCAAACACACAGCTTCGGTTCAGTGCATCGCTCCAGCGGTGAGAGCGCCGCGCCCCGCCCTTGGGGCAGTACCGCTGCAATCAGTCGATGCGCTCAAGCCCGCCCATGTAACCGCGCAGCACTTCAGGCACCTCAACGCTGCCATCGGCCTGCTGGTAATTCTCCAGTATTGCGACCAGGGTGCGACCTACGGCCAGACCAGAGCCGTTCAGCGTGTGCACCAGCTCCGGCTTGCCGGTCTCCGGGTTACGCCACCTGGCCTGCATGCGACGGGCCTGGAAGTCGCCACAGCTGGAGCAGGAGGAAATCTCCCGGTACTTGTTCTGGCTCGGAATCCAGACCTCGAGATCGTAGGTCTTCACTGCGCCAAAACCCATATCGCCAGTACACAAGGCCATGGCGCGGTACGGCAGACCGAGACGTTGCAGCACATCTTCAGCGTGCCCGGTCAGCTCTTCCAGCGCACGCATGGAATCCTCCGGACGCACAACCTGCACCATTTCCACCTTGTCGAACTGGTGCTGACGGATCATGCCGCGGGTATCCCGACCAGCAGAGCCCGCTTCGCTACGGAAACACGGCGTATGCGCTGTCATCTTGAGCGGCAGGTTGGCCGCATCGAGAATGCTCTGACCGATGATGTTGGTCAGGGACACTTCAGCCGTCGGAATCAGGTAGAAATCGCGCTCGCCTTCACCCTGCGGGATCTTGAACAGATCCTCCTCGAATTTGGGCAACTGGCCGGTTCCCATCAACGCCTCAGCGTGCACCAGATAGGGGGTATAGAACTCTTCATAGCCATGCTCATTGATGTGTAAATCAAGCATGAATTGAGCCAACGCGCGATGCAGGCGCGCAATCGGGCCGCGCATCAGCGCGAAACGCGCACCGGACAACTTGGCCGCGGTTTCGAAATCCAGGTAGCCATGCAGCTCACCGATGGCAACGTGGTCACGCACTTCAAAATCAAAACTACGCGGTGTGCCCCACTGGCGCACTTCAAGGTTGTCATCCTCGCCGCCACCCACGGGCACGCTGTCATCCGGCAGGTTGGGAATGGTCAACAGGATCGCGTCCAGCTCGCTCTGAATGACTTCAAGCTCCTGTTTGGCCGCATCCAGTTCAGTGCCCATGCGATCCACATCCGCCAGCAGCGGCTGGATATCTTCACCCCGGCCCTTGGCCTGGCCAATCGACTTGGAACGACTGTTACGTTCGGCCTGCAGCGTTTCGGTACGGGTCTGCACGGCCTTGCGGCGGGCTTCCAACGTTTCGAGTTGGACGACATCCAGCTCAAAGCCACGAGTGGCAAGACGTTCGGCAATCAGTTGGGGTTGGCTACGCACCAGTTTTGGATCAAGCATCGGGCATCATCTTTTAGTTGCAGGTTACAGCCTGGCGACCATTAACGAGTCAGCATCAGGCCGGCCCAGGTGGCGATCAGACAAAGGCACACGCTGAGCAGAATATATCCAAGAGCCAGGAGGCTCTGACCATTTTCCAGCAGACGCCAGGCGTCCAGGGAAAAGGTGGAAAACGTCGTAAAAGCACCGAGAAACCCTATCATCAGACCCTGCTGCATGACAGGCGACAACTCGGGGCGGTTCAGCCACAGGCCGTATAGTATACCTATCGCCAGGCATCCGAGGAGGTTGATAACGAAGGTGCCAAGAGGGAATGCATTTGGCCACAGCACTGTGAGGCCCAGACCAATTGCGAAGCGTGACAGCGCCCCCAGCGCACCACCCGCAGCGACGGCCAATAACGTCCAGATCATGGCTTATCCTGGCGGCGTTTATTTGGGCTGGCTGCATCCAATTGGTGCAGATGATCCAGTTTCTGACTGATTTTCAACTCCAGCCCACGGGTAACCGGCTGATAATAACGGCGAGGATCCAACTCCTCAGGGAAGTAATCCTCACCTGCGGCGTAGGCTTCAGGCTCGTCATGGGCGTAGCGATAGGCCTGACCGTAACCCAGTTCTTTCATCAGTCTGGTCGGCGCATTGCGCAGGTGCAGCGGCGGCTCCAGCGAAGGCTGGCCGGCGACGTCCTGAAGTGCCAGCTTGTAGGCCTTGTACACCGCGTTACTCTTGGGGGCGCAGGCGAGATAAACAATGGCCTGAGCGATTGCCAGCTCCCCCTCCGGGCTACCCAGTCGCTCCTGCACATCCCAGGCATTCAGGCACAGCGTCAACGCACGTGGATCGGCGTTGCCGATATCCTCGCTGGCCATGCGTACAACCCGCCGGGCGATATACAGCGGATCACAGCCACCATCGATCATCCGTGCATACCAGTACAGTGACGCATCCGGATTCGAGCCGCGCACGGATTTGTGCAGGGCAGAAATCTGATCGTAAAAAGCCTCGCCGCCCTTGTCAAAGCGGCGTCGGTTATCGTTGAGCAGGTCACCTACCAGCTCGACATCAATGCTGCCACCATCCGGCATCAGGTCAGCGGCTATTTCCAGCAGATTGAGCAAACGTCGGGCGTCACCATCGGCAGCGCTGACCAGGATGGATCTGGCTTCATCAGTGATGGTCAACCGGTGCCGACCAAGCCCCCGCTCATCGTCGGTCAGCGCCCGATGCAGCAGCACCTCCAGCGCTTCGGCATCCAGCGACTTGAGCACGTACACCCGAGCCCGGGACAGCAAGGCGTTATTCAATTCAAAGGAAGGATTTTCCGTGGTGGCACCGATGAATAACAGGGTGCCGTCTTCCACATAGGGCAGAAAGGCGTCCTGCTGCGCCTTATTGAAGCGATGCACTTCATCCACAAAGAGAATGGTCTGCCGACCGTTCTGCGCTGCGTGCTGTCTGGCCTGCTCCACCGCCTGGCGGATTTCCTTGACCCCGGCCAGCACCGCGGAAATAGTGACGAAGTGCGCATCAGCAAGCGTCGCCAGCAGCTTCGCCAGAGTGGTCTTGCCAACCCCTGGTGGCCCCCAGAAGATCATCGAGTGCAGCGCACCCTGCTCCAGCGCGACCCGTAATGGACGTCCTGCGCCCAGCAGGTGTTGTTGGCCGGCGTATTCATCCAGACCCTTCGGGCGCATACGCGCCGCCAATGGCTGATGCGCCTTGCCGGGCGCGAACTGATCCATGTCACTCACTGATGACATCGACTCCATCAGGTATGTCGAAGGTGAACTGAGCATCGTGCAACGGCGCGTTCAACTCGATATTGCGGAACAGGATATTGGTGCGCTGACCCACCGGATCGCTCATCTGCATGTCGTTGATTACCCCATTGCTGAAGGATACCCGCAGATTATCAAACATGGAGTCAGCTTCCTTCGGCGTCAGGGTGAAGTCCAGCACGCCACCGGCACCGGTATATTCAATATGAAAGCTGTCCTGCAACTGGCTGACGTCGCCGGATAGCAATAACGCTGGCGTATGGCTCAGGCGCTGATCCATCTGCTGGATGGTGACCTGCTCCAGATCCGGATCATACAACCAGATTTTCTCACCGTCGGACACCAGCAATTGCTCCAGTGGCGGATCGGTATGCCAACGGAACATGCCGGGGCGTTTCAGCGCCAGCGTGCCGGTGGTTTCCTGCAGGCTGGCGCCATTGGAACTGAGCGTCATCTGGGAGAAGCCGCCGGTCATGGTCTGCGCTTGGGAAAGCAGTTCATTCAGCCGTTCCGCCGCGACACCCTGATCCTCGGCGCTGGCCCCCAGAGGGAGAACAATCAGGCAGATAGCGGTAATACTGGAGCGCAACAATGTGATCATCAATTATTCAGTCTCGTACGGGTGGCGGCGCGATAACTTCGCGCGAGTTACTGTGGTCAGGCGAAGATACGACACCGGCCATTTCCATGGATTCGATCATGCGGGCCGCGCGATTGTAACCAACCTTGAGTTTGCGCTGCAGCGAGGAGATCGACGCCTTGCGCGATTCGGTCACGAAACGCACCGCTTCATCATACAGCGGGTCGTCTTCTTCACCGTCGTTGCCGCCACCATCATACCCGCCGGAGCCACCCTCGTCCGCGCCATCAAGGATATCCTGGATGTAATCCGGCTCGCCGCGCTGCTTCCATTCATCGACCAAGCGGTGTACTTCGTCATCGGAAACAAAAGCACCATGTACCCGTACCGGCAGACTGGTGCCGGGCGGCATATACAGCATGTCACCATGGCCGAGCAGCTGCTCAGCGCCACCTTGATCCAGAATGGTGCGAGAGTCGATACGGCTGGACACCTGGAAGGCAATCCGGGTGGGAATATTGGCCTTGATCAGACCGGTAATCACGTCCACTGATGGGCGTTGAGTAGCGAGGATCAAATGAATACCCGCTGCCCGTGCCTTCTGCGCGATCCGGGCGATCAGTTCCTCCACCTTCTTGCCAACGATCATCATCATATCGGCGAACTCATCGATCACCACCACGATCACCGGCAAGGTATCCAGCTCGGGGGGAATGTCATCGACACTTTCGCGGCGGAACAGTGGATCAGTCAGCGGTTGCCCCGCTTTCTGCCCATCCTTGACCTTGCGATTGAAGCCGGCCAGATTACGTACTCCCATGGCCGCCATCAGTTTATAGCGGCGCTCCATTTCGGCTACACACCAGCGCAAAGAATTGGCCGCCTCCTTCATGTCGGTAACCACCGGGCACAGCAGATGCGGGATGCCTTCGTAGATCGACAACTCGAGCATCTTCGGATCGATCATGATCAACCGCACATCTTCCGGCTGCGACTTGAACAGGATGCTCAACAACATGGCGTTGACCCCGACCGACTTACCCGAGCCGGTGGTACCCGCCACCAACAGGTGGGGCATTTTCGCCAGATCAGCCAACACCGGCTTGCCGCCGATATCGTGACCCAGCGCTAGCGTGACCGGTGATTGTGCCTCGTCAAACTCCCGGGTCTGCAGCACCTCAGAAAGACGCACTATCTCGCGATCCTCGTTGGGAATCTCGATACCAATGGTGGTCTTGCCCGGAATCACCTCCACTACCCGCACACTGATCACCGCCAGCGAACGGGCAAGATCCTTGGCCAGGTTGGAAATCTTGCTGACCTTGACGCCAGGCGCAGGTTGAATCTCGAAGCGGGTGATCACCGGCCCCGGCTGCACTTTTTCGACTTCTGCCTCGACACCGAAATCCTTCAACTTGAGTTCCAGCAGGCGCGACATGCCTTCCAGCGATTCTGCGGAAAAGCCCTTGGTGATCTTGCTCGGCGGATCGAGCAGACCGATAGGCGGCAAGGAGCCCGGCACTACGGATTCGAATTTCAGTGGTGCCTGCCGTTCTTTCTGCGTGCGCACGCTGGATTCGGCTGGGCGGGTGTCCAACGGCTCGATTGTCGGAGGCTGACGCTTCTCCTGCGCGGCGACATGCTTGGCCAGCGCATCCTGACGCTGTGCTTTTGCCTGTTCGGCCTGGCGCTTCTCCTCAAGGCTCACCACCGGCTCGCGTCGAGCTGCAGGTGCCTGATAACCGGGGGCGGCTTGCGTCTCTGCGCGCCGGGCACGCCAGGCTGACCAACCACGACCGAATAGATCCAGCAGATCCAACGTGATGCGCCCGATCAGATCCATTACCTTGAACCAGGACAGATTGGTAAAAACCGTCAGGCCAAACAGAAACAGGGTCAAAAACACCAGCGTACTGCCCTGCATATTCAATACAGGCTTGGCCAGTTCACTGAGCAATTGCCCCAGAACGCCACCCGCGCCACCGCCTTCTGGAAAGCTGGCCGGCGGCGTGCCATGCAGCGCGGCCAACGCGGTGCCGGCCAACAGGGTCAATACAAAACCAATCAACCGCCAGGAAAACAGCCAACCGTTCCAGATCAGCGGCAAATGTCGGCGCCGGAACATCTGCCACACCTTGATGGCTACAATCAGCGGAAACAGATAGGCCAGATAGCCAAGCACCAACAACAATACATCGGCAATCCAGGCGCCCATGCGGCCACCGGCATTCTGCACAGCCATCTCACCGCTGCTGCGCGTCCATCCGGGATCAACATCGTTGTAAGTGAACAGCGCCATGCATAAATACAGGCACAGTGCGATCATCCCCAGCAGCGCCCCTTCACGCAGACGCAGACTGAGTTGTTCTCGCCAGGCAAAGTGCTGGCCTTTATGAGGTCGGGTATCCTTCAACGCTCTGGCTTCCATTTTTACTTAGCCGTGTATTGTACAGGTTCTATAAACATCCTGGGGTTGACCCACTCGGAAGGGTTTCCGTTCCCGACTGACTACACTATCTTGATAAACGACAATAGCTTAACGACGCTTCTTGATAAACTTTTGAATCAGCAACAGGATTTTCAATGACCCCATTGAAGTGGCTCGAGCCCGATAGCCTCGATTTTCCACCCGTCACCGAGGCGTTACTCGACCCTAACGGATTATTGGCTGTCGGTGGCGATCTTCGCCCCGAGCGCCTGCTCTCGGCCTATCGCCAGGGCATCTTTCCCTGGTACGAACAAGGCCAGCCGTTACTCTGGTGGTCACCCGATCCCAGAACGGTACTCGCACCCCAGGCTGTACACCTGTCGCGCAGCATGCGTAAGTTTCTACGCAAATCCCGCTTCACTGTTACGTTCGACCGCGACTTCTCTGCCGTCATTCAGGCCTGTGCTGAACCCAGAGACTACACCGCCGCCACCTGGATTACGCCAACCATGCAGCGCGCCTACACCGAACTGCACCGGCGCGGGCATGCGCACTCGGTGGAGGTATGGGAGGACGACCAGCTGGTTGGCGGCCTGTATGGTGTGGCGCTGGGCAAGGCGTTCTTTGGCGAATCCATGTTCAGCCGACGCACCAACGCTTCAAAAACAGCCTTCATTGCGCTGGCCTGCCACCTGCAACACCTGGGCTGTGAGCTGATTGATTGCCAGATGCCCACCGATCACCACAACAGCCTGGGTGCGGTGGAAATCTCCCGAGCGGATTTCATCGATGCAGTACACAAGCTCAGCCACGAGCCTGATTGCTGGCTCCCCGGCTCTGGGGTTGCCATTGAAGCTGTTCAGCCAGCCTCTATACTCAATGCATTTATCTCCGGGGAAGTGACATGACCGACCTGGCGCAGCTGAAATTTTATGCGACCCAGCCACACCATTGCAGCTACCTGGAAAAGGAGCAAGCGGTCACCCTGTTCCTTGACCCTCACCAGCAAATAGATGAAGAAACCTATGCGCGGTTATCCGAGCTGGGCTTCCGCCGCAGTGGCGAGCACCTGTATCGCCCCCACTGCCCGCAATGCAAGGCTTGTGTCCCGGCGCGCATCCCCGTGGAGCTGTTCAGCCCCAACAGTCAACAGAACCGTATTTATAAACGCAACAAGGATCTCCTGGTAAGACGCTGCCCGCCACGTTTGGATACCGAGATTTACCAGCTGTACTCGCGTTACATCCATGCCCGCCATGCGGATGGAGATATGTACCCGCCCAGCCAGGAACAGTTTGAATCCTTTCTGGTAAGCAGGAGTCCATTCTGTGAGTTCAATGAATTCCGCCTGGATGGTCGCCTGCTGGCCGTCGCGGTTACCGATCGGTTGATCAACGGTTTGTCTGCGGTATATACCTTTTTTGACCCGGACGAATCCCGTCGCAGCCTCGGTCGCTACGCGATTCTCTGGCAAATCGAAGAGGCGCGGCGCTCGGGGCTGCCGGCACTTTACCTGGGTTACTGGATCAGAAATTGTCGCAAAATGAGCTACAAGACCGAATATCGCCCCCTGGAAATGCTCATCAGCCAGCGCTGGGTGCGCATCAATTAACCGGTCGAGCACTGCGGCCTTGGCTGTTGCCCGCTTTTCAGGCACAATTGCTCACCTTTTTTGCGGGCTCATCCTGATTTCCCGCATGGCAACAGATTGAGAGGCCTTTGCTTAATGGCGAAAGAAGACAGTATTGAAATGGAAGGCACTATCGTTGATACGCTGCCCAACACCATGTTCCGCGTTGAACTGGAGAACGGCCACGTGGTGACTGCCCACATTTCAGGCAAGATGCGCAAGAACTACATCCGCATCCTGACCGGCGATAAGGTACGTGTTGAACTGACCCCCTACGACCTGACCAAAGGTCGCATCACTTACCGCGCCCGCTGATCCGCGACACTCCGACGTTCGCCCCGACTTAACGCTCCCCGGGGCGCGGCTGTATCTCTTTTCAGCCCGGACAGCATCCCTGATAAAAAAGCCCCGTGCACACAGTCGTGCTGCACGGGGCTTTGTCATGCCTGAAGATCAGCGCGGCATGTATTTACCCAACTCCATCTTACCGATGGCCGCACGATGCACCTCGTCCGGACCATCGGCCAGACGCAGGGTCCGCTGCATGGCATACATGTGTGCCAGCGGTGTATCTTCCGATACCCCTGCACCACCATGCATCTGAATCGCCCGGTCAATCACCCGCAGTGCCACGTTCGGCGCTACTACCTTGATCTGGGCAATCTCGCTCTTGGCGACCTTGTTACCCACGGTATCCATCATGTACGCCGCATTCAGGGTCAACAGACGAGCCTGGTTGGTCTCAATGCGTGACTCAGCGATCAGATCAATATTGCCGCCCAACTGAGCCAGCTTGCGACCGAAGGCTTCCCGCTCTACTGAACGGCGGCACATCAGATCCAGCGCACGCTCAGCAGCGCCAATGGAACGCATGCAGTGGTGAATACGGCCTGGCCCAAGGCGACCCTGAGCAATTTCAAAGCCCCTGCCCTCACCTAGCAGCACGTTGCTGTAGGGGACGCGAACGTTCTCCAGCACCACTTCGGCGTGCCCATGGGGGGCATCGTCGTAGCCGAATACCGGCAACGGACGGATCACCTTCAGACCGGGGGAGTCCATCGGCACCAGAATCATCGAATGCTGCTGGTGGCGAGGCGCATCAGGATTGGTCAGCCCCATGAAAATCATGATCTTGCAGCGCGGATCGCAGGCACCGGATGTCCACCATTTGCGGCCATTGATCACCCACTCATCACCTTCGCGGCGGGCATTGGCTTGCATGTTGGTAGCGTCAGAGGAAGCGACACCCGGCTCGGTCATGCCAAAGCAGGAGCGAATTTCACCGGCCAGCAGCGGCTTCAGCCACTTTTCCTTGTGCTCTTCGTTACCGTAGCGAACAATGGTTTCCATGTTGCCGGTATCCGGAGCGCTGCAGTTGAACGCTTCAGAGGCCAGGCCGGAACGCCCCATGAGTTCTGCCAGCGGTGCGTATTCGAGGTTGGTCAGCCCTGCGCCCAACTCTGATTCAGGCAGAAACAGGTTCCACAAACCAGCGGCCCGTGCTTTTTCCTTCAGCTCCTCGACAATAGCTGTTGGCTGCCAGCGATCACCCTCATTAACCTGTTGGTGAAAAATCGCTTCGGCAGGAAATACATGCTCCTGCATGAACGCATCGACCTGCTCACGCAACTGTTGAACCTTGGGGGAGTATCCGAAATTCATGCTAACCACCTTTATTGATTGTTGTTCATGTGTAACTGGGGTACAAAAAAGGTAGATGAGCCACGCGAATTTATCTAATCTATTTTCAGCGTGTATAAACATTCATAAGCAATATATACAGCCTACGCCTTATAAGAGCCTATAAACGAGCCACACGAAGGATACTGCGATGAACCTTAGTAAAGTTGACCTGAACCTGTTCATTGTATTCGACGCCATCTACACCGAAGCGAACCTGACTCGCGCCGGGCAGATTGTCGGCATTACCCAGCCCGCCGTCAGTAATGCACTGGCCAGGCTACGTGACACATTTAATGATCCCCTGTTTGTGCGCACGGCACAGGGTATGGTGCCGACGCCAATGGCGCAGAACATCATTACCCCGGTACGTCAGGCACTGCAACTGCTGAGAGTGTCGGTACAGGAAAGCCGCAGCTTCAACCCCAGCGAAGCCAACAAGACCTATCGCATCAGCATGACAGATCTCACTGAAGCAGTGATTCTCCCTCACCTGGCTGCGCGGATTCGGCGCATGGCACCCAACATCAATATCGACAGCTTCCTGACGCGTCGCCGGGAAACAACCAAGGAACTGGCCGCTGGCCGTCTGGATTTTGCCATTGATGCACCGCTGAACACTGACCCGCAGGTGCGCCACGTGCGCCTGTTCGAAGACCGCTACGTGTGCATCATGCGCAAGGGGCACCCCTTGGCCAACAAGGAGCGCCTGAGCCTGGATGACTACCTGGCACAGTCGCACATTCATATTTCCAGCCGCCGCAATGGGCTGGGACATGTGGATCTGGCACTGGGCAAGATGGGCATTCAGCGCCGCGTGGTACTGCGCTCCCAGCACTACCAGATGGCGCCACTGGTACTGGAGTCGACCGATATGGTGATGACCATCACCGAGCGCTTTGCCCTGCGTCATAACCTGCATTGGGCGGAGTTGCCGATTGATGATATCCCACCCATCCAGACCCACCTGTTCTGGCATGAAAGTACCGATCAGGATCCGGCCAACCGTTGGATGCGTGAGCAGATAATTGAGTTGTCGCAGCAATTGGAACGCAAGATGAACAAGGAGCGGGACGCCGCAGCGGAAGCCTGAACGTCCCATCGCCCTCGGGTGCTAGCGCCCGAGGGCGTAATTCAAAGCAAATCCGGCTATTCCAGTGCCGGCTCCTCTTCCGGAACCGGTGCAAACTGAGCGGCCCACTTATCCCGGTATTTTTCCAGCAAGCGCCGCGGCTCGCCCTGGCGCACCATCTGATACATCCCCTTGGCCAGCGCACCGCGCAGCGTCGGTGAATTACATGCCGAATGATGGGAGATACTGTAATACAGCTGCTCGTTGATCAGCGAGCCTTCGAGTATATCCAGCTGACCCAGCACATCGCGCTGAGCAGCCAGCGCCAGACCCTGATGACGCTCATGAATCAGGTAATCCACCTTGCCACCGAGCAGTTGCTCAAATGCCTGTTCAATACCGGGCATGGCAGCGACATCCAGATGATCAGCAGCATAGGTATCGAAAGCCGCGCCGAAACTGCTACTGCTCAGGGAGCTGCCGCGCTTGCCGCGCAGATCATCCCAGCCGCTATAGGGAAACGCTTCGCCACGCCGAACAAAAATCACACTGGGAATTTCCATGTACGGCGGATAGACGTAGTCCACTTCTGTAAACCGCTCCGGTGTCAGGAAGGAGCCGGCCAGCATATCTACCCGACCACTACGCACTTCCTGCTGAGCCTGCTCCCAGTTGCCTACATGCAGCGCATCCACATGTATACCGCTGTCCTGAAGCGCATTTTCCAGCAGCTCTACGGCAGCGCCGGTAAGACGGCTGGTGTCGTCCGGATTGACCCATAGCAGCGGCGGGTAGTCAGCATTTCCGGTTACCACGATGCGCTCACAGGTACCGCCCGCAGCCAGGCTGGCTCCGGCAGGCATCAACACCAGTAATGCTGCGGCCAGATAACCCCTGCCAGCCCGTCCCCGCTGTAGCCACGCCATAGCCCCCTCCTGATCATCAATCATGTTGCGCAGTATAGTCATGGCTCACGTCGGCACCGCTACTGCACCACTGTGAAAGCGGAACTCCTGGTCATCTTCGACCATGGCGGCAGCCTCCACCTCGGCAAAAAAAGCGATTCGCTCATCAATCGGCCCATCCGCATATGCCCGCGCCAGCTTCAGGTAATCCTGATAATGCCTCGCCTCGGATTTGAGCAAAGAGCGATAGAAGTCCCCCAACTCCTGATCCAGATGCGGTGCCAGCTTGGCAAAGCGCTCACAGGAGCGCGCCTCGATAAAGGCACCGACGATCAAGGTATCTACCAAGCGACCCGGTTCGACGGTGCGCACATGCTGGCGCAGTCGCTGGGCATAATGGCTGGCTGACAGCCCCCGGTAGGCAACGCCGCGTTTGTTCATCAGCGCGGTTACCTGTTCGAAATGCCGGAGCTCTTCCCGGGCCAGACGCGACATTTTCTGCAGCAGATCCGGTTTATCGATGTAACGAAACATCAGATTCAACGCCGTTGACGCGGCCTTCTTCTCGCAGTTGGCATGATCAATCAGCAGCTCCTCAGGGTGCTGTAACGCCTGTTCAATCCAGGCATCAGGTGTAGGACAGGGCAAGAAAGCGAGCAATTCATCAGGCAAAGTCATGGTATTCACGAAGCAGAATGGATTCGAAGGGCGATTATACGGATATGCGCAGCGCTGTGCAGAATGAGGCTATATTGTCCCTGATCAACCACGAGGCGGCGAAAAACGTCTACATTGATATACGAACATCGGCGAAACCAGCCAAGCCATAGAAGGAAATATCATGCAATCCATCAAGCGAATTCTGGTCGTGATTGACCCTACCAGGGAAGATAGCGTTGCGCTGGTTCGATCCAGACTACTGGCCGGTTATCTAGGGGCCGAGCTGCACCTGCTGGTGTGCGAGGATCGGCGCAAGTATACCGATCTGCTCGACGAGCTGTGTCGCAGCCTGGAGAAAGCCGGCATCAAGGCCAGCTATACCCAGGCGTGGCATTCCAACCTGACCGACACCATCATCCGCACCCTGATGGCTGAAGGTTGCGGCCTGGTGATCAAGCAACACGTACAGGACAACCCGCTGAAAAAAGCCCTGCTGACACCGGACGATTGGAAACTACTGCGCTACTGCCCCGCTCCAGTGTTGCTGGCCAAGGGCAGCGCGCTGTGGATGCACGGCAAGGTACTGGCAGCAGTCGATCTGGGTGACCATGACAACCAGCACCAGCAATTACATGATGCAATCGTCAGCCATGCCAGCGATATCGCCCGCATGATCAACGGCGAACTGCATCTGCTCAGCGCTCACCCCGCGCCCATGTTGTCGGCGGCCAACCCGATTTACCAGTTACGGGAAACCATTCTCAAGATCTATGGCGACAAGGCCAGCCGCTACCTGACGGAGTACGACATAACCGACAGCAACACCCATATCGATGAGGGGCCAGCCGACACCCTGATTCCCAGAGTCGCAGAGCAAATCGGCGCCTGCGTCACGGTTATCGGCACGGTTGCGCGCACAGGAATCTCCGGGGCGCTGATTGGCAATACCGCAGAGGTAGTGCTGGATCAGCTCAGCGGCGATGTGCTGGTGCTCAAACCCGATGACATGATTGATCACCTGCAAGACCTGGTAGACAAGTGAGCTCTGGAACCCCGCCGGCTTTCGGCGGGGTTCGCGCTTAACTTTACCCTCCCATTCCTGTAGAATTCTGGCCGCCGTGAGTGCTGTGTACAGGCGTTTGCCCGCAACCGACTTTCTGTTACCCCAGTTAACCGGGTTGCTCCCCACCAGATCGGGCCTGCGCTTGCACCCATCCCTATTTTCGGCATCCTGGGTCCGTGAGGATGACCGTTCCGTTACCAACGGGACAGACTGATGAGGGTAATTATTGTGCTTGAAGCCTATCGCAAACACGTTGAAGAACGCGCCGCTCAAGGCGTCGTGCCTCAGCCGCTCAATGCCGAACAAACAGCTGGCCTGGTTGATCTGCTGAAAAACCCGCCGGCCGGCGAAGAAGAATTCCTGCTTGATCTGCTAGCCAACCGCGTTCCTGCGGGAGTGGATGAAGCTGCCTACGTTAAAGCTGCCTTCCTGTCTGCAGTCGCCAAAGGTGAGGCCACCTCCCCCCTGCTGACCAAGGTTCGCGCCGTAGAACTGCTGGGCACCATGCAAGGTGGTTACAACATCGCCACTCTGGTGGAGCTGCTGGACAATGACGAACTGGCCGCCACCGCTGCCGAACAGCTCAAGCACACCCTGCTGATGTTCGACGCTTTCCACGACGTGGCCGAGCGCGCCAAGAATGGCAACCAGTACGCAAAAGCCGTTCTGGAGTCCTGGGCTGCCGGCGAGTGGTTCACCAACCGTCCTGCCGTGGCAGAAAAAATCAGCCTGACCGTGTTCAAGGTACCTGGCGAAACCAACACTGACGACCTGTCTCCAGCTCCGGATGCCTGGTCGCGTCCTGATATCCCGCTGCACGCTCTGGCCATGCTGAAAATGGCCCGCGATGGCATCGAGCCAGTCGAACCGGGCGTTATCGGTCCGCTGAAGCAGATCGAAGCGATGAAGGCTAAAGGCCTGCCGGTCGCCTACGTAGGTGACGTGGTCGGTACTGGTTCTTCCCGTAAGTCCGCTACCAACTCCGTGCTGTGGTTCTTCGGTGACGACATCCCCAACGTGCCGAACAAGCGCGCTGGCGGTTTCTGCTTCGGCACCAAGATTGCCCCGATCTTCTACAACACCATGGAAGACGCTGGCGCCCTGCCGATCGAGTTTGACTGCAGCGACCTGAACATGGGCGACGCCATTGACGTCTACCCGTACGAAGGCAAAGTGTGCAAACACGGTACTGATGAAGTCATCACTACCTTTGAACTGAAAACCCAGGTACTGCTCGACGAAGTACGCGCTGGTGGCCGTATTCCGCTGATCATCGGTCGCGGTCTGACTGAGAAAGCCCGTGCCGAACTGGGTCTGGGCAGTTCCGACCTGTTCCGCAAGCCGGTTGCACCTGCTGAAAGCAGCAAGGGTTTCACCCTGGCACAGAAAATGGTCGGCAAGGCCTGTGGCGTTGAGGGCGTTCGCCCCGGCACTTACTGCGAGCCGAAAATGACCACTGTCGGCTCCCAGGACACCACAGGTCCCATGACCCGTGATGAACTGAAAGACCTGGCCTGTCTGGGCTTCTCCGCTGACCTGGTGATGCAGTCCTTCTGCCACACCGCAGCCTATCCGAAGCCGATTGACGTCACTACTCACCACACACTGCCCGACTTCATCCACAACCGTGGTGGTGTTGCGCTGCGTCCAGGTGACGGCATCATCCACAGCTGGCTGAACCGCATGTTGCTGCCCGACACCGTCGGTACCGGTGGCGACTCGCACACCCGCTTCCCGATGGGCATCTCCTTCCCGGCCGGTTCTGGTCTGGTAGCCTTCGCCGCAGCTACCGGTGTCATGCCGCTGGACATGCCGGAATCGGTACTGGTGCGCTTCAAGGGTGAAATGCAACCGGGTATCACCCTGCGTGACCTGGTTCATGCCATCCCTTACTACGCCATCCAGGAAGGTCTGCTGACCGTCGAGAAGAAAGGCAAGAAGAACATCTTCTCTGGCCGGATTCTCGAGATCGAAGGTCTGACAGGTCTGACTGTCGAACAGGCTTTCGAACTGTCCGACGCCTCCGCCGAGCGTTCCGCTGCAGGTTGCACCATCAAGCTGCCGGAAGACGCCATCGCCGAGTACCTGAAGTCCAACATCACCCTGCTGCGCTGGATGATTGCCAACGGTTACGACGATGCCCGTACTCTGGAGCGTCGCGCTCAAGCCATGGAAGCCTGGCTGGCCAAGCCTGAGCTGATGGAAGCAGACGCTGACGCTGAATATGCTGCAGTCATCGAAATTGACCTGAGCGAGATCAACCAGCCGATTCTGTGCGCGCCGAACGATCCGGACGACGCTCGTCTGCTGTCCGACGTTGTTGGTCGTCAGATAGACGAAGTGTTCATCGGTTCCTGCATGACCAACATCGGTCACTTCCGTGCTGCTGGTAAGCTGCTGGAGAAGAACAAGGACGCTCTGCCGACTCGCCTGTGGCTGGCTCCGCCGACCCGTATGGATCAGTACCAACTGACCGAGGAAGGCTACTACGGTATCTACGGCAAAGCTGGCGCGCGCATGGAAATGCCCGGCTGCTCGCTGTGCATGGGTAACCAGGCCCGCATCAAGGCCAACTCCACTGCGGTTTCCACCTCCACGCGGAACTTCCCGAACCGCCTGGGTGATGGCGCTGACGTGTTCCTGGCCTCTGCTGAGCTGGCCGCGGTAGCTGCCATCCTTGGTCGCCTGCCAAGCGTTGAGGAGTACATGAACTACGCAGCAGATCTCAACAGCATGTCTGCTGAGGTTTACCGCTACATGAACTTCAACGAAATCGAGTCCTACCAGAAAGCTGCTGCCAGCATTCCGGTGACCGAAGTCTGATTATTCGTAATCAGTAAAAAAGCCCCGCCTGGGCAACCGGTGCGGGGCTTTTTTGTGGATCATCCCGCCCATCAGGCGTGAAAAACGTGAGGGATCAGCTGGGGGATCGCATCAAGCGTGGATCGCAGCCATCGCCTGCAGAATTGGTTTGCTGTCTGTGGGGCGCACCAATCGCTCGATTTCCTTGCCGTCCCGCAGGAAGATCAATGTCGGCCACAGTTTGATCCGAAATGACCGCCCCAACTTACGACCCGGCCCGTCCTCGACCTTGATGTGGTGCAGTTCGGGATGGTCGGTAAAGGCTTTAACGATGTGCGGCTGGGCAGCCTTGCAGTGGCCGCACCAGTCAGTACCAAACTCCAGCAGCACCGCGCCCTCCAGGGCATCCACTTCCTCGCGGGTTGGCGGGTTATCTGAATAATTGGTGAGCATGGGCATAGCGTCTCCTGCGTATGGGAACAGCCGTCATTATGCCTTGGACTGCGGCTGGCAGCTTAAGTGTCTCTGGATCTGTGCAGGCGCGAAGCTGGTCGATCTGAGCCTGCCGCCCAACCTCGCCGAGAGAGCCCTGCACGGCGGATGGTTTTCAAGACCCTCAGCATCGCCGTCATCAGTACATTTGACCTTGTCATTCTCGGCACACGCCGGTAATCCACTGACGCCGAGTGCAGCCTGAACCCAGCATCCCAGGCCTGCGCCGGGGATGACGGTGTGGGAACCATGCAAGGGATAGGAACCATCAAAGCGATTTCATAAGTGAACCGCTTTCCAGCAGCGCCGAGGCTTACGCTCGGCGTGAGGTCTACTCAGTTACATCAGCTCCGCCCAGAGATCATATTCATCAGCAGCGGTCACCCGCACACTGACAATATCACCGGGGTTCAGCGGCTCGTCAGTGTCGATATAAACGTTACCGTCAATCTCGGGAGCATCGGCCATGGAGCGGGCGATTGGACCTTCCTCATCCACCTCATCGATCAACACCTGGATTACCCGGCCGATCTTCTGCTGCAAGCGTGCAGCTGATATCGCCTGTTGGTGCGCCATGAAGCGCTCCCAACGCTCCTGCTTGATCTCATCCGGCACTGCCTCCAGTCCCAACTGCTCGGCTGGTGCGCCTTCAACCGGCGAGTACTGGAAACAACCCACGCGATCAAGCTGAGCCTCGGTCAGCCAGTCCAGCAGGTACTGGAAGTCTTCCTCGGTCTCACCAGGGAAGCCGACGATAAAGGTTGAACGGATGGTCAGTTCGGGGCAGGTTTCGCGCCATTTCTTGATGCGAGCCAGCGTCTTGTCTTCAAACGCGGGGCGCTTCATCGCCTTGAGGACTTTCGGGCTGGCATGCTGGAACGGGATATCCAGGTACGGCAGGATCTTGCCTTCGGCCATCAGTGGAATGAGTTCATCCACGTGCGGATAGGGATAGACGTAGTGCAGGCGCACCCATACTCCCAACTCGCTGAGCGCTTCGCACATTTCAGTCATGCGGGATTTGACCGGGCGGCCATTCCAGAAGCCAGTGCGGTATTTGATATCCACACCGTACGCACTGGTGTCCTGAGAGATGACCAGCACTTCCTTAACGCCGGCCTTGACCAGTCGCTCTGCCTCGCTCAGCACCTCGCCCACCGGGCGGCTGACCAGCTTGCCGCGCATGGACGGGATGATGCAGAAGCTGCAGCTGTGGTTACAGCCTTCGGAGATTTTCAGGTAGGCGTAATGACGCGGAGTCAGCTTGATGCCCTGCGGCGGCACCAGATCGATCAGCGGGTTGTGATCACTGCTCGGCGGAACCACTTCATGCACTGCATTCACTACCTGCTCATACTGTTGCGGACCGGTGACCGCCAATACGCTGGGATGCACATCCCGGATAGCACCTTCCTCAACACCCATGCAACCGGTCACGATCACCCGGCCATTCTCCGCCAGCGCCTCACCGATGGCGTCCAGCGATTCGGCCTTGGCAGAATCGATAAAACCGCAGGTATTGACCACCACCACGTCCGCCCCTTCATAGGTCGGCACCACGTCATAGCCTTCAGTGCGCAGTTGGGTGAGGATACGCTCAGAATCGACAAGCGCCTTGGGGCAGCCAAGGGAAATGAACCCGACACTGGGATTCTTTCTGGAGGGAGTTGCGGTTTCGGTCATCGGATCGCCACGGAGTATTGGAAAAAAACGTGGCGTATTCTAGCCGGCGGCCTGCTGCAGCGCTATAGCTGTGCAGACCGTCGGTCACTACGGTCGATGCGGCTCGGGACTATCGACGAACGGCTTCACGAAATCCACCCCAGAACATGCGCTTGCCATCGAAGGGCACGCTTTCGGGGTCGTGTTGCAAACGCGGATCGGCCATTACCTGAGCGAGAATGCGATCCCTATCTTCTTTTCCGGCGTAAACGATCCATGAGAACACCACGATCTCGCCAGGCTGCAATTTGACGCTCAAGGAAA
>CAYYUQ010000023.1:0-38877 GCA_964474945.1 uncultured Halopseudomonas sp. | reverse complement strand
GGTGCAGCAGGTCGAGCATGCGGGTGATGGCGTAGGGCCGCAGGTCGAAATGCTCACGCACCAGTTGCACGATCCGCTCGTCGCTGATCTTGCCGGTACCGAAGGTGTTGATCGAAACCGAGGTAGGCTGGGCCACGCCAATGGCGTAGGACACCTGGATTTCGCAACGCTCGGCCAGGCCGGCAGCAACAATGTTCTTGGCGACATAGCGACCCGCATAGGCGGCGCTGCGGTCGACCTTGGACGGATCCTTGCCGGAGAAGGCACCGCCACCGTGACGGGCCATGCCGCCGTAGGTGTCGACAATGATCTTGCGGCCGGTCAGGCCACAGTCGCCCACCGGGCCACCGATGACGAATTTGCCGGTCGGGTTGATGTGGTACTGGGTGTCGGCATGCAGCAACTCAGCGGGAATCACGTGCTTGATGATGGTTTCCATCACCGCTTCGCGCAGATCAGCCTGTTCGATTTCCGGGTTGTGTTGGGTCGACAGCACGATGGCATCGATGCCCACCACCTTGCCGTTGTCGTAGCGGCAGGTGACCTGGGATTTGGCATCCGGGCGCAGCCAGTTCAGTGTGCCGTTCTTGCGCACTTCGGCCTGACGTTCAACCAGTCGGTGAGCGAAGGTGATCGGCGCGGGCATCAGCACATCGGTCTCGTTGCTGGCGTAGCCGAACATCAGGCCCTGGTCACCAGCACCCTGATCTTCCGGTTTCTGCCGGTCCACGCCCTGGGCGATTTCCGGTGATTGCTTGCCGATGATGTTGATCACGCCACAGGTATCGCCGTCGTAGCCGACTTCGGAAGAGGTATAGCCAACTTCCTTGATCACGCCGCGCACCAGCTCTTCCAGATCTACCCAGGCGCTGGTGGTGATTTCCCCGCCGACAATCGCGACACCGGTTTTCACCATGGTTTCACAGGCCACACGGGCAAACTTGTCTTCAGCAAGAATGGCATCCAGTACGGCGTCGGAGATCTGATCAGCCAGCTTGTCCGGATGGCCTTCGGAGACCGATTCGGAGGTGAAAATCGCGTATTCGCTCATGGTTCTAGTCCTTTGGGTTAACCTGGCTGGCGCTCAGCGCGGCTGCCTGGAAAATTGTTGAAGCTGAATCTGAAATCCGTTGCGTAGCCCGAGATAGAGGCTCACGCCAGTCTGCAATCCGGCGTCGTTAGCCCAGCGGGCCAGATCGTCCTGCTCGAAACCAAGCCAGAGATCACCGCAGGTATCCTGCACCCAGCTCTGGTCGTGGCGGCACAGTTCGGTCAACACCAGGGTGCCGCCGGGCTTGAGCAGGTCGGCGAAGCGTTTCAAGGCCTCGGCGGGCGCTGGCATGTGGTGCAGCACCATATTGCATACCAGGCAGTCGGCTAAGGGCAAGTCCAGCGGTTGCAGCGCATCCGCCAGCAGGCATTCGACATTCTTCAGGCCTGCTTCCTGACATTGCTGTTGCGCCCGCTCCAGCATGGCCGGTGCGTTATCCAGCGCCAGTACGCGATCGAAGCGACTGGCCAGATCCGGCAGAAAGCCGCCTTCGCCGGGGCCCACTTCAATGGCCAGTTCGGTAGCGGGCAATGTCAGGCTGTCGATCAATCCCAGCAGCGGCTCGCGATAGAGGCCGAAATGAGCGATCAGATCCTGCTGGGCCGGCGTGCCGTCAGTGAACTGGGCAAAAAATTGTCGGGACACCTCGCCGCGCTGGCTATGTACCTGGGCAATCGCCTGTGCGAGTTGGGCATCCACCGGCAGGGCATCCAGCTCATTCAATAGTTGTTCGTGTAATTCATGCCACAGGCTGCTGGCATCCGGCAGGCTGCGCCGATAGAAAATCGAATTGCCTTCGCGCCGGGTGCTGACCAGTCCGGAATTGGCCAGCACCTTGAGGTGGTGGCTCATGCCCGATTGGCGAACATCAAAAATCTGCGCCAACTCCAGCACGCCGAAAGAGTCGCTGCGCAAGACCCGCAGAATATCCAGTCGCAGCCGATCACCTGCCGCCTTGAGAAAGGCTGCCAGTAGTTCCGTGTTCGAAGCGTCGATGGGCGCAAGTCGGGCTGGGTTGTTCATGGTGGGGCAGTCTAGTGGACGCCTCGGGGAAGCGCAATAGCTATATCAAAATGTTTTGATATATGACTCCTGATGGCCCATTCGTCACGTATTCCAAGGGTTTGGCTGCGGCTGTCCGGGTTTTCATTGCCCGTTGCTGCGGTTTGGGCGAAAATGCCATCCTTTAACTTTCCGGTGGGTCGGGAAAAGCCCGATTTGCCCTCTGTCTTGCCAAATCACAGGAGTTGTTCATGCCCAGTCGTCGTGACCGAGCCAATGCCATTCGTGCCCTGAGCATGGATGCCGTGCAGAAAGCCAACAGTGGTCATCCGGGTGCGCCTATGGGCATGGCGGATATCGCCGAGGTGCTCTGGAGGGATTTCCTCAAGCACAACCCGGGCAATCCGCAATGGGCTGATCGCGACCGCTTTGTACTGTCCAACGGTCATGGCTCGATGCTGATCTATTCGTTGCTGCACCTGACCGGTTACGACCTGTCGATCGACGATCTGAAGAACTTCCGTCAGTTGCACAGCAAGACTCCGGGTCACCCGGAACTGGGCTATACGCCCGGCGTAGAGACCACCACCGGCCCGCTGGGGCAGGGCATTGCCAATGCTGTCGGATTTGCTCTGGCAGAAAAGATCATGGCCGCGCAGTTCAACCGCCCCGGTCACGACATTGTTGATCACGACACCTATGTGTTTCTCGGTGACGGTTGCATGATGGAAGGCATCTCCCATGAAGTCTGCTCGCTGGCGGGCACCCTGGGCCTGAGCAAACTGACTGCTTTCTATGACGACAACGGCATCTCCATCGATGGTGAAGTACACGGCTGGTTTACCGACGATACGCCGCGTCGCTTCGAGTCCTATGGCTGGCAGGTGATTCGCAACGTCGATGGTCACGATGCCGACGAGATCAAAATGGCAATCGAGACGGCACGCAAGAGCGACAAGCCGACGCTGATCTGCTGCAAGACCATCATCGGCTTCGGTTCGCCGAACAAGCAGGGCAAGGAAACTTCCCACGGTGCCGCACTGGGTGACGCCGAGATCGCGCTGACCCGTGAAGCCCTGGGTTGGAGCCACGGCCCGTTCGAGATTCCCGCCGACATCTACGCCGAGTGGGATGCAAAACAGGCAGGTAACCAGGCTGAGCAGGCGTGGAACGATAAATTTGCTGCCTACCAGAGCGAATTCCCTGAGCTTGCAGCCGAATTCAAACGGCGCATGGCGGGTGATTTGCCGGCCGACTTCGAGGAAAAGGCCAGCGCCTATATCCGTGAAGTGGCTGAGAAAGGCGAGAACATTGCCAGTCGCAAGGCCAGCCAGAACTGCCTGAACGCCTTTGGCCCGATGCTGCCGGAATTGCTGGGCGGCTCCGCTGACCTGGCCGGTTCCAACCTGACCCTGTGGGACGGTTGCAAGCCGGTAGTCCAGGAAGATGCCTCGGGTAACTACATGTACTACGGCGTGCGTGAGTTCGGCATGTCCGCCATCATGAACGGTGTCGCTCTGCACGGCGGGCTGGTGCCCTACGGCGCGACCTTCCTGATGTTCATGGAATATGCGTGTAACGCGGTGCGCATGTCGGCGCTGATGCGCCAGCGGGTCATTTACGTATTTACCCACGACTCCATTGGCCTGGGTGAAGACGGCCCGACCCACCAGCCGGTAGAGCAATTGACCAGCCTGCGTACTACACCGAATCTGGATACCTGGCGTCCGGCCGATACCGTCGAATCGGCGGTAGCCTGGAAGCATGCCCTGCAGCGCAAGGACGGCCCCAGCGCGCTGATCTTCTCGCGGCAGAATCTGCCCTGCCACATTCGCGATAACGAAACCGAAGCGGCCATTGCCCGTGGTGGTTATATCCTCAAGGACTGCGCCGGCGAGCCAGAACTGATTCTGATCGGTACTGGTTCTGAAGTCGGCCTGGCCATGCAGGTCTGGGAAAAACTGACCGAGCAGGGTCGCCGGGTGCGGGTTGTATCCATGCCCTGTACCAGCGTGTTCGACCAGCAGGACGCCGAATACCGTCAGGCGGTGCTGCCGCTGGAAGTGGGCGCGCGTATCGCCATTGAAGCGGCCCATGCCGACTACTGGTACAAATACGTGGGCCTGGATGGCCGCATCGTAGGCATGCACACCTACGGGGAATCGGCTCCGGCAGGACAGTTGTTCGAGGAGTTTGGCTTTACCGTCGACAACATCCTGCAAGTGGCTGACGAACTGCTCGAAGACGAGTGAGCATGTCTCATAACCGTCCTTACCGCATCGCTCTGAACGGTTACGGCCGGATCGGACGATGCGTGCTGCGCGCCTTGCATGAGCGTGGCGGCGAGCGGATGCAGATCGTGGCGCTGAATGACCTGGCCGATCAGGCCAGTGTCGAGTATCTGACCCGCTTCGATTCTACCCATGGCCGCTTCCCCGGTGAGGTGCGGGTGGATGGCGATTGTCTGCACATCAATGGCCAATGCGTGAAGGTGCTCTGTGCAGCTCAGCCGGAGGATATTGACTGGGCAGCACTGGATATTGATCTGCTGCTGGAATGCTCCGGTCAGTACACCACCCGCGCCGAGGCCGAGCGCTTCATGCAGGCCGGCGTCCCGCGGGTACTGTTTTCCCAGCCGATGGCCAATGCCGAGGCGGTGGAAGCTACATTGGTGTACGGGGTCAATCACCAGCAACTGAACCCGGCGGCGCAGCTGGTTTCCAACGCGTCCTGCACCACCAACGCCAGTGTGCCGGTGCTTGATTTGCTGAATCGCGAGCTGGGCCTGGAACAGGTATCGATCACCACCATTCACTCGGCGATGAACGACCAGCCGGTTATTGATGCCTACCACCACACCGACCTGCGTCGTACCCGCTCGGCTTTTCAGTCGGTGATCCCGGTCTCCACCGGGCTGGCGCGGGGCATCGAGCGGCTATTGCCCGAGCTGGCAGGACGGGTTCAGGCCAAGGCGATACGTGTGCCCACGGTCAACGTATCGGCACTGGATATCACTCTGCAAACCTCCCGCGACACCAGTGCCGAGGAAGTGAACCGCTTATTGAAAATGGCGTCAGAATCTGAGTATTCCGGGCTGCTGGGCTATACCGAACTGCAGCACGCCAGTTGCGACTTCAACCACGATCCACACTCGGCGGTCATTGATGGCAGCCTGACCTGTATGTCCGGCCCGCGTCTGGTCAACCTGCTGGTGTGGTTCGATAACGAATGGGGCTTTGCCAACCGCATGCTCGATGTAGCCCACTACTGGCTGCAGCAGCTGGGTGACACGCAAGCCCCGAACGCGATTAACGATTGATCTTCATTACATACGATTCGACAAGGAGCAACAGATGCCGGTACTGACCATGGGTGAACTGGATCTCAAGGGGCTGCGGGTACTGATCCGCGAAGACCTCAACGTCCCGGTAAAGAACGGTCAGGTCGCCAGCGATGCGCGCATCCTCGCCTCCCTGCCGACGATCAGACTGGCGCTGGAAAAAGGCGCAGCGGTCATGGTTTGCTCGCATCTGGGACGCCCGGAAGAGGGCGTGTTCAGTGAAGAGAACAGTCTGGCTCCGGTGGCCGACTATCTGAGCAAGGCGTTGGGCCGCGAAGTTCCGCTGGTACGTGATTACCTTGGCGGCGTAGACGTACAACCGGGTGATGTCGTGCTGCTGGAGAACGTACGTTTCAACCCGGGCGAGAAGAAGAACACCGACGAGCTGGCCAAACAATATGCTGCGCTGTGCGACGTATTTGTGATGGACGCCTTCGGCACCGCTCACCGCGCCCAGGGCTCAACCCATGGTGTGGCCAAATTCGCCAAAACCGCCTGCGCTGGCCCGCTGCTGGCTGCCGAATTGGAGGCGTTGGCTCGCGCACTGGACAAGCCTGCCCAGCCCATGGCTGCTATTGTTGCCGGCTCCAAGGTGTCGACCAAGCTGGACGTGCTCAATGCGCTTTCCGAGAAATGCGATCAACTGATCGTCGGTGGTGGTATCGCCAACACCTTCCTGGCCGCTGCTGGCCTGCCGGTGGGCAAGTCGCTGTATGAGGCGGATCTGGTCGAGACAGCAAAAGCCATCGCGGCCAAGGTCAGTGTGCCGCTGCCGGTGGACGTGGTTGTAGCCAAGGCCTTCGCCGAAGACGCCGAGGCGACCGTCAAGGCGGTGGCTGATGTGGCTGAAGACGACATGATCCTCGATATCGGTCCGCAAACCGCTGCCCAGTTCGCTGAACTGCTGAAAGCCTCCGGTACTATCCTGTGGAACGGCCCGGTCGGCGTATTCGAGTTCGATCAGTTCGGCGAGGGCACGCGGGTGCTGGCGGAAGCAATCGCCGAAAGCGATGCCTTCTCCATCGCCGGTGGTGGAGACACCCTGGCAGCTATCGACAAGTATGGCGTGGCCGAGCGTATTTCCTATATTTCCACCGGTGGTGGAGCCTTCCTCGAGTTTGTCGAAGGCAAGGTGTTGCCTGCGGTCGAGATTCTGCAACAACGCAGCTGATTGCAATAAGCCCCGGCAATGTCGGGGCACTTGAAGCCTGTACCCCGGTGGGGCAGGCTACACGACAGTTTTCAATGAATTCAGTTAACCGGAGAATACAATCATGGCTTTGATCAGCTTGCGTCAGATGCTGGATCACGCTGCCGAGTACGGCTACGGCGTTCCCGCCTTCAACGTCAATAACCTGGAACAGATGCGTGCGATCATGGAAGCGGCCGATAAGACCGATTCCCCGGTGATCGTTCAGGCCTCTGCCGGTGCCCGCAAATATGCTGGCGCACCTTTCCTGCGTCACCTGATTCTGGCGGCTATCGAAGAATTTCCACACATCCCGGTGTGTATGCATCAGGATCATGGCACCAGCCCGGCTGTTTGCCAGCGCTCCATTCAACTGGGTTTCTCCTCGGTCATGATGGACGGCTCACTGGGTGAAGACGGCAAGACCCCCACCGACTACGCCTACAACGTTGATGTGACCCAGCGCACCGTGGCCATGGCCCACGCCTGCGGCGTATCGGTGGAAGGCGAGCTCGGTTGCCTGGGCAGTCTGGAAACCGGGCAGGCCGGTGAAGAAGACGGTATCGGCGCCGAAGGCACGCTGGATCTGGAGCAGATGCTGACTGATCCCGAAGAAGCCGCTGACTTCGTCAAACAGACCAAGGTTGATGCGCTGGCCATCGCTATCGGCACCAGCCATGGCGCCTACAAGTTCACCAAGCCACCGACGGGTGACATTCTGGCCATCGACCGTATCAAGGCGATTCACCAGCGTATCCCCAATACCCACCTGGTGATGCATGGCTCCTCTTCGGTACCGCAGGAGTGGCTGGCGATCATCAACGAGTACGGCGGCGACATCAAGGAAACCTACGGCGTGCCGGTTGAGGAGATTGTCGAAGGTATCAAGTACGGCGTGCGCAAGGTCAATATTGATACTGACCTGCGTCTGGCCTCCACTGGCGCAATGCGTCGCTTCATGGCGCAGAACCCCAGCGAGTTTGATCCGCGCAAGGTGTTCAGCGAGACGGTCAAGGCCATGCGTGACATCTGCATCGCCCGCTACGAGGCCTTCGGCACTGCCGGTAATGCCTCGAAGATCAAGCCGATCAGCCTGGAAGCCATGTACCAGCGCTACGAAAGCGGCGAGCTGGATCCGAAAATCAACTGATCTGGACAGCGCCGGGTTTGATTGAGGGCCGGGGCTACCCGGCCACCCGGATTGGCAGTCAGCGTTGCTGTGGTCGAGTCCGATCGCGGCCGAAGGCTGAACCTTTCCGGGAACGTCGAGCAGCAGTTCGATGAGCGTTCGGCAACCCGGCGCAATAACAACGAGACTGAGCATGTCCCAACCCGACAATGAAGTTGATGCGGCCTTCACCCACGAGAAACTGCTGGAAGCGGTAGAGAACCAGCTGGCTGAGGGTTCGCCCGCCGCCGCACAGGCTACCCTGAACAAACTGACGCTGGTGGGCTATGAGCGCGCCGACAGTCTGGATTTGATGGCGCAGGTGTTGGCCTGGCACATCAATGAGATGCTGGAGCAGGACGCGCCCTTCGATCTTGCGGCTTATGAGCAGTCCCTGCGCAATCTGCCGGAATTGCTTGGTAAGGAATAAGAGATGTCACCTATTGCGATACTGCGAGTAGTCATTTTCTATCTGCTGGCGGTTGCGCTGGCGACTATCCTGGGTGGTCTGGTTCAGGCCCAGATCGAACTGGCTGCGCTTGCCGAGCCACCGGCTACCTTCGGTGCACGACTGGCCGCGACCTGGCTGGTTCTGCCCGGATTGCTGCCAACCTTTGTTGCCATGCTGGCTGCCGCCTTTGTCGTGGTGTTGCCGATCGCCGAAGGGCTGTCGCGCATCTTCCGTCCCTGGCGTTGGCTGTTGTTTGGCCTGGCAGGTGCCGGCGGCATCTGGGCTGCGTTCAAGGTGGTGGGTACATTGCTGCCTGAAACCGCGATTACCACGCCGAGCCAGACCTGGCAGTGGCTGGCCATGCTGATTGCGATTGCTATCAGCAGCTGGCTGTTCGGTCACCTGACCCGCCCGAAGGCCAGACGCGGTTTACGCGTATTGGGCTAGTTTTCAGCTACGGACGGCCGGGTTCCATCCCGGCCATCTGGAGTACGCTTCTTCCTCGAGCGCCTGTCTTACAACAACCGCACCTTGAACTTTCTGCCCTTGATCTTCCCGCTTTCCAGCCGTTCCAGCGCGGTATCAGCCAGATCCCAACGTACCGCCACCAATGCCTGAAAGTCGCTGATACTGATCTTGCCGATGGCATCGCCGGGCAAGCCTGCTTCGCCGGTCAGAGCGCCTAGCAGATCACCCGGGCGCACCTTGTCCTTGCGTCCGCCTGCCACCGCAAGGGTGCGCATGGGTGCCAGCAGGGGCGTGTCCAGCCGGTCAGGCAGCTTGTCCACCGAGTGCCAGACCAGCGGCTCGCCGAGGGCCTCCTCGATGCGCCGCGCGCGGCCCTGCTCAGCAGGCGTCACCAGGCTCAGCGCCAGGCCGGCCTGACCAGCGCGACCGCTGCGGCCGATGCGATGGGTGTGTACTGCCGGGTCGGGAGATAGCTCGGCATTGATAACGGCGGCCACGCCGTCAATATCGATCCCCCGTGCCGCCACGTCGGTTGCCACCAGCACGCTGCAACTCTGGTTGGCAAACAACGCCAATACTTGATCACGCTCACGTTGTTCCATGTCGCCATGCAGCGCCAGCGCACTGACCCGGTTGCTGTTGAGCACCTGTTGCAGTTCCTGACATTGCTGCCGCGTCTGGCAGAACACCATGCATGGCTGTGGCCGTTCGGCTGCCAGAAGACGCAGAACAGCCTGTGCCCGATCTGCGGCATCAATTTCGTAGAAGCGCTGGGCGATGGGGTTCTGTACTTCCGCTTCCTCTATCACTACCTGCTGCGGAGCACGCATGAAACGTCCTGCCAGGCTTGCAATACCGGGCGGGTAGGTCGCGGAAAACAGCAATGTCTGACGGCGCGCGGGAGTGGCTTCGATGATCTCGCTGATGGCGTCGATAAAACCCATATCCAACATGCGGTCGGCTTCATCCAGCACCAGACAGTTGAGCTTGTCCAGCGTCAGGGTACCCCGTTGCAGGTGATCCCGGACGCGGCCGGGCGTACCGACTACGATATGGACACCCTGCTCCAGCGAAGCCGCCTGGGGGCCGAACGGCGTGCCACCGCACAGCGTGAGAATCTTGACGTTGCCTGTGCTGCTGGCTAACCCGCGCAAGGCATCGGCGGTTTGTCCTGCCAGCTCACGGGTGGGGCTGAGTACCAGCGCCTGACAGCCCAGAAATCCGGGATTCAGCGGGGCCAACAGGCCAATCCCGAAGGCGGCAGTCTTACCGCTGCCGGTGCGCGAGCGGGCAATCAGATCCTGTCCAGCGAGAATGATTGGCAGCGCTTCGGTTTGCACCGGCGTCATGTACTGATAGCCGAGATGTTCGATGCTGGTCAGTAACGAGGTGGGTAGAGGGAGGGATGAAAATGGCTGTTGGCTCACGTCAGTGACCTGCGAGTAATGGGCCTCAGAGTGTAACAGATGCCCCCATGCGAGGTGGCATGGACAACCTCAACTCCTGATCCTGGATTTGCGAAACCCGCCGTGTGAGGTGAATGATCCGGTGTCGCCCAGCAGCCAGAATCGGGTTGCGCGGTAGATCGCGCGCAACCGTGACACGTGATAGCTGCGTATTTTCTGGTAGGCCCAGCGCCAACTTCTATTCTGATTACTCATATTCTCACAGCCGTTTCCACAATACATTGCCGATTCAATAGTCGGATGGCACAGGCAGGCAACGCTGAAACGATAATCCAGCTTCAGTTCAGGCTCGTCCTTGTGCCCCTTTGGAAACATCCCCTGTTTAACACACCCAGCCCGGCAATGGGCTTTGAGACGATTCATCTATAATGGTTCATATTAATACAGGTTGAATGATGCCTGATCGTGGCCGTTTTCTCATGGATCGCTTCTGGCGGCAATCTCAGGGATGCGGTGTTCCCATGCTTTCTTTCAACTCTGCGATGCGCTCGTCCTTCATCGCCCACCGTTGATTCACCCAGGTCTGAAAATAGTCACGAAACTCGGGATCTTCGCTGTAATTGCCATGGAATAGCTCTGGCGGCAAGGTCTGTGCTCGAATGTCTACCACCACCCTCGGCACCCTGCCGCTGACCAGTGCCCAGAAGCCCGGTGGCTGTTGCTCAGGATAGACAATGTTGACATCCAGAAGTGAGCGCATCTGCTCGCCCAGCGCTGCAGTCACAAAGGCGATACCGCCGGACTTGGGGCGCAGTAAATGGCGGTAGGGTGAGGCTTGGGCCTGATGTTTTTCAGGGGTAAATCGCGTGCCCTCCAGAAAATTGACTACAGTGACCGGCAAATCGCGGAATTTTTCACAGGCTCGGCGGGTGATGTCCAGATCCTTGCCTCGATCCTCCGGGTGGCGCGTCAGATGCGCTTTGCTGTAACGCTTCATGAAGGGGTAATCCAGCGCCCAGAAGGCCAGGCCGATAAAAGGCACCCAGATCAATTCCTTTTTCAGAAAGAACTTGAAATAGGGCGTCTTGCGATTGAAGGCTTGCACAAGGGCGGGAATATCCACCCAGGATTGGTGATTACTGATGACCAGGTAAGAATGGTCGCTGTACAACGGCGTATCGCAGCGGATATCCCACACAGTGGGTAGCATCAAGCGGAAGATCACCTTGTTTACCTCCGCCCAGGTCTCGGCAATCCACATGACCCAACGGGAACTCCAACGGCGAAATCCGGATTGAGGAATCATCACCTTGAGCAGAGCGAGCAGCAGCATCGGGCCAATGCCGATCAGCGTATTCAGCAGAATGAGCAGGCAAGTGACTATGCCGGTCAGCCAATGAGCCATCTATTCTTCCTTGGTAATCGGGGAAACAGGCTCAAGCATAGCGACTTTATTTGTTGTTGTGGCGGCTGTCACTCGGAAAGGGGATTGCATCCTCTGGCCTGGGCAATCAAGGTGAGACTTGATTCATCGTTCGGATATTGAGCCATGCTACCCACCCAGTCCCGTCCACTTCCCGCCGAGATCGCGCCTGACAGGGTGGAGGGCGTACGTAGCACAATCGGCATGCGAATCTTATGGTCCGGGCTCAGTGGAGCTCTGTTGTGCCTGCCCTGGCTCAACAATGATTTGTATTGGGTGGGGTGGATAGCCTGGCTGCCGCTGCTCTACGCGTTACGGGATACCGGGCCCTGGTCCGCCCTGTTTCTCGGTTGGGTTGCCGGCACGGTGTGCTTCGCGGGCGGGAGCTATTGGCTGGCGGCGTTCATGGTCAACCTCAAACAGATCAGTCCTGTGTTGAGTATGGCACTGGCGGGTGTGTTCTGGTGTTATCTGGGTTTGATCATTGGGATAGCCTGCATGCTTTACAGGTGGCTGATAGGTCGCCTGGGTGGCTGGGAACTGCTGGCGTTTCCGCTGAGTGTGGTGGCGGTCATGGCGCTGTACCCGATGTTATTCAAGACCCATTTTGCTGATGGGCAAGTCAATTTTCTCCTGGCGTTACAACCCATTGAGCTGACTGGTGCTGCCGGATTGGATGCGGTGATGGCGTTATTTGCTGTGTTGCTGTATCGCCTGGTGGCCAAGCGTTCTTTGCGATCCGGAAGGCAATCGGTGCTTGCCAATCAGGTTGCCTGGGCAGTGGTACTGGCCTGGTTGGGCTATGGTCTGATTACGCTGCAGAATTGGGATCATAAGATGCAGCAATGGGAGTCCCGTCGCATCGGGCTGGTGCAACCCAATGATCCCATCACTCTGGATATTCCTGAGCCAGCGGTGGGGTTTAGCCTGGAATATCCTCAGGAAATGGCCGCCACGCAACGACTGATTGCAGCCGGCGCTCAATGGGTGGCCTGGCCAGAGGCACGTTACAAGGGCTATTTCGATAATTTCAGTGTGCGCGAGCGTTACGCCCGGGAAGTGGCGCGTCATGGTGTGCCGCTGATTTTTCATGACGTTGAACGTGAATGGCAGAATGCCGAGCATGTCAGTTTCAATAGCGTCGCGCTGCTTGATGGGCGGGGCGAACTCAGAGCACGTTATCGCAAAATGCTGCGTATGCCCTTTGGTGAATATCTACCTGCGCCCTGGTCCTGGCCGATGCTGCAATCGCTGAATGACCGCGTATTTGGCGAATTTCTCCGACCATTGGGGGCAGGCGAGGAGCATGTGGCATTTACCTTGAATGATATGCGGGTGTTGCCCAAGGTGTGCTACGAGGCGGCCTTTTCCGGCTTTGTCGCCGAAGCAGTGAGTACTGATGGGGCCGGCAAGATGTTGCTGTTCTTATCTCAGGATAACTGGTTTGGAGAAAGCGCTCAGCCCTTCCAGCACGCCAGTATGTCGATCCTGCGAGGCGTCGAAAACCGTGTGCCCATGGCGCATCTGATCAATAACGGCCCGTCGGTTGTAACGGCGCCAAACGGTCGGGTGTTAGCCCGGAGTGCCGCGTTCAACCGGGCTGAACTGTTGGTGAGTGTGCCGTTTGACAGTACGTCCGGTGGCAGTTTCTTCAGTCGTTACCCGCAGCTGTTCATGCAGTTGGTGTATTCCGGTCTGACAGGCTTGATTCTGTTCGCGCTATGGCGGGGACGGCAAAGCCGCCGCTCATTGTCTTCTTAAGCAGCGAGTCCGGCGCTGTAACCGGATGACCAGGCCCATTGAAAATTGAAACCGCCAAGATGGCCGGTCACATCCAGCACTTCGCCTATAAAGTACAAGCCCGGGCATTGTTTGGCTTCCATAGTGCGTGAGCTGATGGCATCGGTATCCACGCCGCCCAAGGTCACTTCGGCTGTACGATAGCCTTCAGTAGCTGAGGGTTTGATCTGCCAGGCATTCAACTGCTCAGCGATGCCAAGCAATTGTTTGTCGCTGAACTCGGCCAATGCTTTGTCTGCCGCCTGAGGCCACCACAGGGATTGCAGTTCAGCTACCAGTGCGCGGCCGAGTTTTTCTGCCAGCACGGTTTTCAGTAGCTGTCTGGCGTGTTGCTGCTTGGCCTCGCGCAGCCAATGCCGTGCGTCCGTACCGGGCAGCAAATCAAGCGTCACACTGTCGCCGGGCTGCCAGTAACTGGAAATTTGCAGGATCGCCGGGCCGCTGATACCCCGGTGGGTAAACAGCATATTTTCGGTAAAGCTCTGGCCATTGCAATTGGCTTCCACTTCCAGCGCCAACCCGGACAGCCGCTCACAGAGTCCTTTCATGCTGTCGGTGAACATGAAGGGCACCAGTCCAGCGCGCCGCGGGGTAACCGTCAGGCCAAACTGCTCAGCAATCTGATAGCCGATACCGCTCCCGCCCAGCGTCGGTATCGAAAGGGCACCGCTGGCAACAACCAGGGACTGGCACTCAACGCGTTGGCTTTGTTGGCCCTGGCGTAACAGCAGGCGGTAGCGCAGATGCGGTGAATCCAGCGATTGCACTTCGGTGATATCGCAATGGGTGCGGATTTCCACGCCGGCCTGTGCGCATTCATCCAGCAGCATGTGCAACACGTCCTTGGCGGAGTGGCGACAAAACAGTTGGCTGTGTTTGCGCTCTTCATATTCGATGGCGTGGCGCTCCACCATGCTGATGAAATCCCACTGGGTGTAGCGTTTGAGTGCCGCCTTGCAGAAGTGCGGGTTGGCAGAAATGAAATTATCTGCCTCCACCTGATAGTTGGTGAAGTTACAACGCCCACCACCTGACATGAGAATCTTCTTGCCGGGCTTGTTGGCCTTCTCTAATACCAGCACGCGTCTGCCGCGCGCGGCGGCGGTAGCGGCACACATCAAGCCGGAGGCTCCGGCACCGATAATCACAACATCGAAACAATGATTGGAGGCTTGCACGGGCGATCCGGATTTGCGTCAGCGGTAAAAATGAAGATGACGCAACTGGTACTACGTCACCGGCGCGCCATGGTAGCACGCCGTTTCGCTGTGGTGACGGCAGTGCTTATTTCAGCAGCGCCTTCTGGCGCCAGGCGGGTAGCGGTTGGTAGTGGTTTACCGACTCCTGACGGGCAGAAAAGGGTCGGCACCACCAGAAGGTTGAATTGCTGCCGGGGGATTGCAGAGGGGGTTGTATAGGCTTCCACATATCAGGAACTCCTGTTCAGCGTTGAATTTGTTCTACCGGCATGACGATCAGGTCATACAACCGCCAGTCCAGCGCCACGGCGGTGCTGATGAGTTGCTGCGAGCGACGCGCCACCTGGGTCTGTTCCTTATCAAACACCACAAAAATTTCGCCGCCCACCAGGTGGCCTTCTTCCCGCAACCGGGCTTCAACATCGACAACATCGGCTTCGCGCAGGAGCGCGTCGTTGATCACCTGTTCAAGCCCCAATGGGGCGTTGCTCATGATATCTGTGGGCCGCTGATCCATCAGTTCCAGCATCGCTTTGCGCACATGAGTTGTGCCATCCTTGAGAACATCCACTGCGATGATCAGTGCCGCCACGGCGTCGGCCCACCAGAAGCCGAGACCAATGCCGAGGACGCCGATGATGGCTGCGGCGGAGGTCATCCAGTCAGCCTTGTTCATGGTCGCATCGGCATACAAGGTGCTCTCGTGCAACGCTTTGGCCAGTGGCAGCTTCATGCGGCCCAGAATCAGCGGCGGGATAATGGAGTACACCAGCGCTGCGATCATCACCCAGCCGCCCCAGATGGGATAACCGTCACCGAACAGCTGAAAATGGCCGATGCTGGGGTGTTCCTGTTTGATCAACGAGCTGATCGAGTCGAGGAACATGAACAGGCCGAACATGAGAATAGCCATTGACGCCGCGAGAAAGGCCAACAGGATGGCGCGGCTATAACCATAGGGGTGCTGTTCATCCGGTGGGCGCTTGCGCATGTGCATGGCCACCAGGAATACGATGGGGGGGATCAGCGCCAGGAGGTCTTCCAGCAAGGCCATTCTCATTGCCTGCGATGAGCCCATGGTCAGATACATGGCCGCGACGATGGTTAATACAAAGAAAATAGAGATCCATTCAAGGCGGAGCGCCTTATGCAGTAACTGTTCTTTCTCGGCAGGCAGTACGTAGCCCTGACGCACCTTCATGGTTGCTCAGCCTCCCGCAGACGGGAGAGATAGCGCTCAGGCTGCTGACGGCTGAACAGAAAGCGCTCGAGGGACATCAGCAATGCATTCTCACCGGGGGCGGTGAGCAGAACGTGCTCACCAAGTGAGCCGGTCTGCCCGTGCTCACGGAAATACACAAAGGTCTGTCCTACTTCGGCTTTCCAGGGGTTGGCTGTGGAGAAGCCGCCTATCAGCAGATCCAGTTCAACATTCTTCAGTGCTTCTACCTGGTGTTCGATGCCCTGGTGCTGCCACTCGACCTGCATGCCGGATTGCGCGGCAAATTCGCTTACCAACTCAGCCTCCAGTCCACCAGGCGCCGCCGGATCAGATAACTCGACCCAGGGGGGGCTGGCGATAACCCCTACTCTGAGGGTGCCACGCTGCTCCGCCGCCGAGAGTGAGTTGCGCGGATCTTCCGGCCAGCGATTACAGCCGCAAAGCAGCAATAAAACCAGTAAGCCAGCCAGTGACGCCGCTGCGGAGCGAGGGAGCAGTAGCAACATGGTTCTCGAGCCTCATGAAGGTATCGATTGAGACTCGATAACCGGCTCGGGAGTTCAGGTTATCGTTGCGCGGGGCCAGGGGCACAAAAAACAACCAGCCCGAAGCATAAGTGGCGTAAAATCGCTTCTTTTCAGATTAACGGGACTGCACGATGGGACGCGCTTACCAGAATCGCAAGGAATCCATGGCCAAGACGGCCGACGCCAAAACCAAGGTCTACAGCAAATACGCTCGTGAGATCTACGTATGTGCCAAGTCGGGCGGTATTGATCCCGCAGGCAATCTTGCCTTGCGCGGCCTGATAGAGCGGGCGAAGAAGGATCAGGTGCCGGCTCACGTGATCGACAAGGCAATCGACAAAGCCAAAGGCGGTGGCGGCGAAGACTTCTCCGTGGCCCGTTATGAAGGTTTTGGTCCGGGCAACTGCATTGTCATCGTCGACTGCCTGACGGATAACCCCAACCGCACCATCGCCGATGTTCGTCATTGCTTCACCAAAACTAAGTGCAAGATGGGTACGCCAGGCAGTGTCAGCCACATGTTCGACCACTGTGCCATCCTCGCCTTCAAGGGCGACGATGAAGAAGCCGTGCTGGAAGCGTTGATGATGACTGATGTGGACGTAACCGATATCGAGAATGAGGACGGTCTGATCACCGTGTTCACTCCCAACACCGAATACGCCAAAGCCCGCCAGGCGCTGACCGATACCCTGGGTGACATTGAATTCGAAGTGGACGAAATCCAGTTCCTGCCCCAGACCTCAGCGCAAATCAGCGACGAAGATATGCCCATGTTTGAGCGCTTTATTGACATGCTCAACGATCTGGATGATGTGCAGAATATCTACCACAACGCTGAGTTATAACGCGGTAAAGCCCAATTCACGGCGGTCTGCCTCAATAAAGCGCCCCTGCTGCTGGTCGTAATCCCAACGAGCCAGCTGGCAGCGGCGGGGTGCGCCGGGCTGGTAGTCAATCAGATTGATGGAGTTGGGCACGGCGCCCCTGACTCGCTGCGAGACGCCGGTGCCTGCTTGCACCGCCCAGGCGAGGCGTTCACCACCGCGTAGCGCTATCTGGTAAGGCAGATGGATATGCCCAGCCAGAATCAAATCCATTCCCGCATCTACCCAAGTGGGAATGGCCTGCTCGCGACCAATCAACAGGTTGCTGACGTCCGACTCTTCTATTGCCCGTACCGGATGATGCAGCATGACTACGCGCAGTTGCCCTGGTGAAGCCTGGCGCAGCCGCCTGACTACCCGCTCAATTTGCTCTGACGATACCTCCCCATCCTTGTGCCGCGCGGGTCGGGTGGTATTCACACCGATGACCAACAGCTCGTGGCTTTCGAAGTGGGGCTCCAACTCGCTGCCAAACACCCGCCGATAATTGCCGTACGGGTTCATCAATCGGGCCGCCAGATTGAATAGCGGCAGGTCATGATTGCCCGGCACGGCCAGTAGCGGTGCATTCAATTGATGAACGAACGTTTCAGCTGCAGCGAACTGACTGCGGCGGGCACGTTGGGTAATGTCGCCACTGAGCAGGTACAGGCTGGGTTGCAGCTGCCGGCACAGCTGAAGCAACGCCTGCATCACCTCACGGTTTTCGGTACCGAAGTGCAGATCCGACAGATGCACAATGCGCGTCATGCATGCTCCGGAGGCGGTGCAAAACGAGGGATCAATAAGGGTAAAACGCCAGGCGCAATGCTGAATTTCAGCGGACTGCGCAGGCGCAGGATTTCACCGTCAACAGCAACCTTGACCGTACGGGCGCGTGACCCCACCCGTACGGTCATGTTTTCAAAGCCGATACTGATGACGTTTTCCGCTTCCCCCATGCGGCTCAGTAGCCCCTGCAGCAACAGCAGATACAAGGCGACGCTGCCAACCGGGCGGGACGCCAGCGCAATCAGGTGATCGTCCTCCTCTGGTAACTCTGGATCAATTCCGATCTGCTCCAGTTGCAGCGGGTTGTTACACACAACGACCGTCGGCGTGCGCAGCTGTTGATGCTTGCCCGCATAGTCCAATTGGATATCCAGCTGCCGATGCGCTTTGGCCAGGGTTACCAATGCCGCATACAGAGCTACCCAGCGGCTGCGCCCGTAGCGTTGTTTGTACTGCTCGCGCTCTTCCAGCAGCCGCGGATACAGGCCCAAGCTGGCGTTAACCAGAAAATAGCGATCATTCACCCGGCCCAGGCTGACCTGTTCGAGTCGCGCATCCAGCAGATCCCGCATGGCCTGCCCGGTGTCCTGGGAGATGCCGTGGGCCCGGCCAAAATAATTGAAGGTGCCCAGGGGCAGCACACCAAAGGGCACCCCTTGGCCGACGACGGACTGACAAACGGCATTCAGTGTGCCGTCGCCGCCAACGGCGACCACGATGCCGCTCTGCTTCTGCGCCTGGTTCACGGCTTTTTCCGCGGCTTGCTGCAACCCTGCGCCCTGGTCGACCACGATCAACTCACACTGCCGCCCAGCTGCGCTGCAGGCGGAACGGATTGCATCCTGAATGCTGGTGGCGTCGTGCTTGCCCGAGCTGCTATTCATGACCATGAACAGGGGCTCGTTACCGGTCAGCGTCAGCGCGTTGCTGATCGGGCTGCCAAGTGGTGATGATTGCATCGTGCGCTCCTACAGGCGTTGATCGATGCGGGGCACGGTGCTCAGCGTAGCTGACTGTCCTTGCTGCCACGGCGGTTGTAACCGCTATCCTGCTGTCGCAGGCGATCCCGTTCGGTCTGGCAGGCAATACATAACCGTACTCCCGGAACAGCCTCCCGTCGCGCCTCAGCAATAATCGCGTCACAGTCCTCGCACTGTTTCAGACTGTCGCCCACCGGAAGCTGGCTGCGGGCCCGCGCAACCGCATCCGAAATGGTGTCGTCTATCTGTTCCTGAACGGCACCGTCCTGGGCCCAACCTGTGGCCATATCGCTCTCCTTCAAGAGGTGGTAGATCAGCAACCATGCCCTGACGCTGTCTGGTAACCGGCGCCTTATCCTTCCAGATGCCTGACCAGATCGTCATGACCGCCGATGCGCTGGCCGTCGAGGAAAATCTGTGGCGTAGTCGTCACCCCATGTTCATCCCTGAATAGCCCCTCTTCGGTCTCATCGGAAAACACATGGACACGATAGGCGATGCCGTGACGGTCGAGCAATTCAGTGGCCTTGGCCGCATAGGGGCAGCCGTCCTTCTGGTAGATGTAATTCTGCGTTTCATTCATGGCAGTCTCCTGACGGTAGAAATAGCGGTGTTTCTATTGTCTTGGAGCAGCGCATGGCTGAAGGGTTCGTTATGTTTGCCATGAGGTCGGCACAATCGCATTCTTGCGGATCGCCAGATGTATGATTCCGGGGTGGGCTGATTTGCGGCCAGCCTGAAGGAATAACCTCCAGGCGATCATTTTCGCTCTTGCTCGAAGGCGCTCATGATGCCCGTCACAATCCGCATGACCTCCAGGTTGGCCTCTTCCATGTGACCCAGATGCTCGACGGCCCGGTTCAACTGACCCTGCTGGAAGGATTGCATCGCGGCTTGGCCCTGATTGTGTACAGCGGTGTGTGGCCGTTCTATTTCCCGGAAATGAGCCATCTGTTGCAGGTTCTGGCTACCGTCGCCGTAATACCAGCGTCCGAAGCGGCAGTCTCGCTCGCCTGGTAATTGCGGCAGACTATCCTGGCGCTCACCCAGCAGATAGTTGTACACCACAAACTTGAGCGACAACTCATCCAGATTGGCCAGTTCTACGCCGGCCCGGAAGGCGGATTTTTCGATACCGTGTTGCATTTCTCCAGCCAGGCCATGCAATACCTGCATGCCGGCGACGGCTTCTTCTGTGGTACGGCTGAAGTCTTCGGCCAGATCACTCTGGGATTGGATATAGGCCTGCACTGCACCGGTGATCTGTTGCAGCTCTTCGATCTTGCCGACGATTTCACTGGTGGCCTGGGCTGTGCGCTCGGCCAGTTGGCGAATTTCACTGGCCACTACGGCAAAGCCGCGACCGGCTTCCCCGGCCCGTGCCGCTTCAATGGCTGCGTTGAGCGCGAGCAGGTTGGTCTGGCTGGCAATGCCACCGATCAGATCGACAATGCTGTTGATTTCGCCGGAGTGCTCGGACAGCGTCTCAACTTGGTGGGATGCTTCGGTCAGTCCGCTTTCCATGGTCGCCGCTTTACCCTGCAAGGCATTGAAGCGTTGCTGGTTGTTCAGCGCCGCACTAGCGACCGCTACAGCATGGGTTCTATCCTGACCCAATTGACCGGCCAGGTACTCAAACGAATCACCCAGGTGCGTAATTGAGGTGCTGAAACTGACCAGCTTGCCGGCAACCTCGCGGTAGTAATGCAGCTGTTGCTGGTTACGTTGTTGCTGCTCGACCTGTTGTGCTTCCAGCTGGCGGATCCGTTCCGCCTGGCTGGCCAGCTGAATCTGAAGATGATGTTTTTCCTGCTCCAGCGCTTGAATGGCTTTCTTACCGCTGTGCCACATGGCTACCTCTTATGCGCCCGATTTTCCTGACTCCATATCGGCCGCGAGGGCTGTGGCATTAGCGGTAAACCATCCGGCGGGGTGGCAAGAGCGCGTCAGCTTGCTGGATTATTGCTGGCTCTTGAGCTTCTCGGCTTCCAGAGCCTGCGGATTGCTTTCGCCGTCGTTGACTGCCTTGCGGAATCCGCTGATGGCGCTGCCGACATCGTTACCCAGGCCGCGCAGGCGCTTGGTGCCGAATAGCATGACGACGATCAGCAGAATGATCAGAAGTTGCCAGATACTGATACCCATCATGGTGCTTTACTCCTCCAGGTTCCGGTCTCAGTGACCGGAGTGATTGTCATGTGAATCCGTGTGTTGCTGGTGCATGTCATGCTCCATGCCGCCATGTTGTGCTGCTGCGGCCTGCGCCAGAAATGCCTCGTCAATCTGCTCGAAGGCCATGACTGTAGCGCCTTCATGCTGTGCAGCGAGGTCTTCTGCCGCCTGCTTATTGGCAAAGGAGGCCAGCGACGCGCCCATGGCACCCTGCAGTGATGTGCCGGCGACATACCAGGCTTGAGTAGCATCCACCAGATGGCTGTCGTCCGGGCTATCCCACTGGCTCTGGCCCATGTCATGCACATACAGCTTGGCCTGCAGGATGTTATTTTCCGGTTGCAGCCACCAGCTGAGCATTTCCGCTGTGGAGCAGAACTTCTTCACGCCATCGCGTTCCACCGCCTGGCCTTTGGGGCCGGGGAAGTCCGCTATGATCATGCCGCATACATGGCATTCATCATCGCTGTGAAACTGCACCGGGTCATAGGACACCTTGGCGTCTTCCTTGCCACCACAGGCAGCCAGTGTCAGGCCGAGCAACAATACCAGTAGAATGCGCAGGTTCAGGTTGTAACGAATCTTCATGACAGTTTTCCTATTTTCCTTTAATCAGGCAGCACGGCGACGGAATGCAGCGTAGGCCAGCAGCAGCGCTAGGCCGGCCCAGAGCAACAGGCATAACCAGAGCACGGCACCCGGTACGGGTAGATCTTCTGCCAATGACAGTACGCCCATGGCATTCGCCCCATCGAAGCCGGCGAGGTTGACCAGTCGGTAGATGTCGGTGGGGTTCAGCAGCAGTAACCAGGGCAGGAGCTCCGGACTGAATTTGCCTTCACTGAAGACCAATAGAGCCAACAGAACCAGATCGAACACCAGCACAAACAGAAACCACACGCCCAGAGCCAACCCCGCTGCGCTGGATTTTTCGCTGGCCAGACTGCTCAGTAGATAGGCCAGCGCAAGGAAGGCCCAGCCCAACAGAGTGGAGGACAGCATGAAGCGGCCGAACGCCCAGATCAGCAGTTTCAGTTCGACACCTTCAACCAGCACGCCGATGGCAATCGCGGCGCAACCGAAGCCGATCAGAACCGCCAGCGCCAGAATCAATCCGTGACCAACGAACTTGCCCAGCAGGATCTGGCCGCGACCGATGGGGTAGGTCATCAACAGCATCAGGGTGCCGCCTTCGTCCTCACCGACGATGGCATCATAGGCCAGCAGTAGCGCAATCAGCGGCATGAGGAAGGTGGCCAGGCTGGCCAGGCTGGCGATGGTGGCCGGGATGGAGGTGAATCCCAGTTGGCCGGAGGCGGCTGCGCCCAGCCAGGCAATGCCCACAGCCAGCACCGCAAACAACAGGCTTATCGCCAGCAACCAGCGGTTACGCAGGCCGTCACTGAGTTCCTTTCGGGCAATATTCCAGATCTGGTTCATGCCTTTTCCTCCGCCACCAGCGCTTTGCCTGCGCGTTCAGTGTAATAGCGATACAGGTCTTCCAGTGACGGCTGGAAGATTTCGATATCCGTGGGTTGATCCTGATTCAGTAATTGACGCAACAGCTCTATCTTGCCGCTACTGGTGCCGGTCAGCTCTATCCCGTCGCTACCCAGCGGTCGTATGCTGCTGTGCTCGAGGCTGAGGGTCTGCAGCAATCGCTCCCGATGTTGCAAACCGCTGGCGCGGATACGTGAAGGCAGACCTGCTTCATTGCGCAGCCTGCCCAGCGTGCCTATGGCTTCCAGCCGACCGCCGGCAAGAATTGCTGCGCGGTTGATATGGGCTTCTACCCCCGGTAATACGTGGGAGCAGAGGATGACGCTGGTGCCTTGCTGGCGCAACGTATCGATCAGTACATACAGATCCTGAGTGGCAATCGGGTCGAGGCCGACAGTGGGCTCATCGAGTAACAATAAGCGCGGATCACCCAGCAGTGCCTGCGCCAATCCGAGCCGTTGGCGCATGCCCTTGGAATAGGTTTTTACCCGGCGATCAGCCGCATGGGCCAGGCCGACCTGATCCAGCAGGCCGTCGGCCTGCTGTCTGCTGGCACCCTTGATACGGGCGAAGTGCTGCAGGGTTTCGCGACCGCTGAGCTGCGGGTAGAACATGACGTTCTCCTGCAGATAACCCATTCTGCGCCGCACGTCCGGATTATCCGGCGCTTGCCCCAGCACGCGCACCTGACCTTCACTGGGTGTGAGCAGGCCGAGAATAAGTTTCATCGTGGTGGTCTTGCCCGCACCGTTATGGCCGAACATTCCCAATACCTCGCCGGCCTCCAGATGGAGATCCAGCTCGTGTAATGCAGTCATATTGCCGTAGCGCAGACTGACGCCCTGGATCTCAACTGCATTCATCAATTGGCTTCCTGTGTACGTTGAATCAGATGGGTGGTGGGCAATTGCATCAGGGGGTAGCTGTCCTGCACGCCCTGCATCTTGATCACTGGAAAGGCGCGCTGTACCCAGCGTAATACCTGAATAGCCGGGCTGTTCATCAGCAGACGCACCTGCGGGTACATCCATAGCAGCCGATCCACATTATCGTTGGGCTCATAGGGCACATCGCCCAGGCCATCCTCATTGCGATCCCAGCCCAGATAATCGCTCCAGAAGTTGCCACGACCGTCCACCGACCATTCCTGGGTGCGAGTGGCGACATACTTGACCTGTTGTTCGTTGCCGACGAAGGCGTTGTTGCTGATCTTGTTGTTCTCCGAACCCGCTGTCAGATGGATGCCCAGGTTACTGCGCTCGAAGTGATTGCCTTCAATGGTATTGAACAGCGAGTTGTAGATGAACAGGGCCTTGCCTTCGCCACCCTTGATCATGCTGTCGTCGCCGGTCTGGCCGCGCTGTACGTTGGATACATAGTTGTTATTGATGGTGGAGTAGGTGATGAAATTCATCAGTACGCCGTAGTTGCGATCGTCTTCGGAGCGGTTGTTCTCGACCGTAAGCATGCGGCTTTGCATCAGCGCGTAACCGGTGCGGGTGCGCCGCGTGGTGTTGCCGATAACCCGGTTGCTCTGGGAGAACATGTAGTGAATGCCGAAGCGCAGATCCTCCATCAGGTTGCCCTGAATCAGGTTGTTATTGGAGTTGCCGAGATAAACGCCATCGCGAGCGTGGCGTACGTGGTTATTGATCACGCTGGCGTTGTTGGTGTTGATCAAATGAATGCCGTTGCCACGATCCTGGGAGCGCAACTCGGGATCGCCCTCGACCAGGTTGTTCTCGACTATCAGTTTCTGGGTATTGTCCGACCAGATACCGAAGCCCGGGCCCTGCAGATGATTGTTACGCAGCACCACATCGGTGGCACTGGGCTCAACAAAGATGGCTGCGTCCATATCGGTCAGGTTGCGGCCCCAGTTGCTCAGGGTGCAGCCTTCGATAGTCACATTGGCAGCGCGGATGGTGAGGATTCTGCCCTTGCCGCCCGATTGCAGACGAGCATCGGATTCGCAGCGCAGATGAACAGGGGTATTCACAATAAATTGACCCGAATACTCGCCGGCGGGCAACACCCAGCCATCTGCCTCGGCCCGTAGCGGTAGGTCATCAATCGATTGGGACGATGCATGAACAGGGGCTGAAAGGCTGCACAGTACAACGAGCGCCGGAAGGCTCCAGCCGATGGCCTGATGCTTTAACAATGCTGTTTCCTTATGCCGTGAGAATGCGCTGATACCGGTGGTCTTTCCCTGCATAAGGGCGCACGAACCTCAGGCGCGGCTCGCGCGACACCGACGAGGCGTTATACCCGGAGCGCCAGGGCGCTCCGGGTATGACGCATCAGGCCGGTTCGACCAGCATGCGGCCACACATTTCCATGTGCAGAGCATGACAGAACCAGCTGCAGTAGTACCAGTACACCCCGGGCTTGTCGGCAGTAAAGGTGATGGACGAGGTCTGCTGCGGGCTGATCTCCATGCTCACACCGTGGTTGACCATGACAAAGCCGTGGGATACGTCTTCGATCTGGTCAATGTTGGTGATGATCACGGTAACTTCGTCGCCCTGTTTTACGGTGAACTCGTTGATACCGTAGGACGGTGCCATCGAGACCATGTACACGCGCACCTTGTTGCCGTCGCGAATGATCTTGCTGTCGGCGGTCAGGTTGATGCCGTCCTTCTCAGCCATCTTCACGGTTTCGGCGAAGTAGGGGTCATTGCGATCCCAGATCTTCTTGGTACGAATCTGATCACGGCGGGCCATGATGCAGTCGTGCGGCTCGGCGAAGGTGGGGCCGTCGTGCACCAGAATCATTTCATCGCCGGAGATGTCGATCAGCTGATCGTTCTCGGGATGCAGCGGGCCAACTGGCAGGAAGCGGTCCTTGGAGAACTTGCTCAATACCACCAGCCATTGACCGTCAGCTTCGCTGGTTTCGGTCAGTGAAGCGTGGGTGTGACCAGGCTGGTAGTGAACGTCCAGTTTCTGCTTAATGTAGTTGACGTTTTCGCCTTTGTAGGCCTTGACCGCGTCTTCGATGCTCCACTTGACTATCTGGCTGTCGATAAACAGCGTGGTGTAGCCATTACCGCGGCCGTCGAAGGTAGTATGCAGCGGCCCCAGACCCAGCTCGGGCTCGGCGACGATGACGTCACGTGGATCTTCGAACTTGTCAGCGAACAGGTCGGGCAGCTTGTCGATGGCAATGACCGAGGCGGTTGGCGACAGTTTGCCGTTGGCGATGAAGTACTTACCATCTGGCGAGGTGTTCAGACCGTGGGGGTTCTTCGGTACCGGGATGTAACGGGTGACCTTGCTGTCCTTGCCGTCTTTCTTGCGGCCATCAACCACGGGCACCTTGGAATCGCCCAGGGTGATGACGTTGCCGGCTTTGACTTCAGCTTCGATAGCGTGAATGTCGAACACAACTACCCAGTCGCGCTCGTTACGCATGGTGCCGCCCAGATCCAGCGCCTTTTCCGAGTTGTAGCAGGTCGAGGCGGCGAAACGGCCGGTGTAGTCCGCGTCGGTGTTGTCGAGGTTACCGTCGACGATGACCTGCCATGCGACTTCCATGGTCTCGGCATCCACCGCGCTGTACATGGTGTAGCTGTTCTCGTCATCCATGGCGAAGTTCTTGCCATCGTTTGGATGCGGAATGATGAACTCGGCGTTACAGAACACGTACTTGGTGTGCGGCACCTTCTGCAGACGCAGGCCGTGAATAGCCTGTACGTTGGGGATGGTGGTGATCTTGTCCGTCTTCATGATGTCCAGACGGATACGCGCTACGCGGGTGTTTGCCTTGTCGTTGATGAACAGGTATTTGCCGTCGTACTTGCCATCGGTCATCGACAGGTGAGGGTGGTGACAGTCGCCGTTGAGATACTTGGCACTGTCGCCCAGCACCGCGCGGCTTTCATTGGTCAGACCATAACCGGTGGCGGAGTCAACGTTGAATACCGGGATGCGCATCAGTTCGCGCATGGAGGGCACACCGTAGACGCGTACTTCACCCTGGTGTCCGCCTGACCAGAAACCATAGTAGGTATCCAGTTCACCTGGGCCCACATGGGTCTTTGCTTGCGCATTCTTCTGGGCATCACTGACCGCCTGTGCCCAGGACTCGCGGCTCATCACTGCTCCGCCGAAAGCGGTAGCTGCTACAGCCGCCCCAGTGGCCGCACTGGCGCCGAGGAAGCCGCGCCGGCTCAGCCCCTTGGATTCCGGCTGGGCCGGCGTATTGTTGGTCTTATCGCTCATTGGTAAGCTCCTTGTTAGCAAACTTGGTGACTTCGTGGGTCAGGGTTCTACTACTTGCACCACCGGAATCAATTGTTCATCCGGGCTTTTCTTGCCACGTGTCTTACGCTTGTTCTTCAGAATCAGCGGAGGACACTTGTTTTCATTGTGATAGGTCATCTGGCAGTCCAGACAGTAATGACATTCGTTGTGATTGATATGCCCGTCTGGGTGGATAGCCTGAATTTCACATTCCTTGGCGCACAGCTGGCAGGGGTTACCACATTCCTTGCGGCGCTTGAGCCAGTCGAATAGACGTACCCGGCTGGAAACAGATAGCGCAGCACCCAGCGGGCAGAGATAGCGGCAGAACACCTTGCGGGTGAAGATGTTCACCACCAGCAGGATTACCGCGTACAGCACGAACCACCACTGGCGATCAAACTTGAGGGTGATGGCGGTCTTGAATGGCTCGACCTCAGCGGCTTTCTCCGCCAGTGCCATGGACTCCAGGGAGATACCGAACAGCACCAGCAGGATGATGTACTTGATCGCCCAGAGACGCTCATGCACGGCGAAGGGCAATTCGTATTGAGGGATCTTCAGCTTGCGGGCGATCTCGTTGATCAGTTCCTGCAGCGCTCCGAAGGGACACAGCCAGCCGCAGAAGACGCCGCGGCCCCAGAGCAGGATGCTGGCAGCGGTGAATGTCCAGATGATGAAAATCACCGGATCACTGAGGAACAGCTCCCAACGGAAGCCAGTCACCAATGCATGCACGAAGGTCAGTACGTTGACGATCGACAACTGGCCCAACGCATACCAGCCAATGAAGACCACGGTAAAGGTCAGATAGCCGTGACGCAGCCAACGCAGGAAGTTGGGGTGCCGGGCAAAGTTGTCCTGGAAGAACAGGATAATGGTCAACAGCAGCAGGGCAGCCAGAATGACACCGACCTGGAAGCTCTTCTGATACCAGATATTAACCCACACCGGCCGGTTGGCTTCTTCGATGGCGCGGAGCTCTTCCGGGGTAGGAATCGGACGCTCGATATACTGCTCGGGTGTTTCGTAAGGCAATTCAAAGCTGGTGAAAATACTCTCTATCGGGCCGGTCTGACGGCGCACCAGCAGTTCCATCGTCCAGGGTGTGCCGGGATCAAATGCCGCATCCTCGCGCAGGATGAAAATGGCCATTTCCTGGAAGCGCGGTGCGCCTTCGATCATCAGATCGTACAGGCGGATATGATCCAGATCGCGGAAGCTGTGGATATTACCGAACTGGCGAATCTGTACCCGGTCAAAGATACCGCCGCGCACATAGCCTGAGCCCTTGAAGGAATACTGGCCGCTACCCAGCACAGCGAAGGCATGCTCGCCGGGCTTGAGGCTTTCCATCAGAAAGCGGTACTGGTTATCGCCCAGCAGGTTACGGCCAACTGTGGGTGGGTTCAGGTAGCCGGTATAGAGATCGATAAAGGTGTTATCGAGTTGATCGGCCGGCGCCTCATCGATGCCTTCCGCCTCGGTACCCTTGAAGGCGTTGTTGATATCGGCATTGGTCAGCAATAGCCGGCGCACGGAACCATCGCCGGTCAGCTCGGTCCAGTTGGCCGGCTGATAAATGCCTTCGCGTACGGTCGAGGGGCGGCTGCGGGTGCCGATGGTGCTTTTCACCAGCCCTAATGAGGCGCCCACTTCATGGGCAGCACGCATGACGATTTCGTTGACTACCATGACCGTCACTGTCGCACCGGACACCGCATCCACGGTCACCGCGTTGGGATCACTGGAGCGGCCGACGACCACGCGCTGATCGGCACGGATGCCCTTGTACAGGGCGTTGAAGTCATGCAGCTTCTGCTCAGGAATACCGATCAGCAGGATCGGCTCGTGATGCTCCAGCACATAGGCATCCTGGATCACGCCATCTGTATCCATCAGGATCAGCATGTTCACCGGTTTGCCGGAGTAAGCGGGAATATTGATGACATCAATACTCTCGAAGGCATAGCCGAAGACGGTACCCACGGCATCGGCCAAGGTACGTACGCGGTAGTCGCCTTCCGGCTCGGATATATGTGTCGCCTGGGGAAAGATCAGCTCGATTCGCTGATCGATGAGGGATTGGTCGGCAGCAACTGCCGGTACCAATGAGAGGGTGACGAACATCAGCACCAAGGTCAGCAACGCTCGGCTGAGAACCGCGGCAACTCTCGACAACTTCATGACAAGGCATTCCATATCAGGGGCGTTTTCATTGTAGTACCTTCCTGTGTTTTTCAGACTTGATCACTATCAAGCGTCTGTCAAATGCGGGAGGCATCAAAACAAGCGAAACAGTGGTTCATTCTGGTACTTTCTCTGGGTGGTCTGACCGGTGTGAAACCAGCCCGAGCCGCCTTGTCAGCCGATGCAAATTGCCTCGGTCGATCTGCAAGACCCGCGCAGTAGCCGATAAGTTACCATTATGTTGTTGCAATAGGGTTTGAATCAAGTAACGTTGATACCTGTCGACCGCTTCGCGCAGTCCACAATCCAGTGATTTCGGGCTTTCCAGCTCGGATTTGACGGGTGACAGCGCCTCGTTGGTCAGCCCCAGATCCGCGGCGGTCAGCTGCAATAAGCGGGATGCGGAGGTATCTGCGGCGCGAGCGCGCAGCAAGGCTCGACTGATCAGATGTTCCAGTTCACGTACGTTGCCCGGCCAGTGATGAGCCAGCAACGCCTGTTGGGCATCGTCGCTCAGGCTGGTGTTGCGCACCTGTAGGCGAGTGCGGTTCTGTTCGAGGAAATGTCCAGCCAATAACAGGACGTCGTCCTGGCGCTCGCGCAAGGGCGGTACAAGCAGTGGGTATGCACCCAGCCGGTGATACAGGTCGGCACGGAAACGTCCCTCCCGCACAGCGCTGGCCAGATCGCGGTTGGTCGCGGCAATGATGCGTACATCCACATGATGCTCACGATCCGATCCGAGCCGCTGTAACTGGCCGCTTTGCAGTGCCCGCAGCAGCTTGGCTTGCACCGACAACGGCAGTTCGCCTACTTCGTCGAGAAACAGTGTGCCGCCGTGTGCCAATTCGAACTTCCCCGCCCGCGCCGCGGCCGCGCCGGAAAAGGCGCCACGCACATGACCGAACAGCTCGCTCTCCACCAGCGCCTCCGGCAAAGCAGCGCAGTTAATGCTGATCAGGGGTTTGTCGTGCCGTTCCGATTGGTGGTGCACAGCCCTGGCCACCAACTCCTTGCCGGTACCGGTTTCACCGTGGATGAGCACTGTTAGCGGGCTGCGTGCGACCAGTGCGACTTCACTTACCAGGTGGCGGTGGGCGTCGCTGTGACCGATCAGCTCGGGCGGCGGTAGTTGATCGGCGACCTGCCGCCAGCTTTCTGCGAGCAAACGCTCCTGTTCCGCCTTGCGGGCCAGATGATGCAGGCGCTCGCTGGCTTTTACCGTCGCAGCGGCCAGATGACTGAAGGTCTCAAGGGTATCCAGATTGATGCAGCCGAAGCGCGCCGGATCAAGCGCGTCGAGGGTCAGTACGCCCCAGGGGCGATCATCGATATACAGCGGGCAGCCGAGGCAGTCGTGTACCGGTAACGGGTCGTTGGTGCCTGCGATCAGGCCATCGTAAGGGTCTGGCAGGTCACAATCTGCGGCAAAGCGGGTAGCGCGGCGCTGGCTCAGAATGTGCTGCAGACGGGGATGGTCATCCAGACGAAAGCGGCGTCCCAGCGTATCGGCGCTCAGGCCCAACACCGCCACGGGTACCAGCTTGTTCCCGTCCAGCCGCAACAGCGCCAACGCATCGCAGGGCAAACAGCTGTGCAATGTCTGCAGCAGACGTTGACAGCGCTCTGCTTGAGGCAGATCTCGACTCAGATCATCAAGTAGCGGGAGCAGTGTTGAAAGTGGGTAGGGCGTCATTGTTTGTCATTTTCACATCGGATGGGTTTTTTAACCCTGATCGAGGTTGTAAATGTGACGACCTCGGCGAGCCAAGTCCTTGATTCAAGTCAAATCGTGAGCTGGCACGTTTCATGCTTTGCCTTTCCCACACAATCATCAGGTACGGGAAGGGTTTGTATATGAAAGGCGTGACATTGAGTGCAGCGGTATTACTGATCGGTTTGACAAGCAGTGCCGTCATGGCCGATGAGGTCGTGGCCGAAATGGCAGACACTACCGCCGGAGCAGGCCTGGGTGCCAGTACCGGGCTCATGATCGGCGGAGCGGCAGGCGGGCCGCTTGGTGCGCTGGTGGGCGCAGGGGTAGGATTGCTGGCAGGCCAATTTGTACAGCAGGCCAGCGGTCTGGAAGGACGTGCCTACAAGGTGCGCACCGAGCAGGGAGATATTGATCGGGTACGCTCGCCCGGGGCTGAATTCCATATAGGTCAACAGGTTGAACGACACGGTAACCGCCTGTATGCCCAGCAGGACTGAGTCGCCCGAATCCGCCATCAGGAGGCTGGGCGCCAGGCTGGCGCCCAGTCGTGCTTATATCCGAGTCGAGTCCAGTTGAGGCTCTTCCCGCACCCTGAACCAGGCGGCATACAGCGCGGGCAGGAACAGCAGGGTGAGAGCGGTTGCCACGGTCAAACCACCCATGATGGCCACAGCCATGGGGCCGAAGAATACGCTGCGTGACAGTGGGATCATCGCCAGAATCGCAGCCAGAGCGGTCAGCACAATGGGGCGGAAGCGACGTACAGTGGCCTCAATCACAGCCGTCCATTGGTCGTGACCGGCCAGAATATCCTTCTCTATCTGGTCAACCAGAATAACCGAGTTGCGCATGATCATGCCGGACAGAGCAATGGTGCCGAGCATGGCGACAAAGCCGAAGGGTTCGCGGAACACCAGCAGGAACAGGGTGACGCCAATCAAGCCCAGTGGCGCGGTGAGAAACACCATGATCGAGCGGGCGACGCTGCGCAGTTGCACCATCAGCAAGGTCATGATCACCAGGCCCAGCATTGGCAATCCCTTGATGATGGATTTCTGTCCACGGGCCGAGTCTTCCATGGTGCCGCCAATATCCAATCGGTAGCCATTCGGCAATTCATCGCGTATTGGCTGCAGGGTGGGCAGTATCTGTTGTAACAATGTGGCTGGTTGTTCGGCGCCCGGGATATCGCTCAACACGGTCACCGTGGGCAGGCAGTCGCGGCGCCAGATTACGCCTTCCTCGAAGCCGTATTCCAGTGTGGCGATCTGTTCCAGGGCAACGCTACGGCCATCGCCAGCAGGGATCGCCAGGCTCGATAGATGCTGGAGTTCCTCGCGCTCCTGGGCTGTGCCACGCAACAGTATCTCGATCAACTCATTGCCATCGCGGAACTGGCTGACCGAGCTGCCGGTCAGTTGGCTGGCAAGGAAACGCAGCACATCACCGGTACTCAGCCCCAGCGCCCGAGCCCGTTCCTGATCGATGTTCAGATAGACAATCTTGCTCGGTTCCTCCCAATTGAGGTGCACATTGTTTACCGCCGGATTGTCTCGTACCCGCTCGGCAACCTGACGGGCGATACGGCGTACCTCATCAATATGCTCACCGGATACACGGAACTGGATCGGATAGCCTACCGGCGGACCGTTCTCCAGACGTGAAATACGTGCACGCAATTCAGGGAATTCAGTATCCAGCACCTGCATCAACCAACTGCGGATCTCTTCTCGATCCTCGATGGACTTGGCCTTGACCACAATCTGGCTGAAGCGCGTGGCAGGCAATTGTTGATCCAGCGGTAGATAAAAACGCGGTGAACCGGTGCCGATATAGGTGACAAAGTTCTCGATGCCGGGGTGATCCCGCAAACGTTCCTCCAGGCGCAGGGCCTGAGTCTCGGTGGCCTTGAGCGAAGCGCCTTCAGTCAGGGTCAGATCGACCATCAATTCCAGCCGCCCGGATGGCGGGAAGAACTGCTGGGGCACCAGACGGAATGCCAACGCTGAGCTGACAAACAACGCCAGTGTCAGTGTCAGCACCAGCCAACGGTGTTGTACGCACCAGCGTACAGTGCCGCGCACCCGCTGATAAAAAGGAGTGGCATAGGGATCATGACTGTCGGCATTACCGCCATGCTTTACGGTTTGCAGTTTTGCCATATCGGGCAGCAATTTGAAGCCCAGGTAGGGGACAAAGACAACGGCGGCTATCCAGGACACCAGCAGGGCGATAGTGACTACCTGGAAAATGGCCCGGGTGTATTCTCCGACGCCGGAGGCTGCGGTTGCGATCGGCAGAAAGCCCGCAGCGGTAATCAATGTGCCGGTCAGCATGGGGAAGGCCGTACTGGTCCAGGCATAACTGGCGGCCTTGATACGATCCAGCCCTTGCTCCATCTTGATGGCCATCATTTCCACGGCGATGATCGCATCATCCACCATGAGGCCCAGCGCCAATACCAGCGCGCCGAGGGAAATCTTGTGCAGCCCGATATTGAAGTAATTCATTACGGTGAAGGTCATCGCCAGCACCAGCGGAATCGATAGAGCGACCACCAGACCGGTACGCAGCCCGAGGGAAAACAGACACACCACCAATACGATGGCTACCGCTTCGGCCAGTACCTTAACGAATTCACCTACGCTGTCGCGCACAGCCTCCGGCTGATCGGACACCTTATGCAGTTCCATGCCGAGGGGTAGCGTCTGGCTCATGTGCTCGAAGGCGTCTTCCAGCGTATCGCCCAGTTTGAGAATGTCGCCACCGGCCTTCATGGATACCGCCAGACCCAGCGCGTTCTGTTCCATGAAGCGCATACGCGGCGCCATCGGGTCGTTGAAGCCGCGGTAGACCGTAGCAATATCACCAATGCGGAAGGTGCGATTGCCCACCCGGACAGGAAATTGCTGGATCTGTTCAACACTCTCGAACTGACCGGATACCCGCAGCCGTACGCGCTCATCGGGCGTTTCAAAAAAGCCAGCATCGCGCAGGCTGTTCTGTTCCTGCAGCGCTTGTTGCACGGCGGCCAAGGGTACGCCCAGCGTGGCCAGCTTCAGGTTGGATATATCGATCCAGATCTTCTCATCCTGAACCCCGATCAGCTCTACCTTGCCCACGTCCTGGATGCGTTGCAATTGCAGTTGCAGCCGCTCCGCGTAGTCCTTGAGTACCGCATAGTCAAAGCCCTCACCGGTCAGCGCATAAATATTGCCGAAGGTGGTGCCGAACTCATCGTTATAGAAGGGGCCCACGATATCAGGCGGCAACGTATGGCGGATATCGCCGATCTTTTTGCGTAACTGGTACCACAGCTCAGGAACCTCGCCGGATGGCAGGTTGTCCCTGGCCACAAAAGTGATGGTGGATTCTCCGGGCCGGGAATAGGACACAACCTTTTGGTAAGCACCGGTTTCCATCGCCTTTTGCTCGATGCGGTCGGAAACCTGACGGGCGACCTCTTCAGCGGTAGCACCGGGCCAGGCGGTACGGATGACCATCGCCTTGAAGGTGAATGGCGGATCTTCGCTCTGGCCGAGCGAACCATAGGACAGGAAGCCGGCGACCGATAACACCAGCATGAAATACAGTACGATCTGACGGTTGCGCAGCGCCCACGCAGAGAGGTTGAAGGACATTGGTTACTCTCCGCCTGGTTCAACGCGGCGGTTCTGCCGATCCACCGGCTCGACCTGTTGATCTTCGCGCAGCGTATGTACACCGGCAGCAACTACCCACTCATCAGCGGCCAGCCCCTTCAGGATGATCGCCTGTTGCTGTTGATAGCCACCCAGCTGCACGGGGCGGCGTTGCAACCGGCGTGTTTCCGGTTCGACCACCCAGACAAAACTCTGTCCTGCCTCGGCACTGACCGCGGATAAGGGGACTGCCAGCGCTACCTGTTCCGCTTGCTGAATAAAGACCCGTGCGCTCTGGCCGATTTCAATGGCGGGATCGTCGGCATTGAAGCTCACCCGGGCGGCAAAGGTACGTGATAGTGGATCGGCGGCGGGTGACAGTTCGCGCAGGATGCCGGCAAATCGTTGATCGGGGCGTGACCACAATTCCACTTCTACCGGCATACCGAGGGTGACCTGCCTCAGATGGCTTTCCGGCAGGCTGAACAGCACGTCACGCTCGCCATCGGCAGCCAGTACCAATACCGTTTGAGCTGCGGCTACGACCTGACCGACTTCCAGGGCGCGACGGGCAATCACCCCGTCATGTGAAGAGCGCAGAACACTATAGGTGGCGTGATTTTCCGCTACATCCGCCTCGGCATGGGCCTGTTTCAAACGCGCCGCTGCCGAGCGGTAGGTGTTCTCGGCATTATCAAACTGGGATGAGCTGATCATCTGCCGTTCCAGCAGGGTCTGATATCGATCCCGTTCGGCCTTGGCCAGCCCCAGATTGGCCTCTGCCGCAGCGACTTGCGACCGTGCGGCTTCGAGTTGCAGGCGCGCATCGTTAGGATCAAGCTCTGCCAGTGGTTGATTGCGCCGCACACGATCCCCCTCGTCCACCAGTCGCTTGCTTACCCTGCCGCCCACGCGGAAAGCCAGCTCCGGTTCGATGCGTGCGCGCACCTCACCCGGATAGCTCTGCACCTGAGCGGTCGCCGGTTGCGGCTGTACAACCAGTGCGGGGCGTGGCTGTTGGGCAACAGGCGGCGGGTCGCTGCAGCCCGCCAATAGCGAGCCGGCTAACAGGAGGCCGAGGGACAGAGCAGTGCGGAACATGATGGTGAGCTCGTCGTAAAGGATTGGAATAAGTGTACTGGCGAGTATAGTATGAATAGCAAACCCGCCAGTCCAGTATTTAGAGGCAGATGTCTAAAAAAATCATGTCCGGTCCCGGCCCGGGCCGTCCAAAGGATCTTGCCAAGCGTGCCGCCATTCTGCAGGCGGCCCAGTCATTGTTTCTCAGTAACGGCTACGAGGGCACCAGCATGGATGCCATCGCCACTGAAGCCGGCGTTTCCAAGCTCACTGTGTATAGCCACTACACAGACAAGGAAACGCTGTATGCCGCGGCGATTCGGGCCGTGTGTGAGGCGCAGCTGCCGGATATCTATATCGGTGAGCTGCCCCGGGACGATATTGGCCTCACGCTTGAGCGCATCGGCCTGGCGTTTTGTGTATTGCTCGACAGTCCTGAGTCGCTGGCATTGCATCGGCTGTTGGTTGGCATGGCGGGGCAGGATGCAAAGCTCGCTGAATTGTTCTATGAAGCCGGCCCGCAACGGGTCTGTGATGGGATGACTCAGCTGTTGCAACAGGCGTGCGCGAGAGGCGAGCTATGCATTGATCAGCCGCAGGAGGCTGCTCGACAATTCTTTACTCTGCTCAAGGGCGATAATCACTTCAGGTTGTTGATTGGTTATGGCGAGGGCATGTCCGAACAGGAGCGCCATCTTCACGTCGGTGGCGTGGTCGCGACCTTTCTCCGCTTGTACGCCGTGGCTGGACGCTGAAAGCGCTCTGTAACGGCGGTTGTCCGGCCGCAGCTGCTGGCTGTCAGGAACGCTTTAGGATATGCTCTGCGGCTTTTTGGCGGGGGTAATTCATGCTTGAAACAACACTCACACAACTGGAACGGCTGATTGATCAATTGCTGCAGCAGAACCGTGTCCAGCAGGAAAATATTACGCGGCTGGAAGAAGAGCTGCGCCAACTCCGCGACGATAACGACACCCTGCAATTGACCAATATGGAACAGGAAGAACAGCTGAGCGGTACTCTGGCGCGCTTGCAGTCGATTCTGCAGCGTAGTGGTGCTGAGAACCCCGCCACGAGCATCTGAACGCTCGCGGCCTGTTACACTGCTGATGCATTACGTCGTTTTATAGGGGAAAACTCTTTTTCTTGATATGGTTCATGACTGGTCGGTATCGCAATCTGTATCAGCGCGTTGTTGCCGACTTCATCCTGATAAAAACAAGTAGAAGGGTATGTCATGAACACAACAATCAGCGTAATGGCTGCGGTACGGGGATGGCATCTCCCGGTTGCCGGTTTGGCTTTCACCTTGCTGGGCGGATGCTTCTCCGGGTCTGGATCCAGCTCCAGTTCCGATAGTACTCAGACAGGGGTCTTTCTGGATAGCCCTGTCTCCGGTCTGAGTTATGCCATAGGCAGCACCCAGCAGCGTACCGACGCAGACGGACGTTTCAACTATCGCAAAGGGGATGATCTGACCTTCCTGCTTGGCGGGCTGGAGCTGGGTTCGGCGCTGGGCGATAAGGTCATTACCCCTCTTGATCTGGTTGCCGACGGCAGCGCCGGCGATCCTGCAGTATTGAATATCTCGCGCCTGCTGCAGAGTCTGGACAGCGATGGCAATCTGAACAATGGTATCCAGATCTCCGAGCAAATCGACCAGGCGGTGGCGGACTATCTGACGGCCAACGCGGTAGCTGATCTCGATTTTGCTGATACGGCGGCCTTTGAGACTGTCATGACCGGACTGCTGGCTGAGCTGAATCAATTGAATCTGTTTGCCGAGAACGCCAATAATCGCGATCGCGCACTGCGCAGCCGGCTGCAGGCTTGGCAACATTTAAGCGACACGCTGGCTCAACAGGATGGTCTTGAAGTCAACCAGGAACGATTGCCCGTCCTGTTTATCCATGGTGGTGCTGGTTCGGCTTCCCAGTTTGAGTCCCAGGCCCAGCGTTTCCGTGCCAACGGTTATCCTGCTACGCATATTGCCGCGTTTGAATATGATAGCGGCACGCTGGCAACAGACCCATTGAACGCGGCCCTGGCGGTCGAACGTCATCGGCAGATCAATGCTCTGGTCGATGAGCTGCTGCTCAGCACAGGCGCAGACAAGATCAACCTGTTAGGACATTCGCTGGGAACCAGTGTCAGCCAGATGTACCTGGCTGATCCGGCCAATGCCGCCAAGGTGGCGCACTATGTCAATATCGATGGCCGATCCGCAGCGGCTCTGCCTGGCGGTGTACCAACACTGGCGCTATGGGGGCAATATGTGACTGAGGCGGTGGTCGGTGCGGAGAACGTCTATCCACCGGAAGAAGATCCGGTCGGTCACATCGAGGTCGCTACATCCGCTGATTCCTTTGTGCGCATGTACCGTTTCTTCAATGATGAAGATCCACAGACCAGCGCTGTTCCCGCTGCTGAAGATGACCATGTATGGTTGGCCGGCAAAGCCAATCTGTTCCCACAGAACACGGGTGCATCCGGAGCGCGACTTGAAGTCTATACAATCGATCCAGTCACTGGTGCTCGGCTGAACGATGTCCCCTTGTATGAGCAGGAAATTGACGCCAGCGGAGCCTGGGGCCCGTGGCAGGTGGAGAAAGGCGCGAGCGTCGAATACGCGCTTCTGCATGGCGAAGGACAGGATCAGTACTTTTACCGCGAGCCTTATAATCAGGACAGTCTGCTGGTGCGTTTGAATACCTCCCGTCCCAACGAAGGGGTAGGGCGGTTCTTCCATCGTTCTCCGGCTCACACCAACTTGATGATCGGTCGGGATATGGAGCTGTGGGGAGATCAGGGTGATAACAATGATAGCCTGACTATCAGCGGCACCGAGGTCATCAGTGAGATGAACGCCCCGCTGCTGCATCGCTTGAGTGTACTCTTCCTGCATGATCGCAACAGCGACCAGACCAGCAATCTGACACAAGTGGATCCTGCTTTCGGTGCGCTGCCGTTCATGTCCGGACTGGATATGTATCTGCCGGCCTCTGCGGGCGGAAGCGGTACCATCGAAGTTCGTCTGCAATCCCGGCGTGGTGGTGATGATCAAGTGATCCGTGTGCCCAACTGGCCGTCGAATCAGGTACGCTCGGTATCATTGCAATTCAAGGATTACAGCCAGTAGTTCCTTGCTGTAACTCAAGGGTGCCACTTGCCAGTGGCGCCCTTTTTATTGCTTGAACAATTCTGTCGCTACGCAAAAACAAAAAAGCCCGACAGTATGCGCTGTCGGGCTTTTATTGCTACCGGGTCAGGTTCAGCAGCCGTAACGGGTCTTGAACTCGCGACGACGGCGGTGCAGAACCGGCTCGGTGTAGCCGTTCGGCTGTTTGGTGCCTTCGAGAATCAGCTCCAGCGACGCCTTGAAGGCAATGCTGTCATCGAAGTTCGGCGCCATCGGACGGTAGGCCGGGTCACCGGCGTTCTGA
>CAYYUQ010000022.1:0-39149 GCA_964474945.1 uncultured Halopseudomonas sp. | reverse complement strand
ACGTTTCTGAACGCGTTGACCGCACAAAGATGAATTGATCAGTGATTCCCTAGCTCTCTGAGCCTTTGGTTGACAGCTTCGCGAGATGCTCCTCTCGCAACGGCGCTTCGGGCATCAGCAGTCGCGGCCTCTCTGGTAACGCCCTGCGGCAGTCTGGTCGGCGCCTGCGCATCCTGAGAAACCATCTGCCCAGTCTGCGTATCCAGCGCAGCCTTCCCGACAATAGGCGATCCATCTTCGCGGTATCCCATCACCACATCCTGCAGCATGTATCGGTCACGAGCAGAGACGGTCAGAGCCTGATAAGCCCTTTCGGCTTCAGCTCTATCAGCTGCTGACAGGCTCGGGTCGGCCATGCGAGCGGCCAGATCACGCAACTGACGCTGCTGGGCAACGGTCATCTGGCCCTGCTCAATCTGCTGGCCGGTCAACTCGTCGCCCAGCTGGTTGCGCTGCTCGGCAATGGCATCCTGACTTCGGGTGTAAAGGCGCTCGTCAGCGGCCACCGCATCAGTTCGCCGCTGCTGCATGGTCTGATCGATCTGCTGCTGACCTTGCTGAATGCGCTGCTGGTGCTGGTCACGCCGCTCGGATCGGCGGTCGGCATCACGCTGATTGAGTTCGGCGTTGATTGCGCCCTGTATTCCGCCGCGGCTACTGTCGCGCACCACCGTCAAATAGTTCGGGTTGCTGTTTTCCAGCCGCGTTTGCTGGTGAATCTGCGCAGCCAGCAGGTTACTGTCCATCGCAGACTGCCCCGAATAGCTGTTGATTCGAGCCATGGGCTGACCATCGTCCTGCTGCCTGCCCACCAAAGTATCGGTTGAGCCGACGGTAGCGCCTGCTCTGATCGGCGTGTTCGCACTGAAGCTGTTGCCGTCACGGACTATCCGGTTATCCACCGAGCTGACAGGAAGTTGAGCTCGGGCACCAGCCGTGAGCCGATCCTGCGGCACCACATCAAGGGCCAGATTCTGCCCTGGCTCAAGGCGCGCTATAGGCTGGTCGGATTGCTGGCCAGGCGAACCAGCTGCAGGCACGCCCGGCGCAGGAGGTGGCGCACTACCAGTCAGAAGATTGGCCCCGGCCGGCGCGCCTGGTGCTGGTGAGCTGGATGCCACCCCCGCAATAGGCTGTTGCGCGGCCGGTGCAGAGATACCTGGGTACCCGCCCGGCGGCGCCATCCCGGCGGTGCGTGCACGCTCGACAATGCCCTGGCCATACCGGCCAGCGGCCTGGGCCTGCTCCGGGTTGTTGGCAACCCAGTCTGCATTCTGTCTGGACTGCTGCCGAGCGCGAGCTGCTTCCCTGTTTGCCTGGCCAGGTAGCCGGTCGTCAAAGGTAGTGTTCTGGGCGAAGCGGACGCCGGCGGTAAGCGGGTTTGAGTCGGCCACCGATCTTGCTGCCTGCCTGAATGCGCCCCCCACATTCTCCCGCGTTTCGTTGATGCGGCCGGCCATAGCCTGCTGCTGTTGCGTTCGGCGCTGGGCAGCCTGCTGATCAGGCGTCAGGCCAATGCCTGGGGGCGGATAGGTAAGCCCGGGATGAGGGCGCGGGCCCTGCTGCGCAGCCACCGGCCTGACAGGTGGTGCGCTGCCGGTCAAAAGGTTGGTCCGGCCAGCAGCGTGCCGCCGGGTCTGGTCGAGGTCACCAGTCAAATCTGAAGTAGCCATGGAGCGCTCCGCATATGTGCTTTGCGCTTCACGCTATGTGACTGAATGGCCAAGGCAATGCGGCTCTATGCCTCTCGCGTATACCTGAACTTATTCCACACTTCGCCCGGCGGCAGCGGCGGCAGAATGCGCGGCTGTGCGGCTGCGGCATAGGTGCACGTGTAGTTACCATCCGGACTTGGCACTACCTTCTGCACCTCAAATGCAGCCGGCGGCGCTACCATGGAGCCATCGACGAGCGATAACGCGCTGAAGGTCTCGCCAAATCCAGATCCACCGTCAGAAGGAAGGAAGATAGCCCCGCCGTCTACAAGGAATCCGGGCGATATACCCTCGCCCACGCTCGGCGTGACAATCGGCCCCCAGGTGCCACTGGCTTGGGTGAAAGGTGCGGCTGCCGTGGTGAGCAGCGTACTCAGGTCGGTTACCTGTATCTGTATTGTATTGCTGGAATCAGGCATGCCGATACGCACAAGGCTTGTCTGGCCCAGCACGCTGCGCCCGGCAATAGGGCCGCTGTCAGGCCTAGCCTCTGTGCGAGGTGCCAGTACGCTGCCGCTGGTCAGGTTTATCAGGAGTCGGCGTGCCGGGGCTGGCCACTGCTCAGCAATCCCAAGATCAATAAAGTCGCCGGATGGCGAGGTGGCGACCGAGAGCCAATTCCGTTCCCCCGGAATGTCCGGCATATCGAACCCAAGCGGAACCTCGCTATGGGTACTCAGTTCGAATCGCTTCAGCTGTGCTGTTGGGCCCTGGGTGATCGGGTCGAGATAGGCAACCCACGCACAATTATTGGCACCGTCGATCTTGAAGAAGTACGCACCTGGCGGTATGCCTGTCGGCTCTGGAGCCCACTCGCCGACGCGGCACCGCTCAGTGCCATCCCATTTGTAGAGATACCCGTCAGGGCTGAACTGGGCACCCGGCGCGACATTGTTAGCCGTTCTCCCGCGCTTGCCCCATAACGGGGTCACTGCTCCGTCATCCGACAGCACCAGAACGCCATGCCCTTCCGGCCCGTGCCTATCCCCGGCAGTGGCCGCAGCAAAGCGACCACAATACGACAGGTCGATGACAGCACCACCGCTCCCGAAGTGGCCAATCAGGGGGTCTCCATCTTCGCCGGTATAGCTTGAGATAATGCGTGCCCCGTCCCAGATCGCCATGGAGATGTGCGTGCCCCACGAATCAGGCACCGACTGCTCCACCATTGTTGCTATTCTCATACTCCGCTCTCCCGATACCGTTTGAATGCATCGCCATAATCAATTGGCCAGATAGGCGACCCCATGTAGAACAGGCCCATCGCCGGGGTAAAGGTAGGGGCCTCCTGCTCGGCATTGATCAGATCCAGCCACTCTGCGCCATAGTCCTTGCTGACCCATGCGCGGCCATAGCCGACCTGATTGCCAAGCCGGTAGATAATGCAGGGCTTCTCGATAACCGCGTCATCCCGGCGAATCTCGCGCTGGTAGCACGACAAGGCCGGCCGCAGGCGCTGACCGTTATGCACTGCAGGATCTCTGCGTATCTCAGTAACTTCACCGGTATCCAGATCCCATCGGTAAACGATTGCCTCGTCAGGCTCCGGGTAGCTGTAGGCAGCAAAGAACACCAGGTCATCGCCTGCCACGGTTGCCCAGGTATGGGACTCCAGCGGGTGACGTATATCGGCTGACCCCATATTGTCGACGTCATGCACCAGAGAGCTGTCTAGTTGCAGGGTCTGCATGTCGCCGTCGCAATACAGCACGATAGCGGCCGGCTCTTCGACAAGTTCAGGCGCCTTGGATTGATAGGTTACTTGACCGGTCAGCCCGCTCTCTTCGCTCACCGTGTACACCCGAACAGCGCGGTCACCAGAGAATGATGATTGCGGCGACATCAGCCAGTCACTGCCCTGGCGCTCTTCCTCTTCCCTGATGAACCTCACTTCAGAGATCAGCGCCACATGCTTTTCGCCGGCAATGCCTGACCATTCCGTGCGCCATACTGCGTGATGGTCTTCGTTCGTCCCGCCAAATTGCTCGTATGCCCCGCTCTCGATAGAGCCGGATGCGTCGCGCAGTATCACTTCCACGGACAGATCACCAGTCCCATCGATCTCGCCCGGCTGCATATCCTCCATGAAGTTCGGCAATGTCAGTTTCAATACCGCTGTCTGCGTCTGGATGCTGACCGGGTTAAGCTCCGGGTATCGCTCGATGCCGCGGGTATCCAAAAACTTACGCGCCACTCGAATATCGACCAGCACCTCGGCAGAGTTTTGCTTGAGGCACACCACCGGCTTGCCGAATACGCACGACATCCAGCCGTCGACCGTTTCGTCATAGGCAGGCGGGTAGTGAATCTGCCGACTGCTCCCTATGTTGTCGGTAAAGTCTTGCACCCAGCCTCCTGGTGTCCATTGCTCAGGCTTGATGCCGCCAAGGTCCATGTCATCCAGGCGTAGGTATTGCGTGCGTGTAACAAACCGCCCATCTGCAAGGACGTGATACAGCAGGGCGATAGCTGTCATGCCGGCCCGGTGCGTAAAGCCTTCGCCCACCTGTTCTGCCAGCGGGAACGCGGAAACCAGTCGAGTGTCACGCCATGCGCAACCTCCGAAAGGCATCTGCCTGCCTACCACGGCGCCCAGGGGGTAGCGGGTAATCATCTTGATACCGGGCAGCATCTGCTCATAGGCGTTTTCATAGACGACCGTCGTCAGGCTGCCTTGAAGGCTCGCGCTTAAAATTGGCTGCCGCACATAGGCAAAGACCTGGGCAAACTCGGCGCCGGGCGATACGGTCTGCCCGAGAATACCCAGACCGAACGCCTGTTCCATATTACTGATGGCGCGCTGATAGTGAACACCTCGCCACTCGTAGGGCGCGGAAACGACCACCCGGTAGCCAATGATGTCGTCCGGCAGGCCTGTGAAAGCCGTACCGAAGCTGGCTGCCGCCTCGCGCCGCTCAACAGCCCGAAAGAATCCCGTTGCCGGCGTCACGATGTTCAAGCGCGGGTAAAATGCATCCCTTGCCGGCGCATCGAACATATAACTTGATGCCAGCGGCAATACAAATGCAGGCTCAGGGTAGTGGGTCACGATGCCCATGTAATGCCCTGGCGGGTCGATGACTTTGGTCAATATCTCGTTTTTGCGCCGGCTGTGCTGGCACAGAAAGCCGTCATACACGGATCGCAGCGTTGTAACGCGGCCAGAATCTCCCGCCTTGATAGCGGCAAGCGGCCTTGCTTGGCGCTGGAAGATGTTGCGCCACCGCTGCCCGAGGACGGAGGCGACGCGCGTCACATAACGGATCATTGCTGATCAGCAGTAAAGATGTTGGCCTGCAGGGTGCCTGCTGCACTGGCTGCACTGGCGGCGATGTCGGCAAAACCGCGAACCGCCTGCCCAAAGGCCTGATTCTTGTTGTCGCTGGTATAGAGTCGCGCCTGCAGATCCTTTTCTGAAATCTCGCCTCTCATTCGCAGCTCCGCAGCATCTAGGCGCAGCTTCTCAAAACCCAGCTCGGTCTGATAGTAGGATGCCAGCGCGCTATTGAGTGACTGATACGCCTGCACCTTGATACGCGACGCCTCGTAGTTCTTGTCAAGCGTCGAGGACCACTGGCGATAAAAGTCCGCCAAGGCGCGGAATATACCCAGCTTCAGCTGCGCCGCTTGCTCTACCGCGAACTTCAACAGGTCCAGTTTGATCTCGGCATCCTTGATAGCTTCCATTACGTTGACATTGGCGATGGCGTCGCTTGCCGCTTCCTCGGCCTGATTGATGCTGGCAATCATGGCACCGGGCGGCAGACGGAATCCCCGCGACGAGTATTCTGCTCGCAGCTGCTCGGTTGCCGAGTTGCGCGCGCGGTATTCGCGGTCACGCGCCTGCTGCCACACCGCATCGAACACATCCTGGCTCATGCCCAGCGGCGCCTTGCCGGTAATAATGTCGCACAACCACTGCTCGGGCTGCGAGCGCATACAATTCTGCAGCTCTGGGAAATACCGGTTCAGCCACTGCTCTGCCTGGCTGTTCAAAAAGTCCACTGTGGCAGGATGTGCTTCGTCCTCGATCATGTCACCCAGGCCCTGTGGCATAGGGCGCGATGAGCCTGTCGGCGAATATCCGGGGGAATTGATGCGGATCGTTGGCATTTTCTCGCCACCGATTCGGCCAAGTGCTTCCAGTGCGGACGACGAAGCGCCCTGCGCGGTGTTGAATAGCCGGGTGATATTGCTGTCGATACTCACGACCGCCTCCGATTTAGTTTACGCTGCGACACTGCGACATTGATCTCGATGCTATCCAGCGCAGCAAAGCTGGCATCTTCCAGCTCCAGTTGCAGGTGCCAGTGCCGTCCAGTAACGCCCTTGGCCATCTGCGTACGCCCACAGTTCTCGCTATCGGTCACGCGGTACACAGCAGGCTCCTGCCCGTCAGCCGCCACTTTGAGGTACACGCAGCCGTCTGTGCGAATACCTACCCATACCATGTCGGCGCGCTTGAGCTGCATGGCGCCGAAGTCGGTCAGGCCGAGATCCACCATGGCATCAATCATTTCAGCCGACTGGCCCAGCCGGTACAGGCCGTCTGCACGCCAGGCATAGCTCTTGTCGCCCACCGCGGCAAAACCGTTGTAGTCAAATCCCTCGTAGCGTGACAGCGCACCGGTCGCCACATTGACGGCATACTGCAATGCCTCGCGCTGCAGATCGCCACCGACAGAGCTGTTGACCAGCACCTCTTCCATCGCCAGCATTTCGACCACGCTGCCGAAGGATGCGCTGTCCATGACCTCAAGGCCGGACAGCGACGACAGCTCCATGACGATGGTCAGGCTGGCCTCTGCCGACGCCTCCAAATAGCTCATGGAAACCAGCACCACCGCGCTCTCGATGCTGGCAAAGTCGCCAACCGACAGCGTATGGATGTCTGGAGCGCCGGCATAGCTGCTGATGCGCCCTATGAGGCTGATAGGCATTCTGGCTCTGATTCGGCCAACAGGCTCACCCAGGCGCGCCGTCACCGCAGGCAGGGTGCTGCTGATGCTGCCCGCACTGCCCTGAATGCCGCGCATAGTGCAAGTGATGGCCGGAAGCTGGGCATACAGGCTCACCACCTCAAACGTCGGCTCTGATACCGCATGAAAGCCGATGGCCGGCAGCGTACCGCTCAGGCGGCCGTTGATGTCACCCAGTCGTGCCGTCATGGCCGGCAGCGTTGCATTGATGCGGCCATTGTTGAGCGACACAATCTGCCCAGTCATGGCCGGCAGTGTTGCGTCCAGCCGCGTCGACAGATCGCCCAGGCGTGCCGTCAGCGCAGGGAGCGTACCTTCCAGCCTCGACGCCAGTGGGTTTATTTCTACATCGGTAACGCTATCACCCACAGTGTAGGGCGTAGCGTACAGCTCAAATTCACCGCCAGGATCAGGCTCTGTATGGACGTCAAAACCATCCACGGTAAAGACGATCAGGCCATTCTGCCGTCGGAAGCCCATACGGAAATCAGCAATCTCTTCGCCAGGGAAGCCCATGCCATAGGTGCCGACCTCCTGGGCACCCTTGTACATAAAGAGGCTGAAACCGCCCCACTCAAAAGGCATCGCACGCCATGAGTAATTCGGGGCTGCGTAGCTGTAGTTACTACCGGGCCGCGCAAGGCCGACCGTGACGGCTACGGACACGGAGGCATTGAACTCGGCCCAGCGCTGACTACCGACCTTCTCAATTGTTCTCGCGCCACCGCTCCAGCCTGATGCGCCACTTACAACCGTGCGCGGCTCGCTGGCAGGAATGGCTGGCCGAGCCGGCACCCGGACCAGGATCTCATAGGTCGGATTGTTGATCAGGATGTAATCGTCTGTCTGATCAATGACGTCACCCGAAATAATGCGAACACTGCTTCGGTCGAACCTTGCTACACCCTGAAAGAATACCGGGCCTGCCCAATAGCTATGCGCAGAGCGTGCCGGCTGCCCTGGCGTACCAGGGTAGTTGGTGACCTGCGGACTACGGACAAGCGCGACCATTTACAGGCTGGCCGGAATGGTGAACGCGGCCGAATTGATGGTCAAAGGCGCGCCCTCGACCAGCGCAACGCTTGGCAGCTCAAGGTCTGTGCCCTGCACGCCTGCACTGCCTTGCACGCGGACGGCGGATGACGAGCTGCCGCCGGCATCGGAATCAAATTGCAGGCGGAAAAACGTGGCATCACCGCTGGCCTCGTTGGCTGCCGCCGACCAGACCTCGGCCGACGTTTTCAGCAGACTGCCGCCGGGCGCAGCCACTTCGAAAGTCACGCCATCACCGTCGGCAGACACAATGCTCAACAGTGTCGCACTACCCAGCGCCGCGTCAGCGGTCTCCGGCACAGTGCCGCCATAGATGCGCAGCTTTGCGCCGGTAAGCAGGCCGCGAAGTGAATCGCTTACTGCCAGTCCTTCGCGCAGCCCGGTACTGATTTTTATAGCCATGATGTAGTCCTCAGATAGAGTTGACTGGCATGTACGTCAGGCCGGTCTTCAGCTTGGCCTCAAGGCCTACTGATACCTGCTTGACTGTTGGGAATCGGGCGACCGACAGCAGCAGCCCGGTATTACCGCCCTTGGTTGCAGAGGACACGATGAAGCTACCGCGCACACTGCGATCCTGGGTGGGAGTGAAAATGGCCGGGCTGGCGATATTCGAGTAGACGCCGTTGTCGTATGCCGGCGTCCAGATCGGGCGTGTCGGCTCTTCGTAGTCGATGAACTCGCCCATCGCTGTCGGGATGTCAGCCGATGACATCGAGCCAGACGGCATGAAATTTTCGCGGAGCAAGCCGCAGTAGAAGGTGCTGACTGGCGCGGCCTGTCCGAACGGGGCAAGCATCAGGAACTCCAGCGCCGCATCAGGAATACGGTTGAATACAGTCACCCGGTCGACAATCTCGCCGGTAGCGATGTCGACCAGTTCTAGGTCGTGCCGAAATGCCGGCTTGAGTTGCTCAATCATGGCCTGTCTCCAGATCAGAAAAATCGCCCACGGACAGGCCGTTGCTCTGTACCGGGCCGCGCATAGTAGTGACGGCAATCTCGTTGCCGTTGTGCGAGATAAAGCCGGCTGCGCCCTGGCGCGCCAGCTCGGGGGAATAGTTGCCGCGGTTCAGCAGCTCGATGGAGCCATCTGCAGATCCGACTGCTTGGCCGTACCGGGTAAACCAGGCAGCCTGTCCAGTGGGTAGGCGTATACCGCTATTCTCGACAGCGCCAAGATCCAGCACCTCGCGCATGCTCATCTCGACACCGTCCAGGCCTGATACAAAATAGGTCTTGTGCTCAGTAGCCACGAACAGACCGCCCTCAGTTGGAGCCAGCATTGTTACCGGTGCCTCAAGGGCAATGAATCCGCTCACCGGATCATGCAGGTGCGGCATCATCGGCTCGCTCAGGTAGACATAGGGGCCATCGGCACCGACGATCTGCGAGCGCCAGGATGCGAGCATGCTGCTGCGAGGGAATGGTATTTTGTGGGCCGTGGTAAGCCGGATGCCGCTGTCATCCACGCCGTTGACCGTCATGCTGCCGACGAGTACGCCCTGATCATAGAGGGTTTCGTGGTCCGGCTGGGAGGCGTAGACGCGCAGCACGCCGGACTCGGCACTGGTAATCTGCACTGCCTGATCATGCAACCGGATGATCTGGACCTGTGCGCCCGACTCTTCCTGACCAACAGCTGTCACGGCCACTTTGACCAGGCCGGTCATACCGCCCGGGACTGCCTCGATACTGAAAGCAGGTTGACGCCGACCCCATGCGCGGGAGCCATTGCCTGTGCAGCGCAGCAGCGTATCGACTACGCAGATAAACGCCTCGCCTAGATGCTCGGCTGCAGCAATGCGGCCAGGTGGCAGCGGGTCACCAATGGGGCTGGCTGCACCGGTATCTGTGTCATAGGCCATCAGGCCGGCATCACATGCGCAGATCAGGTGCCGTCCTGCCGCAACTGCGTGACGCATGCCGTCCAGCGCTACAGCCAGTTCGCCCTTGGCGCGCAGCGTGGTCACGCCTTGGGCAGACACGTCGACGTTGACCAGCTCCCGGGCAAAACCCTCGGGCAGTCGCTCAGGGCTGGCAGTGTTGTTGGAGCCTAGCGGCCACGGATTAACGGGAGTTGGCTGCATGCTCACCACCTGAACCGGATATTGCCGGGGCGGCGCGCCTGCTGAGCCACTTCGTAGTAGCGCTGGCAGGCCCGCTCAAACTCGGCAAGATAGTTGTCAGCCTTGGTCGGATCGAAGACCTCGGCATCGCTCACGCGGTAGGCGCGGTGCTTGATAAACAGCAGTAGATGCTCCCGCTCTGACACGGGGATATCGATCAGCCTGGAGTTCATCTCCAGTGGCCGCACAGGTCGGCGCAGCACCTGAAGCAATAGCGTCGAGTCAGTCTGCGCCGGCGGATGCAGGGTCAGGTTTGCGTTGTCGACCACCAGCAGGCGAGTCGCGCCGCTGCATGGAAGATCGCGCAATGTCTCGCCGGGCGCCTGGATATCGAGCTGACGCCCGCCAATGCCCGCCGAAACGATATCAATGATGCACGGGTGCCGAGGAAATACAGACTCCCCGGCCGGCACATCAATGGTCGTGAAGGGGCTGGTGCTGTCGTAGACGCTGCGGGTGATCTCGCAGAAGCGATCAACCGCCTGCCGCGCCCATCGCAGCAGCTGACCGTCAGACCAGAAGTGAGGCGCAGCCTCGTCCTTCTCATCCTCCCGGAATGCGCAGACCAGCTCCTTCACGGTCTCCATCAGCCTTCGCCGCTCTCGCCGGTGTCTTCGTCATCCAGCTGCTCGACAAAGACGGCCCAGGCATCATCCAGCTCTTTCTTGAGCACGTTGAAGCCGGCGGCCTTCTTTACTTCGGCCAGCTTCGGCCGGCCATTGCCATCCAGCGCGTCAGCATCATCGGCCTCGATCAGCTGGGTGATAGCGGCAACGATCAGATCCTGCTTGCCTTCTTCTTTCGGTGCCGGCGCTGACTCCTCGATACCAACAATGCCGCAACCAATGGCGACGGCATGCTTTCGGAACATCATGGGAATCGCGGTGCCCTTCTTGCCGTCCGGGCCCGTTTCAAACACCCGGCACGCGTGGCCGGAGGTCAGTGAAATGTGTGTGCCTTCAGCCGGATCAGAGCCCGGTGCAGGCAGAAAACGAACTTCGTTAGACATGGTTTGCCCCTCTGTCAGTAATAAATGGCCGGGTTTCCCCGGCCATCGGGTTAGCCCTGAGTGAACTCAGTGCGGCCGAGAACGATGTACTGGATAACCAGTCGCAGTTCACCGGCAGTTGCGGCGGTGCCAGTGCTTGCGTAGGTAACCAGCAGGTCACCTTCAGCAGGCATGGCGTAGCCGTTAGGCACCAGACCTTTGGCACCCACAGCCGACACGTCCAGCGCAGCGCCGGTGTAACGATCCGCGTCGGCAGCATCGCCAACGATCAGGGTCGCAGTAGTCCCGGCGTTGAATGCGGTGGTCACAAACGCAGAGCCGCTCACAATCACCGCGCCGGCAGGCAGCTGGATGGCGGGCTGTTCAGCTGCGTCGGCGAAGTCAGCCAGCGCAATTACCACCTCGGCTGCAATGACACCCTGGCGGCTGTAGTTCTTTTCGATAGCCATGTTTCTTCTCCTGTCAGCCGAGACGGAGCCCCGGCTGATATTCAGTGGTTACAGACCCAGCCAGAGGTCGATGGCCAGCACGCCGAAGTCTTCAACCGAGCGGTTGTAGATGCTGTAAAACTTCGGCTTCAGGAAGCCCAGCATCTTGTCGACGGAAACGCCGTGCTTGCTGTCGTAGTCGAACTTCTTCTCGACCCACTCCGGTGTACCCAGGTCAGCCATGCCCAGCGCCTGCGCGCCGCACAGCAGAGCCCGCGTACCGTTGATGGTGCCGTCAGAGCCCCACTTGCTGCCTGAAGCCGCACCATTGGTGCTGTACACCAGACGGTGCTCGTGGATCACCACGCCATCGATGGTCACAGTGCCGCCGGTGAACCAAGGAGACTTGACGCCATCCTTGCCCGCTACACTGGTCACCGCGCGCTGGTAGTCCGGATCTTTCTTGAGCTGAGCCAGAGTGCCAGGCTGAACCAGCAGGACGTAGTACTCCTTCCCGCCAGCCATGAGCGGCTTGATGTAGTTGGTCTTGGCGTAGGCCACCGCATCCACCACCATCTTGTAGCTGGCAGCGCAGTCGGTGGTGACGGCGGTGGTGTCGCCAGCGGCCAAAGAAGTGCCGTTCCACAAACGGTGACGCTTCGACGAGGGGGCGGACACGTCAGCTGCGAAACTTAGATTTGGGAACGGCGAACCGGTACGCGGACGACCATCGTTGTGGAAGGCATAGGAAATGCCCGACAACGTCAGCAGAGCCAGCTGGTCACAGCGGTTGCTCAACCAGTAGGCCAAACGGCTCTTGGCCATCTCGCGGAAATTGATGACGGTCTTCTGATCCGCCATTTTGCCCTTGTTGCGAACCTGGTGACTGATCAGGTCGATGTTGATGACCTGGGCGTAGGACATCATTTCTTCTTCGTTGCCCTCCCGCTCATCGTCACCAATGACGCCGTCTTCAACCAGGTCGGCAACCAGATGCATCAGAACCTGCTCGCCCTTCTCGGTGCGAGTCAGCTCGGTGATGCGCTGGATCATGGCGGTGTCGCCAGTACCCAGGAATTTCTTGATGAACATCTGATCGCGGGCGGCACTCCACACATCGCGCGACCAGACGATTTTCTGCTGCGGGGTCAGCCGCGCAAAGTTGGTAACAGCCATGAGCTGTACTCCTGTCGTCGTTGAACACTGTCGTTTGCGGGATGTGTCGCCACCCAGGCGGGAACGGGCGTTGTGGCGTGCCCGGGACGCTGCAGCTTTACGCCCTGCCGGCGAGGTACGCTGTGACTCAGCGAGCGAGCATCAGACGATGCGGGGTAAAACAGGCGACCCAAGCGGGCCACCTGCTATCGAGTTGATGTGACTGAACCGGTTTGTCAACCGACGAAGTCACCTCGGGCCTTACGCTTCTCAGACTCAGACAGATTATCGAACTCGTCCTCAGACAGGTTCTCGTAGTCGATGCGGTTGGCACGCTCACCAACACCTTTGTCGCGTGCCGGAATCTGCTTCTCACGATCAAGGTTGCGAGTGATCTGATCGGCAGTCAGGCGCTGCTTTTCCTTCGCCGGCAGATCAGCTTCCTCTTCGGTTTCGGTGTGCCCGTGCAGCTTCGCCACTCGGTCTGCCGCCTTGGTCAGCGCTTCCGCCAAGCCCATGCCGCGATCCACATAGGCATCACGCAGGGCAATCACCTCTCCCACCGCCTCTTCATCCAGATCAGGCGAGTTGCCATCGAGGAAGCTATACTTGGCTGCAGCCTGGGCAGCAGCCTTCTCAAACTCAGCTTTGGCTTGCTCCTGCCGCTGCTCTTCCATGCGTGCCTGATAGCGGGCCTCCGCCTTCTCGTCGGCCAAGCGCTCCAGCTCGGCACGCTCAGCGGCTCGAATCTCGGCCCGGATCTGCTTCGCCTTATCGCTGTCACCCTCATACATCGCTTCATCAAGCCGAGCGTCAGCATCTTCGAAGTCAAAGCCTGCCGGCTCTTCCTTGGCCGGCTTGTCCTGTGGCGCAGGTGCCGCGCCTTTCGCACGGGCCAGCTCCTCCTCCAGACGCAGCCGGGCCTCGCGCTCAGTCTTCAGCGATTCGTTCACCTCGTTGAAGCGGGCATGCGGGATCATGCGGGGCTTCTCTTCCTCCCCAGCCAGCTCCCGCAGCACATCAGGATCAAGATCGTCCTGCTTTCCGGCCTGGTCGTCAGCGCCATCCTCCTGCCCATCGCCGCCACCAGCGTCAATCTCTTCATCCAGATCATCGTCATCGAGCAGATCGGGGCTCACTTCATCGCCGCGATCTTCCAGTTCCAGTTCCTGCTCCAGCTCTTCGTTCTCAATACTCATGGGATGCCCCCTCGTTGTGATTACTTATCAGCCAGCGATTCCATTCTGGCGATTTCCTCCTTGGCCAGCTTCCGCACAGCGGCCATGCGCTTTGCATCCTTCTGGATCTTCTTTGCCTCGGTCAGCGTGCGCAGATCGCTCTCGGCACGCCATTTATTCTCATCAGCGCTCAGCTCAGCTTTCGCCATGTCACATCACTCCGTCGGTTTCAGGTGTTCGGATGCCCTCGTTGAGCCCGGTGCCAGGATTGGCAGGGGTCAACGGGTCGTAATTGGTGGGCGCCATCTCGGCAACGTCTGCGGTGGGCGCTGCGCCGTCATATTCAGGAACAATCGGCGCTGCGTCCTTGTCCTCGAACCCGGCAGAGCGCAGCAGCCCGTCAGCCAGCGGTGACGTGGCGGGCGTGGTCGCGATGACATTGGCCGCCTGCATAGCGCTGTACATCGCCTCGACAGACTTGCTGACGCCCTCGTTGCGCATCTTGTCCGCCTGGGCCTGGGTCAGCGCCACCTTGGCCTCGATCATTGGGTCTTTGCCCTGCTCCCCCATCGCCTCGATGATTTCCTGCTTGTGCGACAGGTTGCTGTAGCGCAGCACGAACGGCCACGGGATCGGAGCGCCCTTCTCCAGCAGCTCCAGCGCCTGGACAAACTGCGAGTTCTCGAAGGTGACCTGCATGGGCTGCTCGCTGACCACGACGTCGTACTCACCAATGGTCAGGTCATTCAAGATCTGATCTTCGGCAGGCCAGTTCAGCTGGATATCTTCAACCGTGGCCTTGCCCATAACATCGGTGCCGGCTATGCGCTCGATGCGCGGCATGTCATAGAAGGTCTGGATCAGCATCAGCATCCGCTTGGCCAGCAGCCGGCGGGTGTGAGCCAGGTTATCGAGCGGCACAGCGAGCTGCTGCTGCGCGGCGTGCTGGCGGGACTGAATGGCAATGCCCGATGTTTCAGCGCTGCGCTGGCCCATCATGGCCTCGTTAATGCCAGTGGCCTGCTCCAGCAGCAAAGAGCTGCGCTCAACCATCCGGTCAAGGCCTTGTGGCACCTGGTTGGGCTGGATCTTGCGCGGCATCCTCTCCGGCGATGTATCGTTCTTCAGCTCGATATGCAGGCCGGTTTCTGCGCCTCGATCCTCAAGCTCGTCCGTCCGCATGTTGTTGATCGTGTTCGCCCAGGTGATCCAGCCGGAGTTGGCTGTGGTGTTGATCACATGCAGGAACTGGCTCAGCGTCTTGTTCAGCAGCTGCTGCGGGCCGGCGGCGTTATCAACCAGGCCGCGACTGACGCCGCGTCGGAAGAAGGGGAAGAATGGCACGACCGTGAAATGCTGGAATGGCGACCAATCATCATGCAGCACATGGTTCATGGTGCTCACCACCCAGCGCACGCGACGGACCCGGCGCTTGGTGCGCACGCCGCCCTCTTCCAGCATCGCAGCAACCCGCTCCTCGGGAATGCTCTCGATCACCCGGATGTCGCCGGTGCCCGTGATGATGCAATCCGCCTCGGCCATCTGCCACGCCTGGCGATCGATGATGCGTACCCGCTTCTGCCCATCACCGATACTGATCTCACCCATTCGGTCGTTGAAGCCGGTATTCGAATCGCCAAACTTGTTGCGGCCCTCGTCTTCGCTATCGTCGCCGAAGTCCTCTTCATCCGGCGATTCCGCTTCCAGCTTGCGCCGCGCCTGCGTGCCATACAGCCGCTCGATCTCTTCATAGGTCAGCCACTTGGTGATGATGACGTCAGCCCAGTCGTCTGGGTCGTAGCTCTTCGCGTCCGGGTCAGGAATGACATCAAGCGGGTCCAGCGTCTGCAGGGCAATCTCGCCCAGTATGGTGTCCCGGTAACTGATGCTCAGCTCGAAGTACCCGCGCTGCTGGATCAAACCATCGGCATATACCTGGGTCTCGCTCCAGTGCAGGCCGATATTGTCCGCAACCTGCATCGCCAGCTTGGACAGCACCCCGGCCAGATCCTCGGTCGCTTCCGAGTTGCGCGGGCTGTACGTGATGTCCATGCGGTTGGCGATCTGATAACCCAGCGCCGTATTGATCTTGGGCAGGATCTGGTTGAACTCGAACGCCGGTTTGCCGGCCTCGGCCAGGGCCTGCTTGTCCTCCTGCGACCACTGCAGGCCACCGCCTAGGTACATGCCTTCCAGCACCCGCGCCTGTCGGCAGTACTCCCGGTGACCGCGCTCGCGCCCATACTCGTAACGCTGCCAGTTGCGGTGCGCAAGCTGACGCTCATCGATGGTGTTCGGCTGATCGCCTTTGTCTGTCATGTCATGCACTCATAGCGGATTTGCGGCGGCGACTGCGCAGCAGCTTGGCGCGCCAGTCCTCGGTATGTTGATCGTCAGCGGCCACCGGCTCGGCAAAGGTCAGCGCCAGTGCATCCCCGTCATCCGGCGAGCGGCCCAGCTCCTTCTTGATCTTCTCCTTCTCGATCAGCTTCAGCTGGCCATTGGAGCTGTACTTGTCGCGACTCGCAGAGGTCAGGTCGCCATGCAGCTGGTCATCATCAGGAATGCTGGGCGTGATCTCGTCGCACACCCATTCCCCCATGTCGCCCCACATCTCGGCGCGCTTGTTGAAGTACTTGCGGTCATCGCTCGCCCTGGAACCGAAGTTCACTGCCGTGACGCGATCGCCGAACCCCAGCTCAACCAGCCGGTCATAGATGCCGGCACCCAGGCCACCGATGTCGATGAACATCATGCGTATGGTTTTGTCATCGGTGAGCATGCGTGCGGCATGGCCAGCAACAGCCATGGTGTCGCGCACATCAATGCGCTCGATGCCCCAGGCAACGCGGCCTTGCCGGTGAATGAAAGTTGACGTGTCGCCGCCCCGCGCCGGGTCGAGCCCGACAACGTGAGCGCCGATGCGCTGCATGTGCGCCGCATTCTGCTTGCGGGCCTTCTGGACCTTGAGGGTATTGATCAGCGCCTTGTGGCCGACCTTGAGGAAGGCCATATCCGGCGTGGCCGGGTACTCCTGGTTGAACCAGTCCTCGTCGCCAGTGAAGTCGGTTGCGATCTTCATCTGACGCCAGGCCATCTGCTCAAGACTGAGGTCGAAGGCTTCCATGTACTCACGGTCTTCTTCGCTCAGCTCGAAGTCGGCAGGCACCTCGCGCTGGTACCCGGCTTCGATGAACCACGGAATGAACACGGGCATGTAATCGGATTTGCCCGCTACGGCCATGGTCCACATCGAATGGAACATGTTGCCCAGACCATTTGCGGTGGTCTCCATGATCCCTTCGGTACCCGGCTCCAGCGGCAGGGTCTGGCCCAGACCGGCCATGATCTTCTCGGCGTTGGGCCAGAACGCGGTCTCGGATCCATGCAGTAACTGCACTGTGTCGGATCGACCGGCGTTCTTTGAGCCCGCTGTAGCCACTCGGTAATCACTGCGCAGCCCGCCGAAGCTCAGGCTGTTGGCGCTATCGCTCTTTGACTTGGGCTTCAGGACGGGATCGGCCAGCTCATGGTATGTCTTCACCATGCCGAACAGGTTCTGCGTGGCAGCGTCCATGTGCGTGATGATCTGGCAGCGGGTACCGAAGGTGGTGGTCACCCGCTTATAGAAGCGCGCGGCAATATAGGTAGAACACCCCTGTTGGCGGCCTTTGAGCACCAGAGCGCGAACCCAGCCCTTCTCCGCCAACTGCTTTTCCAGCGCGACGTGCAGGATGCGCTGTGTGTCGTTCCACTCGAACGGCACGATCTTGCCGGCCTTCGTCCTGATCTTCAGGTTGACGCGGCAGTACAGCTCATCATCATCCAGCAGCTGGGTCAGCATGGCGTCAGCGCTCATAGCGTCATCCTCGCCATCTCGTCGCTCACTCGCTCAACAGCGCGAACCACCTGGCCAGTTGTGCGCAAATTAAACATCCGCCACACGACAGCACCCCGCGTTGCCTGCAGGGTGACCAAGCCGTCGTTTTGTGGAGTGCATTGCCAGGTAATCATTTCTACCCATCGCTGATTGGATGGGCATGAAGCTATGTGACTGAATCGCAGACGCAAGACCCTACTTGCCCATCAACCGGGCCAGCCGCTCCTCGTACGTTTCTTCCATGTTGGTCTCGTCCAGGTTGTAAGCCTGGCGCTCCAGCGCTACCAGGTTCTTCGCCGCGGTGGTCAGGTCGCGGATGGTTGCAGCGTGGGTTGGCAGGGATATCGCCCTCTTCATTCTGCTGCGCCGCGCTGTCGTATCATCATCGGCGGTCTCATCGTCAATCGCCCCCTCGATCTCATCCCTGTTCTGCGCAGCATCCATCAGCTGGCCCATCAGCATGCCTACCAGATCGGCGGCCGTGCGAATGTCCTTGCGGTGGGTGCGAACTACCTGTGCGCCAGTAGCAGCAACGACATCGACGATTTCATTGTCCCTCGCCTTGGGGTCTCGTACCTCCCCTCGTACCAGCGTATCTCGTACCTTAGCCCGCACCTTGGCCGTCAGGTCTCTTGTCCACCCTTCGGCCTTGGCCCGCTTGCGTATGGCCCCCTCGGAGACGCCATACTTCTTGCCCAGCATCACGTTCGACAGTTGGTTGGCGCGATACTCAACCTCAATAGCCTCCCAGTCCGTCTCTCGCTTATCCACTCCGGACTCCCGCCTTTTCGATTATCCTTTTCCATACCGCGCCGTGCTCCTCCAGTCTTCCCAGGGGAAGCCAGATGGCACCGGCCAATCTGCAGGCCTCGTCGATATGCAAAGACTCATTCCCCGTCATATCTGCGGTGACCATCACGCGAACACCCTTCAGAGATCTGCCGTACCCCAGCTGCGCGGCATACGACATCGCCTGACCTATGGCGGTGAGCACAAGGCGCGTATCTCCACCCCTCTTTGCCTCCAGCACCGTTGCCGTCCCGTCTGCATGGAATAACACAAAATCCGCCCTGCCCCGTGGAAGCGGAAACTCACGCTCATAGTGAAGCACCTCAGGAAGCCCGGCAGCCTCCCCAAAAACGCCTTGATCAAGAAGCACAGTGACCAGCTGGGAAACACCAGCCTCGCCCCTCTTGAATTTGCCATGACTCTCCAGCAAAGCCATTGTCTCCCCGAGGCCGGAAATATTCTGCGTCATCGCACCGCCCTCATACCCTGGCGCCTGGCCTTGATCATCGACCCACGGCCCTGCTCGATGCAGATAGCCATAACCTTCAGTGCTTCGGAAACAATGCTGCCCATGACGTTCCACGGGGCAAGTGCATTGCCGTCGTTGAGAACTTCAGTCGTGCCGTCGGGGCGCAGAGCGCTGATCTCGATGCGCCACTTGGGCATCTTGAGGCCTACGCCCTTGAGTGGCTTGGAGATGCGCAGCTGATACTCGCCCAGGCCTTCCACTGGCTCGGAATGAATCAGCAGACGGGGCTCAGTGAACACCTTGTTGATGTCCGCCCCTTCGTACCGGCTTGCGATTGCAGCAATCAACGACTCATTCATGCCGCATCCTCCAGTGCCTGCCTGCGTCCTGCCTCAGCTCCGGCTGCTTTGCGGGTCTTCCATAGATCAGTGACCGTCAGCGCGTGCTCCGCCATGCCTGGATGCATGCGATACGGATGAACAGTGCCGGGCTCTGGCTGCGGCTCGCGCTTGCTGGCCACCAGATACTCCATCACGCCGTACTGTCGCCGCTGCTGGTGGTCAAAGTGCGCTCCAACAATGAACAGGGTATGCCCGGCTTTGACTTCGCCCGGTCGGTAAGTCTTTCGCTTTGACATTGGTTGCCCCCTCTGTCGTTTATTTACAAACAGTTGCCACCCATTCCTGCAGCCCTGCCAGCGCCTTTTCTGTGTGAATCAGCTGGCCTCGGAGGGTGAAATAATCTTGTCGAGCAATGGAAGTGAGCTCGGCTGTTGCTCCATCATCCACGCCGGCGGTGCCGGTGGTGTCGGGCACTCCGGCGGGACATACGGCTGCGACGTGCAGCCGACGCTTCCCAGCAGCAACATCAGCAGCAAGGCGATCAGTTTCGGCTTCGGCGGCGGACAGCTCAGCGGTGTGTCGCTGGTCGATCTCGGCAGCATCGGAGGCGAGCTCACGCTGCAACCTCAGCGTAGTGCGCAGGCTGCTTGCCTGAGCCGTCGCAATATCGCGCTGACCGGAAACCTTGGTAATCGTCTCGGCCTGCCGATCTGTCTGCCACCAGAGCAGGCCCACTACCAGCAACAGGGCCGCGATCACGCTTGATAGGATTCGACTCATTGCGCAGCCCCTCCAGGCATAGCTCCTGCTCAGCCTCACGACGGCGCACCAGGCCATTCAAGACACGGCCTCCGGCATACACCCAGCGGGGCAATTCATTGCACGCACCGACCAGGTCACCCGCCTTGGCCTTTCTCAGCAGGGTGGATGACTGGAACGCACCGGCACCCACGTTGTAAACAAAACTGCCCAGGGCGGCCCGGGTCGCTGGAGGCAGATCAGGTAGCTGGTGGTCAACTGCTGTCAGAGCCTTTCCCAGATCCTGCTGCAATAGCGCTTCGCACTCGGCAGCACTGCGGGCCTGCCCTACCTTCGCGCTGGCGGTGTGGCCATAGCAGACCGTGGGAATACCCACTGGATCCACATAACCAATCAGCTCTCGCCCCTCGAAATAACCCACGACGGACACTGCCATTGCCAGAGAGCCGGCAATCAGCGACTTCCTGACAATGTTCATTTCTCACAATCCGTTTTGCCCAAGCGCCAGTCGCGGAGCATCTTCCGGTACTGCGGGATCAGCAGCAGCACCTGCGCCAGCATGTACAGCGCAGTCAGCATGTACGCGATATCGGACCAATTCACTGCGCCGGTCGCCCCTGTAACTGCAACAGCAACGCCGGGAGCTGCTTTTGCTCCGGCAATCGCGGCGTCCTGCGCCATCTGCTGTTTCATCGATCTCATCTCCACACCCTTCCTTGCCCCACTTCGAACGCTATGTGACTCAATCGCTCTTGCAACCCCTGGCCAGTCACATCAACTGAACTCTGAATTCATACGAGGAGGCGGTCATGCAAATCGACCACATGCAGGACGATGTTTTTATGAGTGTTACAGAGGCAATGGCTTTGGCTGGCGAGGCGATGGAAAGCGGCACTACCGAAACGCTGCTGGTGATCTCCCTGTCTGAGCAAGGTGACAATGCCGTGCTCGGTGGCGATACCACGACCGACACGATCGAGCGACTGCAGGCCTTACTCGAGCAGCTTGCTGAGCGGTCCATGGAATCGCCGGAGGTGCTTCATATCAGCGCTTAGACATGCTCCATCCCTTCATGTAGGTGTTTTCACGCAGCCCTGGCTTCAGGGCTTGCGCCCAACTGTCCCCGCGCATTCTCCGCATCTTCACCGTCTGCCACTTCAGGCCGCGTTCCTTTGCCCAGACCATCGCAGCTTTGGTTTCCCCATCCAGTGTCACCGGCTGAGCCGCGGCACAGACCGTCTCGCGCTTCGGCATCCTTGGCAGCGGCTCAAAGCACAACAGCAATTGCTTCACCGTAGGTCCCTCCCCCGAAAGCGCCCCCTCACTCACAAACATCACGCCTTTGGCTTGCCCTGGGCTGGCTCTGCGTCCAGCGGCACAATGCGGACCTCCACTCTGGGAATATCCGCGTAACGCTTGGCCAGCATCACGTTGACCACCTGGGTGTCATCACGCCAGACGATGCCGTTGAGCGCATCACAGACAGCCTTGAGGCAGTTGTCCGCGTCACACTTCACGGTCGGCATGATTTCTCCCTGCAGCGCCCCTTCACGCCGCTTCTTCGACCACGACATTGGAACGGTATGCATCATGCTCATCTCGAGCAGCACGGGCCCTTGCAGCAGCGCACGGCCGCCCATCGACTCAGCCGCGGCCATAGCGATGAGATTTTCATAGGCCACCGTCTTCGCTGGCGTGTACATCCGCGCATGCCCGCCGACCCTGCCCACCCGGGGGCGCCCTTTGCCTTGAGGGTTTCCCGGTACCACAAACGTGACCGGCTTCATTGGCTTCCCCCAAACAGCCGCCCCATGAGCCTGCCCAGCCATGAGTTGCCCCACGCCTTCTCGGGCTCCGCCTGCTTGCGCTGAACCAGTCCGGCTTGGTATCCATCGCGATACCAATGCAGAAACGGGTGGCGCTCCCATCGAAACGGATCACCTGCGACAGCGTCCCTCATGCCCAGCTCGTAGGCTGACCGCTTGCGCTGCGACGTCTTGCTCATGCCCTCGCCTCCCCGCCGTCACGCTTGATCCCCATGCGCGCCAACAGCAGTCGCCGAGCATCTGCCCCTGACGTCGGTATGCCCTGCTCCTCGATGCGCTTGTGCAGCTGCTGCTCGGCGTACTCCTGCGCACGCTCGGCTTCGGTCTTCTGGCTGTCGTGGCCGATGCCGATGTGCACCTCGGATTCCAGCGGCTGGCCGTTCTGGGCGCGTTGGAAAACGATCCGGTAGTTGCGATCAAAAATCTGCTGCAGCGATCGGTCGTTGAGTCGGGCCTGGCGCAGCTCGTAAATGCCGGTCAGCTTTGCAGCCACTCGAACGGCCTCGTGCTCGTAGCGCCCTTCCAGTGCCTGGTGCCACGCAGCAACCGCAGACGGCAGTCCGGGAACGTGCAGACACATGGCGCGGAACTCAGGAGCTGACGGAGGCCAGCCCTCGTCAGTGCCGGCACGCTCGACCAGAACGCCCAGACCATTTGCGATCTGCTGGCCGTTCAGCCCACCGAGAACTGACGCCCAGGCATGATCCTGATCAGCTGACACGCCAACACTCCCCGTCCAGCGGTGACCGTACATCTCCGTCATTTTCATCCAGAGCTTGTCCAGGAGTGGTTGCCGCAGTTTCACGGGCCTGTCGTTCGGCAATGGCTTGCTTGACGCGGTCGACAGCTGATCGCGGGCGATTGGAATTACGTTGCTGACGTGCTGGGGATCCTTCGGCTTGTCGGTCATGGCCGTTACTCCTGGCGCTTGTGCGCTTGATGGTTTGCGCAAGCGAGTGTTCCCACTGCCCTTGCGATTGATGTTTGTCAGGGCGATTGATCCAGTAGCTGCGGAATTCACCCAGCGCATCAGCTGTCAGGCTGGCAGCAGGGATTCCGTTGCGGATGGCAGTTGCGTTCCAGCCTTGGGGGGTGGGCTGCCAGGTGTCACCCATTGCGAAGCGCTGCTGCACGAACTCGGCCTGGACTGGGTCTGGCTCGAATGGATCTGGTTCATGCGCGCGTTGAGTAGTAGAGGGAAGACCGGACTCCGGAGGTATGTTCACTTTCAGTGTGTCGGGTCTGTCGTCTTCAATGTTCAGATCATCCGTGCAACCCGCGTCAATGCTGGCGTTGGCACTGTTCAGATGGCTGTTCACTTCGACTGTGCACTTACTGTTCACTTTATTTCGGACGGATTTATCCCGCGATGCGTAAACCAGCTGAAAAATCAGCTGCTTCGCCCCCTTGTTCGTTGCGGTATCACGTGTGACGAGACCTGCTCTTTCAAGCCATTGGACGGCCCTGCGCAGCTCGTTGATGGTGGGTGCTCCACCCTTGATGCCCTGGTGGGGCTCGACATACAGCTCTTCAGAAATGGACTGGTACGATATGCGCCGCTTGACCCCGACAATGCCGCTCGCGTAGTCCATGAACGGCCTGATGCCGAACACATAGACCTCACGCGCCAGCATGGGTAACCCCCGCAGCGCCTCACGCTCATCGTCATTGATCTGGAAGGTGGCCACGTATCAATCCCACCCCAGCGGGCCCGGCCGCTTCTTTTCAGCCTTCAGCCCCAGCTCAGCCAGCGTTTCCAGCGAATGAAGGTATTCAGCGTTCACCACCATGGCCGACTCTGGCACCAGCTGCAGACCGAGCAGTGCAAGTACCTTGCACCAGCGCTCAATATCGCCTTCCTTCCAGCGGCTGACAGTGGACTCGTTTACGCCGACCGCCTCGGCCACCGCTCGCTGCCCTACCGATGCAAGCTGCTGCAAGATCAGCGCCTCAAACTCCCGTGCCCTTGCGTTTTGTTCTTGGCTTAATTGCTTCGACATACACCGCTCCAGGAGGCAAGGCGTAAAGCACCAGGAAGCAATCGCTCGAATAGGCGCAGCGATGTCTCCCGCTCGAGATTTTTTGTGGGCATGTCAGGCCACGCCTCTGCGAACTTGAGATGGGAATGGGCGCAGCTCCTGGGCTTCAAAAGTTCCGTCCGGCAAAACGGTAACCACGATGGTTCTCTCTGCGCTTAGCGCTTTGCTGATCGCGGGCGAGCTCACCCCGAGGGCCTTCGCGACAAAGGTCTGTCCTTTTTCAGCGACAAGATCTGGCAGTGGTATTTGGGTCATCACGAACACCTCAAAAATCATTAACAAAACAATATTAACCGGCGGTTAGCAATAAGACAACACCGGCGGTTTCTTCCAGACATTAACCAACGGTTATAGAGTCAGTCCATGAGCAAGAAAAAACCTTTATCCGAAGAGCAGCTTCAGGAGTGCGCACAGGCGCACCGCATTTTTCTGGAAAAGAGAAATGCGCTGAATCTGAGTCAAAAAAAGATTGCGGATGAGGCCGGGATTAGCGCTCCCGCCGTGAACTTCTACTTCAAAGGGGTAAATCCTTTGAACATCCAGTTCGCCATGGTGCTTTCAAAAATGCTGGATGTTCCTGTGTCCGATTTCAGCCCTCGTCTGGCTTCCGAGATCGAGCAGATTGCAGAAGCATCGAACAATAAAAAGGAGGCCAAGGAGAGCAATGTGGTCACTGCTGATTTCTCCCGAAAGGCACGGGAAGGCGAGATAGACATACCGCAGTTCGACGTGCGCGGAGCCATGGGTAGCGGTCAGCTGCCGAACGATTACGTCGAGATCATTCGGCACGTCACGATGCATAAGTCACACCTCGACTTGTTGGGCATCACCTACACCAGCGCAGCCAACCTGGCCATCATCACCGGATGGGGTCAGAGCATGGCCGGCACAATTAATCACGGCGAGCCCGTATTTGTTGACCGCGGTATCACCCAGTTCATCGGTGACGGGGTCTACGTTTTCACTTGGGACAACCTGGTCTACATCAAGCGCGTCCAGAAAGTCAGCAAAACCCATTTCAGGATCATTTCCGATAACCGCGATAACGACCCTTTCGAGGTGCTGATTACGGATGTGGTTTTCCACGCCCAGGCTCTGCTGGCCTGGAATGCGAAGAAGCTGTGATTGGGAAGTATGAGGTGTTTTGAGGGCGACGGGTCGAACGCTTCTCAGCTATGAGCCCGTATTCAAATGCCATGAATTGACAGCGATAGGCGGATATTGACGTTCCAGGCTGGGATCAGCCGATTCGCGGGATAGCGATACAAGGTTATTGACGCCTAATCAGTGCTGCAGGCATGGCGTTCGCAAAGGGTATAAATATTTTCTGTAAAGTGCTCTTAAGGAGACTGTTGTGAAGAAAGGAATTCTGGCTGTTTGTGTCGCGTCTGCGTTTCTTGTTGGCTGTATTGAGAAAAAGCTGAGCCCCGAAGAGCTTGCGGTGGTATCCGCTCTGCAAGAGCAGCTAGAGCTTACACAGGAGGCCATCTCAGAAGCATCTACTCAGGATGCGCGCTATTCCGGCGGCCTGATTAAAGGGTTGATCGGCGTGCGACTCGAAGTCCTAAAAACCAACGAAGCCCTGATACAGCAGCGGATACATGCGATTGAGGGACGCGGCCCGGTCAAGACCCAAACCTTGGTCACTGCCACTGATTCGGTACTTGCAGAAACACTCAGCCAAGAGCTTTCACAGGCTCGAGCCGAGATCATGCTGGCAAAGGCGGAAGCCTCGGCTTATTCAGGCGGCTTGATTGGTGTGATGAAGGAATCTGCCGTGGCAACAAAGCAGAGCACGATTGCCATGCTTGAGCAACGCTACCTATCTGCAAAGTACGGCCTGTTGCCCCCCGCTTTCGCTAGCCAATCTGCCGAGCCATTGTCAGGAACAGGTCGTGAAACGCCACGCCCCGCTGCGGCAGAGCTGAGTCCGCCAGCGGACGGTCCATTCGGCTTGGCAAAAGGGCTATCTGTTAGCGACATCGAGGCAATGATAGGCACGGCTTTGCCCCTTGTAGATGGCAACCAGAATCTCTACAGCTCGACTACCGCGCCCAAAGAGAACGCGGCATTCGAGACGTACGCGATGGTGATCTCTCCAGTAGCAGGGCTCTGCCAGATAAGAGCTGTAGGGAAAGACATTTCAGCCAATAGCTTTGGCTCTCAAATCAGAACGGCTTATGACGGCCTGCAATTAAGCCTCACAAATGTCTACGGAGTCCCGGAAACTTTAGATCGACTGCTGCCAGGTAGCATATGGAAAGATCCTGACGACTGGATGATGGCCTTGCACAAGGAAGAGCGATACCTTGTGTCTGAGTGGGAGGCTAACGAGGCCTCGCCTTTGCCCAATAATATCCAAAGAATTGTGCTCACGCCTCGGACCACCAGCGGATCAAATGCCTACCTCTTTCTCCAGTACAGCTTTGACAACGATGAATTGTGTCGCCAGGAAATCGAAAGCAAGAATCGTGAGTCGCTGTAAGGCATCCATGCCCGCGTGCTGCTGCCTCGCGGTCGCAGAAGCTGTGATCGTATAGATAAAACTGCCTTAGCCTTTAGGAATTAATAACAACATAGGAAGCAATAAAATGGCGAAGTTAAAGTTAAGCAAATACTACACAGCGGTGAGGGCTGCCCAGTATGACTTGCTTGCCCTAAATGAGCTCGAGGCCGCGCGAAAGAAAAAAATTGCGCCGATCATATCCGCAAGAGGCAACTCAGCCAAGATCGTAGAGTCGTTTGTTGAAAAATGGGGCGCAACTCCTTGCTGGGTAGACGTGTCCCGTTTCCCTGCCGACATTCAGAGTCCTCTTGCTAGCAAACTCAATGACCCGGCGAAGAACTTCGGAGCAAAAGAAAAGTTCTTTGGGGATCTTATGAAATCTAACCCCGCCATCCAACCTGTTGTGGGGTTCAACTCCGGAGACAGCACCCGCAGCATCGTACAATTCACTCTCAAAATGTTGCAAGCAGCGCAGAGTGTTTTAATAAGGATCGAAGGCAATGATAAGGTTTTGGATAAAAATATAAGCCATGTCCGAGCAGTGCTGAACTCTATTTCAGATGATGACTTTAAGCGGATCGCTATTGTCGTTGATCGCGGCAACATAACTTCACAGCCCTCATTGCAGGAGGGGAGCTCGGTGAGGCGCTGCATGGAGCTGCTGGAAGATTTCCCCGTCGAAAATGTGATCACGCTGAGCACTTCATGGCCTGACGAGAGGCCTGAGCGCGGCATAAGCGCGCGTCCACACTGCATAGATCCAGGCTGGCAAGCGCAGTTACATAAAATGTTCTCTCAAAAAGCCACTTTTGCCTACGGCGATTACGCTGCAACCAACCCTATCAAAGATCTACTCGACGGTTATGATCCTACAAAAATGGCTCAACCCATACCTTTTGCCGGTTACTTCATTCCTCTTTATTGGCATCAAGAGCGGCTGGGCGCAGGCGGCGAGAACGAAAAGTTTCGAGATATAGCTAAGGTTTTCCAGAGCTTGCCTGGCTATCACGGCGATCCGTTCTGTTGGGGCACTAAAGAAATTGCCGCGATCGCTTCAGGCAAAAGAGCGAACCCGGGCAACATGGCTTACTGGAATAAAATCCGTATAAACCAGCATGCATCTGCCATGTTACAAGCGCTGGAGAACGGTTTGCTATCTGATCTGGTTAGACCACCAGAAGAAGATGATCTCGATGACTTAATCTAGCCGCCTTGCTTTAATATTGCTCAGCACATGAGCGCGAATAATATCAATGCTTAGCGATTGGGATACTATCTCACGAAGTACAGACTTAGTGTCCCTGCTTTTGAAGCTCAAATTATTATCAGCGCAAAGAGTTTCTAACTCTTCTCGCCAAAGTAAACCACTGAGATCATATGAATTTAATTGTTTGTGCGCGCTAGCCTTTCGTACTACCGCCATCCCTCCCAAATCGTCAACAAGGATAATCCCAGCTTCTTTTGGGGTAATAGGCAACGCCTTTTCGAGGTGTTTGCTATGAGTGCAAAGCCAGATCTCATCAAACACCCGGAAATATGCCTCACATTGGCTAGGCCAGCGATACAGAGAATCGTTTCCGCTCTTTATCTCAAACCCAACGAGGCGGCCATTGGCCAGCGCCAAGTCTGCTCTGAAAGTTTTGTCTGGGGCTTTGACTTTCGTGCGATTTGAGAAACCAAACTCATCAATAAGGACATCGTTGACGCTTGGCCTCATGTGCGTTTCTACCCATGAGCGCAGGTTCAGACGAATTTCATTCGGACCAAACACTTCGTCCTCCTCTTTTTCCGGTCGGCATTATAGACAGACCGGTCGCGACCTGCCAACCATGGCGGGCCTATGTGTAGGCAATATGGCATACAGTGATCTAGTACGCTAGTTGAGCCTCCCCGCTGGTTTTTTTACGCCCACCTTTCCCGCCCCTGCCTTCATCCTTGCTTGTCGCTGACCGCCAGTCTCTGCCGCCTCAACCGACCCAACAGCATCCCACCCGACACTCCAGCCCACACCACCCCCACCAATGCGAGCGCAACCAGCATGCCCAGCTGGTCGATCGGCAGAAATAACGCTGCCCCGGCGGAAAGAACCACTAGATAGGCTGCAGGCAATAGATGCCAGATAAGCAGCCTCATGCTTTTCTTGTCCATACCCCCTCCTTTGTTTAACCCAAATCTATCAGCCGGCCGAGCCCCCTGCCCGCTCGCTGCGCTGAAACGTGACGGGCTTCGCGTGTGGATTGGGTAACGGCTCACAGTTCGAGTCACTTCTCCGAAACTGACCGCGAGCCTCCTCGCTGCTTAACCGCAAATTAACCGCCCGACGCAATTTAATTAACCGCCGGTATTGACATATGAGAAACCGGCGGTTAATAATCAATCCCGACAGCGCAGAGCACCGCGCCAGCCAGAACACCGGCACCGCTCTTTAAAAACGAAGACCCCTCTGCAGTCCCGACAGCGCGAGAGCGTTGAGCGACCGAGGATAAACAGACTGCTAGTGCCGGTGACACCGGATAGCGTGGGGAGAAACCCCACCTTGCTCAAGATCAAGCGTGACGCTAGCTGTATCGGCGTAAGCGGGTCGAGGGTAAGCACCAAAGCAGCTCCCTGCCGGATGCCTGAGATGAGGGCGCAGTACCGGCACAGTAAGCCGAGGTGACACATGACAACGCAGCAATGAAATCAACGCCCAGCCGCAGGTGGCGAGTAACAGCGGAGTAGAGTTTCCTCGTGCCGCTTCTGTGAGGCGGCACCGGGAAAACCCAAAAGGAGCCCTTATGACCAATCAGAATAAAATCAAGGCGGCCGCCGTCGGCGCAGCCTGCGGTGCAGCTTGCGGCTTGGCCGGCATCATATTTTTTGTCGGGCTGGCCAATACAATCAGCTTCATTCTTCGTGAGGCTGGCAAGGCGCTGGGCTGCGGCTAACTCCGGCGCTCCATTACAGAGATGCCGGCGCGCATGCTCAAGAGTATTGCAGCGAGAGCGCAAACAACTCGCTCAGCCGCACTGCTGGCAACAACGAACCTGTAAGTCAGTCCCGCTAACCCAGCCACCACTAAAGCCAAGAGGAGTGAATGCCTGACCATGAGCGACAATAAAGGAAAGCCACTGCGCCCGAGCCTGTCAGCTGTGCTGCTGATAGTGGTCGGGATTTTTGTGGCGATCCAGACCCTACCAATGAACGACGGCTGGTTTCTGTTATTCGGCATTATCCTGGCTGGCCTCATTCTCTTGCTGGCTGCCCAGCTTGTCGGAAGATTCCGAAAATAGTACCACTTCACCGCTCCAACGGATGCGGCTCGGCTCGCAACTGTCAGCCGTCGGGTATCCATACCGGCACGCTCTGCTCACGACGGAGCAAGGCGCACTGCGAGCTAATCCGTAGCCAGGGCTGTGATACCCCTTTCCCGGCTCATCACCGGGGCGATTCGATGCGACTGGCCCACGTCACGGGCCTCCCCTTTGGATTGCATCGGAGTGTGACTGTAACCGGTCATACCCCGCTGCAATTCCGCAGCACACAGTTGGTGTATTTCGCGATCCAGCACCTGTGTTATCGACTTGACGGCTGCTTCCTCAGCCGTCTTCCCCGCCCCGGTTCGCCGGGGTTTTTTATCAGCAGCCACCGGTAATCACGCATTAGCCAGTGGCTACTCAATGAGGATTTGATCATGAGCTCATTTGTAAGAGGTGCCCACGCAACCAGGGCAGCGCAAAGCGAACTCGAACAGCGGACGCCGCCAGAGCACCCATCAGAGCCCTGCTTCGATGGGGATGTTGGCTGCCTCATGAATGGCTATGACGCCGATCTGGTCAGCGTGCATGACTTCCGCATGAGCGCTGAAGAAAGCCTGTCGGAAATGATGAAGGACGGCGAGCTGATTGACCTTGTGCTCGCGGCATGTCGCCAGCAAAGCATGCTGTTCTACACGATGGCCCTGAAAAAGAAGATCGAGGCCCACGCCACCGCAATGCTGAGCAAGGCCCGAGCCGAGGCAGTCGAGCAGTTCCAGCGGACGGGGTATGAGTCATGAAAGCACTGGCCGTATTCACCGCGGGGCTGGCCATTGGGCTTGCCCTTTTTGTATTCGGCTGGATCGGGGCTGCGGCAATAGCAGCGGCCGCTTACGGACTGAGGGACGCGATATGAATACCGAACAACTCAAGCTGGCCAAGCAGGCCCATGACCAGTACATCGAACAGCGCCTGCGCAATGCCGAAAAACGCTACAAGCGATATGAACGCCTCATGGAGCACATGCTTCAGGTGATCGATAAAAAGGCGGATTCGTGCGAGTGGACATTGCGCGAGGTTCGGGCAGCGGTCGCGAGGATCAGACCATGATCAAACAGATTTGCAAATAAGCCACAGTGTTCCTCTTGGTATGGGGCGTTTTGATCGCCGCATACACGATTGCCGAGACCATCGGCTGACCAGCACTGCCTCTTATCACTCACTCAACCACCGCCATTCAAGCGGCGAGGATTCGTCATGTCTTTAATTTATTTTTACGACACAGAAACATCGGGCCTGCCTCAATTCAAATTGCCCAGCTCTGACCCCAGCCAGCCGCACCTGGTTGATGTTGCCGCCCTGCTCTACAGCGAAGATGGCACGCTGGTGGACTCGTTCGAGGCCATCATCCGACCGGACGGCTGGACGATCCCCGACGAGGTGGCGGCTATTCACGGCATCACTACTGAAATGGCAATGGACTTGGGTATTCCTGAATCCGAAGCGCTTGATGGCTTCATGGCCATTCATGAGCGAGCCGAAACGCGTATCGCTCATAACCGCCCTTTCGATGATCGGATCATGCGCATTGCGTTGATGCGGTACCGGGATGAAGAAGCCGCCGAAGCGTACAAGGCAGCTGCCGGTTTTTGCACCATGAGCGCCACCCGCGACATTGTGAAATGTCCGCCGACTGCGAAGATGGTCAAGGCAGGCTTCACCAAGTACAAGAACCCGACCCTGGCCGAGGCCTACAAGCATTTCACTGGCGAGGATCTGGAAGGCGCTCACCGGGCGCGCGCCGATGCCGAGGGTTGCGCCACGGTCTACTTTGCTCTGAACGCGGAGCAGCCGCTGGGGGCGGCGTGATGGGCGACCCAATCCGCGTTCGGGCCTCGTCATGGGGCTCGCTGTTCAATTGCGCGTACCAGTGGGAGGGCGTGCACCTGCTGGGCATCAAGTCCGGCAGCAGCCCCCGCGCCCTGCTCGGTACTGCCATCCATGCCAGCACCGGTGCATTTGATGCGGCCAGGGTGAATGGCGAGGAATTGTCAGCCTATGACGCCGCGGACTACTTCATCGAAGCCCTGCACCAGCCCGAATATGACGTGGAGTGGCGCGGCAGCGATATTACCCTCAAGCAGGCCGAGGCCACCGGGTTAACGCTTCACACGCTGTACTGCCACGACGTCAGCCCGAATTACGACTTCGTTGCAGTGGAGCTGGAGACAAAGCCGCTGGAGATAGATTGCGGTGGCGGAATCATCATCCAACTGACCGGCACCCTCGACCGCGCCCGCATCAAGCGGGACGGGGACGGTGGTATCGGCATTGCCGATGTGAAGACCGGCGCTGCTGCGGTTTCGAAAGGTGTAGCGAAGACCCAGGGCCACAAGCCCCAGATCGGCACCTATGAGCTGCTGTATGAGCACACCACTGGCCAGCGCATCGAGTCGCCGGCAGAAATCATCGGCCTGAAGACCAAAGGCAAGCCCGAAGCCGGTACCGGTGAAATCATCGGCGCCCGAGAGCTGATGGTCGGTACCGAGAACTACCCGGGCCTGATCCAGCTCGGCGCTGAAATGTTCCGCACCGGCTTGTTCCCACCCAACCCTCAGTCGTTCACCTGCTCGGAGCGTTACTGCCCGCGCTGGTCGACGTGTCACTACAAGGAGGCATGACGTGAAAGGCATGGAAGAGCAACACCGCCGCCGCATTGGAGAAGCCAACCGAAAGACCGCAGACGCCAAGCGCAACCTTCCTCTCGAAGCGAAAGTTTCCGAGCTCTATATCGGCGGCATGAGCGTAAACGAGGTCAGCCGGGAAACGGGTGTACCGCCCGCCACAGTTCATCGCTGGCTGAAGCGGTCAGGTGTTGAGTTGCGCAAGCTTGGCGACTGGCACAGAGACCGTCAATGGACAGGGGCTCGACGAGCACACCATCCGGCCAAACCGGAGAGACCGGCAGGATCATCCAGCGGGTACGAAATGCTGACCCAGCGAGCTCTGGGCAACCGGTCAATAAACAAAGAGGGATATGTCCGCGTTCATGTAGGCCGTAAGCGCCGACAGTACGAACATATCCTGATTGCAGAAAAGGCCATAGGTCGCAGCCTGCGGAGTGATGAAGTGGTTCACCACATCAACTGCATACGATCGGATAACCGCCCTGGGAACCTGCTGATCTGTTCGCGCAAGTATCACCTCCAGCTTCATGCGCGCATGCGCAAACACCCCTACTGGTCTGAGGTAGAGCGTCAGGCCAAATCAGCGACACTATAGGAGATTCATCATGACCCAACCAACATCCCTGAGCGCACTGCAGAACCAAGCGCCACGCGAGGCAAGCATGCCCGTCGTGACCATGGGCTTCGGCAGCCTGCAGAGCTTCGAGCTGATGCAGCGAGCCGCTAAGGTGCTGGCCGGATCCACGCTGGTGCCCACCGCCTACCGCGCGTTCACCGAAGTGAAGGAATACGGCAAGGTCGTCGGCTACGAGCCGAACGGCTCAGGGCTGCCGAACTGCATTGTGGCGCTGAACATGGCTGAGCGCATGCGGGCTGATCCCCTGATGATTATGCAGAACTTGCACATCATCGAAGGCCGACCCAGCTGGTCCAGCGCATTCATCGTTGCGGCGATCAACACCTGCGGCCGGTTTGCCCCGATGCGTTACGAGCTGTCTCGCCCAGGCGAGCCCACCGAAGTGGAGTACACCGCCACCGAGTGGCATAACCGGCAGAAGACCCAGGTTAAGAAGAAGGTCACGGTGCGGCACCAGACCTGCATCGCCTGGACGATTGAGAAAGGTACCGAGATTCCCAAGTTCAGCTTGGAAGAAATGCGCGGCAAAACGCTGCTGCAACTCTGCCGGGAATACGGGGTGCCGGTTCTGGAAAGCCCCGAAGTCTCCATCCAGATGGCCATTGACGAAGGCTGGCTCACAAAGAACGGCAGCAAGTGGCAGACAATCCCCGAGCTGATGCTTCGGTACCGCTGCGCCAGCTTCTTCGGCCGTCTGTACGCTCCGGAAATCCTGATGGGTCTGCACACCACCGAAGAAGTGCACGATTACATCCCAGCCGAAGCCGACAGCCAAGGGGTGTACACGGTGGATATCGACAAGCTGAAGCGTGCTGTTGCTGAAGCTGACAGCGAGGAGCTGCGCCCGCCATCCATTCCGGATGAAGAAGCCCGGGACGCCCCCACTGAAACGCTCAACACCACCACCGGTGAAATCAAACAGGCCGACCCGGAACCAGCCAAGAAGGAAAAGGCGCAGACCAAGCAGCGCCAGCAGGCCAAGCCGGATCCTGAACCGGAACAGCAGCCCGAGCAGCAGGGCTATGACGACTTCGATATGGAGTGACCATGAAGATTATACGCAATGCCTTGGTTTACTCGGCAGACCTGCCGGACGCCCACGCCCTGGCTGAAGCCATGGAGTCCCTGCGCTACCAGCCCATCACCGAAGTCCAGGCTCAAAGCCTGGGCTTCATCGAAACAGAGGCCACCCCTGACTTGGTGACCAGCTTTGACGGAGGCATGGCGTTCACACTGCGGATTGATGAGAAGGTGCTGCCGCGGGGGCCGGTGAACACGGAAATCCAGAAAGCAATTGATGCGGCGACGGCTGAAGCTGGCCACGACCTGGACAAAGGGCGCATCGAAGATATCCGGGAGGAGACCATCACGCGCTTGGTATCAACAGCGCTGACGGCCACCACTAAAGTACGCGCCCTCTACTGGGCAGCAGACAAATTCCTCATCGTCACCACCAGCTCTAAGAGAAATGCAGACCGCATGATGCAGATGCTGGTTCGGGCCAGCGAGTCCGTCAAGACCACCACCATCCACATAGACGGCGTTCGCTATGGTTTGACGGCACACCTTCGAAACCACCTGGAAGGCTTACCGAAGGATTTCGGAAAGTTCAGGATCGGCGACAGCGTGGTATTGAAGAACGAGGGGGAAAAGATTGTCTTTGATGTGGACAGCCTGGACCACGCCCAACAAGGCCTGCTTGAGGCCATCCGCGCCGGTATGCACGTTGAGAAGCTGGAGCTCGAGCACGGCGCCATGGCCTTCATGCTCAACGATCAATTCCGCTTCAGCAAGACCACCTTCTTCGGTGAGGAGGAGGAAGAGGAGCAGAATCAGCCGGAGACATTGCCAGAGATTTGGGCAAGAGCGGCCCATATCGAGACCAGTCAATTCTCTGCCGCTCTGCGTGAGCTATGCAGTGTATTCGGCAGGCAGACTGACATCGAGATCGACAAGGAGAGTGGGGATGCTGCTGATCCAAAACGCCACTGATGAGGTGAAGGCAGACCGGGCGATGATTGAAAAGGCCACCAAAGCGTTTCTGCGCTCGGGTGGCTGGATCCAAAAGCTACCCATAAGGCGAGGGCCCCAACCCAGCACCTTCAATGGCTCCGCCAGCCGCGCTGCTGCGAACAGACAATCAAGCGCCGCGCTGACCGCAAAGATGGAAGCGGCCATGCCGGAGATTCTTCGCCGACACAAGTCCGGGGCCAGGCTCAGCCAGATAGCCAAGGATTACAAAACGTTCGTCCCAACCATCAAGCGTCACCTGCTGGATGCCGGCGAAGACCCACACGCCAATATCAAAAACTATGACCTGTCATACCAGCAGCTCCTGGCCATCAAGGAAATGACGGAGGGCGGGTCCGCCGTTTCTGACATAGCTAAATGGACTGACCTGCCGCGTGAGCGGGTAGAGCGGACGGTCAAGGAATTCAAATTTACCAAGAGGTAACCATCATGCAGATACATCAGATCGATATCGACAACTTCCAAGGGCTGCGTCATGCGGCCCTTGCTGTATCTGAGCCCCTGGTGCTGGTGTCCGGCGGCAACGGAGCTGGCAAGTCCAGCCTCATGGACGCCATCAGCATCGCGCTCACCGGCCTTCCCCGCCGCGTCAGCCTCAAGAAAGATATGGGCCAGCTGGTCACCGAGGGTAAGAAGAAAGGCGCCATCGCTATCCACACCCGGGATGGCGAATACGGCATCAGCCTGCCCAGCGGAAAGGGCGTGCACATGACCGATAACAGCATGCTGCCCTTCGTTCTGGATGCCAGCCGCTTTGCTGGCCTGGACGGCAAGGAGCGCCGCAAGGCGCTGTTCGAATTAACCGGCGCCAGCGCCAACCCGAACACTATCGGCCAGCGCCTGATTGATGCCGGCGCCCTGCCCGCCATGGTCGAGAAAGTGAAGCCGCTGTTGCGATCGGGATTCCCCGCGGCAGCCGAGCAAGCCAAGTCCTATGCTTCGGAAGCCCGGGGCGCATGGAAGGTGTTGACCGGTGAAAACTACGGCAGCGACAAGGCCGAGGGCTGGGAGCCGGAACAGCCGGACGTCATAGTGACCGAGGAGCAGATCACTGCTGCCGCCGAAGCGTTGGCGGTGCTCGAGCAGGATCTGACCGAGGCCACCGAGACCCTGGGCGGCCATCGGGAGGCCGCAGCACAAGCCCAGCAGCAGGCGGGCCGCATCAACGAGCTATCTGCCCTCGCCAATGACAGGCCCAAATACCAGACCGCCGTGGATCAAGCCCTCGCCGACCTGAGCCACTGGCAGGAGATACTGGAAAAGACTCGCGCCATGGCCACTGGTACCGGCCGCCGGGAAGGATTGATTCATGACCTCGCCCGAGCGCTGTCCTCATTTGAGGAGATTGTCGATACCAGTGAAGGCTATCGTGATGACAAGGGCTTAATCACCCCCTGGTTCAACACCCGGGCTGCTGATCGCCTGCGCCCCGCCATGGAACAGTACCGAAAGGAATTTGGCGTCGAGGAAGAAGGCGACTCCGAACACAACCCGGCAGAGGTAGCCAAGAACGTCAGCAAGTTCGAGACAATCGTCAAGAACCTGCAGGCAAAGGCTGATACCTGTCAGCGGGAGCTGGATGAAGCCATTGGCGCTGTTTCGAAGCTGGAAGAGCTGCAGAAGTCCCAGGCAACGGTACCGCCAGCCGACGCGATCCAGAATGCGGAACAGGCAATTGCCGAGCTGCGCCAGCAACGGGATTCAGCCCGGGCGAAACATGAAGCACTGTCTGATGCGTATAAGGCCATTGCCGAGCGCAAAACCGTCATCACCCAGGCCGCGGAGTACCACGCCGATGTGCAGGCCTGGGTGATGATTGCCGAGCAGCTGGGGCCCAACGGCATCCCGTCACAGATCCTGAGTGAGGCGATTGGGCCGATGAACGAGCTGCTGGCTGATATGTCAGCGCGGGCTGGCTGGCCACAGGCATCCATCAACACCGACATCGAAATCGAATGCGCCGGCCGGCTACGTGGCCTGCTGTCCGAGTCGGAGCAGTGGCGAGTCGACACGCTGCTGGCGGTGGCCGTGGCCAAGCTGTCGGGCCTGGGCTTCGTCCTGCTGGATCGGTTCGATGTGCTTGAGCCGGCATCGCGGCCGCAGGCGCTGAAGCTGCTGATCGGGGCAACCCGTGACGGTACGCTGAATCAGGCGTTCATGGCTGGGACGATGAAGGCACCGATGGACAAGCTGCCGCCGGGTGTGCAGCAGGTGTGGATTGAAGACGGGATTATTGAGGGTGACGAGGAGAAGGCGGCCTGATGGCCGCCCTTACTGCATCAATGGCAGTGGACAGTGCCCTTGCTGTTATCCATATGGCAGCACTGGCCAGGTGGTGAGCTCTTACGGCAACCGCCGCCGTGGGCGAGCACGGTAGAGCTCACCATCATCAGCGACAAAGCAATCAGCAGAACCTTCATAGATAAAACTCCCTGCCCCTTTGGGCTTAAGTGAAACCTGCATTTACCGGCAGCGTGCCGATAGATCGACAATAGCCCGTTCGTATGTCAATGCGCCAGCACCGGCGGTCATTCTGTTTTGAGGTAACCCATGCCCACCGTAAACTCCTACTTCTGAGGAGCAGGCCTGATGGATATCGGCCTTCTCGAAGCAGGCATCACGATCAACCAGGCTTTCGAGCTGGATGCGGACGCCTGCAAGACCTACCGCCACAACATGGGCGACCACGTTAAGCAGTGCGATATCACGCAGCAGCTGGTGCTGGAGCAAGACAGCTGCGACGGGATGGTCTTCACCTACCCCTGCACCAAGTACAGCACTATCGCCGACATTCACGGCACGCGCACCGGTGATGAGCTGTTCCTGCACGCGCTCCGCCACCTGGCCATTGCCCGGCCCGAGTTCTACGCAGTCGAAAACGTGCCCGGGATGCGGGCCTTCCCGATCGTGATGGAAGCAATGAGCAAGCTGCCGGACTACTACGTGCAGATCTTCTGCCCGATCAAGTCCGAGACCTGGCTGCCGCAGCGACGGCACCGACTGATCATCATTGGCACCCGGCGACCATTCAATATTCGGCCACCGGAGAACACGCGACCCGTAAGCCTGGCTGACATTTTGGAAGGCGAGCCGCGCGTGACGATCCCAAAGGCTATCAAGACGCGCATGACCGGTGGCTACCGCGACCTGCCGATCATCAGCGACCCAGAGAAAGGCGACATCGCCCCGACCTGCGTTGCGCACTATGCGAAGGACAAGAGCACACGGCTGGTCGCGGACAAGCGCTTCCCGCTGGGAGTGCGTCCCTACTCGGTCCGTGAGTATGCCCGGCTCCAAGGCGTGCCGGACAGCTTCGAGTTCCCGGTATCAGACACAGCGGCTTACCGCCAGATCGGCAACGGGGTCAGCACCCCGGTCGGCAGATGGTTGGGCAGCGAATTGAAGAGGTACATGGCATGACCCGAACAATCACAGCCCTGCACACGCTGCAGGACGGCCAGGCCGTAACGAACCTGGGCAACCTGCCTGGGCCGGACGAATGGCTCACCAAGGCCGACCTGCTGGGCATGGCCCGGCAGATCCAGCAGCACGCCATCGATGCGCAGCGGATCGGGGAGACGCCGGTGAGGCATCCCGCCACACCGAATTTTCATGAGTTCGCAAAACCAGAGGATGCCCATGACTGAAATAACGCCAGAGCAACGCATTGACGCCAACCTGGATGCCGTACTGCGCGCATCGGGATCAGCGCTTCACCACTACACGATGCCCGGCACGCTTGAGGCGATGCGCGAGGCGATGCGCGAGGCGATGCGCAAGGTGATGAGCGAATCGTACATTCAGGGCAGCAATGACTGCCACAAGGCGATGATGGGAGAGCGGAAATGACCGACTTGAAAGAGCTTATCAAGCGCGAAGTAGCGGGCTTCCTAGACTGGCCGGGCGACAATAAAAACATCGTCACCACCGCCAGCGCAATGCTGTTTGCGGAGCATGTGGCCACGCTGTATGCAGATCATTTTCGTGGCGCCGGGAATATAGCAGCGCCTGCTGTGCAGGGGGAGCCGGTGGCGTGGCTTGAAGGTGAGCCGAGTATGCGCGGGGCGACTCTATCCAGCCTAACCGCTCTTACCCGCTCTACTCGTCTCCATCTGACCAAGCCGGGCACCAGCAACCCTGTTTGGCCGCTCTACACCGCCCAGCAGCCCGCAGAGCGGCAGCCAGCGCCGGACGTGTCGGCACTGGTGGAGGCGCTGGAGCTTGCCCGGCGGACACTCGCCATGGCTGCGCTTGAAGGTGAGGTAACGAGGCGCATTGACAGCGCCCTCGCCGCCCACCGCAA